>NZ_JAMYSC010000001.1:0-345658 GCF_040321755.1 Mesorhizobium sp. M0276 | reverse complement strand
CATCGGCGCCGAAGCTCGGCGTGAAGGCGGCCGCAAAGCTTGCCGTTGCATTGGTGAGCAGAGCCGTCTCGTCCACCGTCAGCGACGGCAGCTTCACATCAGCCAACGCCACCGTCGGTGCATCATCGTTAAAGGTGATGGTCAGCGTGCCGTTCGCCGTCGAGCCGTCGGCGTCAGTGATCACATAGCCGAGGCCGACCGTCGCATCGTTCTCGTTGTTGCCCGGGGCCTGCAACACGTTGTCGAGCAGCGTCACCGTGTAGGCGCCCGTCGCCGGGTCCGTCACATGTACCGTGAACAGATCCCCGCGTGGCCCTGTTGCCGTCAGCGTGTTGCCGGCCGCGTCCCAGTTGTAGGTCACGCTCTCCTGGCCGACCGTGCCGGTGGTGCCGTTCAGCGTTGCAAACGAGAAGCCGTTGGCGCCGGCGCCGTCGCCGCCGATGCTGCCACCCAGCGTGCCCGAAAACGTTGCCTCGTTGTTGTCACCGTCCGTGTTGGGGACCGCAAGGTCGCCCGTCGTGCTCGCTGGATTGCCGCCGGCGAGGCCGTCGTCGTCAACCGAGGCCGCAGCTGTGCCGCCGGTCGGAACATTGGCGTCCGTCACCGCAAAGCTGATGCGGGCCGTCGACGTGTCACCGTCGCCGTCCGTCACCGTGTAAATTGCAGAAGCCGCGCCGGTGCCGACAACCGAACTGTTGGCGGTGAAGGAGTAATGGCCGTCAGCCATCACCTTGATCAAGCCATCGCCGATATCGATCGGCTGCGAATAGCCGTCGCCGCCGAAGACCAGCGGGATGGCGCCGATATGCGTCACCGTAGCGCCGTCGGCGCCGGCGACGAAGTCCAGCGTGCCGGTGATCGTCGCGCCTTCGGCGACGTTCTGCGAGGCTTCATCATGCGCCGTCGGCACATCGTCGGACACCGTCACGTTGACCGTGCCGGTCGCCTGGTCACCGTCAGTATCGGTTGCGACCACGCCGAGATGGCCCAGATTGACCAGATCGTCGGCGTTGATGCCAGGATGGGCGTCGTAATTGTTGTTCAGCGTCGCCGTCACCGTTGCCACATTGCTGGCAACCGACAGATCCAGCGTCACCACCGTAACACCGCCGTCCTTGCCCACGACTTGGGTGTCCGACACCCTGGTCCAGGTCAGGTTGGCGGTGTTCAGCCCGCTCAAATCGGTGCCGAAGGCGATCGAGGCGATCGCGTCCGAGCCCGGCGTGAAGGTGATCGAGTTCGCGGCGAAGTCCGGGCCGGCCGGCGTCGAGCCGTCGCTCAGGTTCTGGTCGTCAAGCGCCAGCGTGATCGGAGCGCCCGCAGCCGGGCCTGCGCCGTCCGTGATCGTGAAGGCGATGTTGGCCGTCGAAGTGTCGAGGTCGCCGTCCGTCACCGTGTAGGTCGCGTTGACCGCCACCGGACCGGAGCTGTTGTCGACCGAGGCATCCGGCGTGAACGAGTATGACCCGTCCGCCTTCACCTGGATGGTGCCCGCGCCGATGTCGACCGACTGCGAGTAGCCCGTGCCGGCATCAAAGATTAGCAGCGTGCCGTTGACATGCGTCACCGTGGCGCCATCGGCGCCCGCAACGAAGTCCAGTGTCCCGGTCAGCGCCGGAGCACCTTCCGCAATTGACTGCGAGGCTTCATCATGCGCCGTCGGCACGTCGTCGGACACCGTCACGTTGACCGTGCCAGTCGCCTGGTCACCGTCAGTATCGGTTGCGACCACGCCGAGATGGCCCAGATTGACCAGATCGTCGAGATTGATGCCGGGATGTGCATCGTAGTTGTTGTTCAGCGTCGCCGTCACCGTTGCCACATTGCTGGCAACCGACAGATCGAGCGTCACCACCGTCACGGCGCCGTCCTTGCCCACGACCTGGGTGTCCGACACCCTGGTCCAGGTCAGGTTGGCGGTGTTCAGCCCGCTCAAATCGGTGCCGAAGGCGATCGAGGCGATCGCGTCCGAGCCCGGCGTGAAGGTGATCGAGTTCGCGGCGAAGTCAGGGCCGGCCGGCGTCGAGCCGTCGCTCAGGTTCTGGTCGTCAAGCGCCAGCGTGATCGGAGCGCCCGCAGCCGGGCCTGCGCCGTCCGTGATCGTGAAGGCGATGTTGGCCGTCGAAGTGTCGAGATCGCCATCCGTCACCGTGTAGGTCGCGTTGACCGCCACCGGACCGGAGCTGTTGTCGACCGAGGCATCCGGCGTGAACGAGTATGACCCGTCCGCCTTCACCTGGATGGTGCCCGCGCCGATGTCGACCGACTGCGAGTAGCCCGTGCCGGCATCGAAGATCAGCAGCGTGCCGTTGACATGCGTCACCGTCGCGCCATCTGCGCCCGCGACGAAGTCCAGTGTCCCGGTCAGCGCCGGAGCACCTTCCGCAATTGACTGCGAGGCTTCATCATGCGCCGTCGGCACATCGTCGACGATCTTGACGGAGAGCGTGGCGTCGGTGCTCTGCAGATCCTGGTCTGTCAGTGTGACGGTGAAGTTTTCAAACAGGTTGTTCGTGCCCTGGATGGGGTCATGCGCCTCGTTGTCGACCAGCGTGTAGGTGTAGCTCACCTGGCCGGTGGCGGCATTGTAAGCCGTCACATTGAGTGTGTTGCCGAGCGCGGTGGTGAAGGAGCCTGCGGTGAACGCGCCATTGGTGATGAAGGCATTGCCGTCGATCGCCAGCGAATGGATGCCGTCGGGCGAGGAGATGGTGAAAGTGCCGGCGCCGGTCTCGGCCGTGCTTGCCGGATCCGACCCAGGCCCGCCCGCCGTGCCGACATTCAATGCAGCCTCGTTGACGACGACATCGCCGCCGTTGGCTTGCGGCGTCAGGTCGGTGATGACAGGCGTCGAATTGCCGATCGAGATCGTCAGCGTGGTGTGCGAGGTGTCGCCGTCGCCGTCCTTGATCGTGTAGGTGAAGACGTCGTTGACGCCGCCGGGCGTGCCGGCGTCGCGCACGTAGGTATAGCTGCCGTCGCTGTGCAGCGTCAGCTTGCCGTAGGCGCCCTGGAAGGGCACGTCGAGCGTAGCCGCGTCAGTGACATCGGTATTGGTGTTGCCGGCCGCAACGCCCACCACCGTCGCCCCGTCGGCGCCCTGGGTGTCGGCAACGCCGTCCGTGGTATTGCCATCACCCGCATCCGTACCGCCGACAAGCACATTGCCCGTGGCGGGGCCGAACTGGCCGGCGGCGATGCTGTCGCTGTCGGCAACCGCAGTCGGCACGTCGTCGACGATGGCGACGGCAAAGGTGGTGCTGGCCGTATCGCCGTCGACATCCGTGACAGTGATGCTGAAATTGTCCGGAACCGTGTCGTTCGGATTGAATCCATCCCCCTGCAAGGGATGCGTGACCGATTCGGTCACCGTGTAATTGTATTCGATGGCACCGGTGCTCGGATTGTAGGAGACGATCGTCAGGAAACCGAAATCCCCCGGGATGTGCTGGCCGACACCGGTGACGGTGACGCCGTTGATGACGATCGACCCGATTCCATCCGGCGCATCGATGCTGATCGTTCCCTTGCTGGATGTTTCCGAATGGCTCGGTGCGTCGCTACCCGGCGATTGTGTCGGGCCGCCATCAAGGCCGGTTTCGCTGGCCGCTTCGCTGGGAGCAAGCAAGGACGTGGCCGTCACTGTAACCTGCCTGTCGACGATCGAGGGGAACAGCTCACGCCGGTCCAATTGACCAAACTGCAAGGCTGTCGGCGGGAGCAGGGCCGACAGGTCGAAGCCGTCGCCGATGCCGCCGGGGGGGACCGAGAAGTCTCCGCCTGCACTGGAATTCGAACCGCCTGGGCCGGCCGATATGGAACCGTCGGCACCGAAGGCAACATCGACATGGCTGGCTTCCAGCGCCGCCAGCAGGGCAACGCGCGGCACCTCGACGTCGCCGATGATGAAGGTCGGCACGTGCAAGGCGCCGTCCTTGATCACGATCACCGAGCCGTCGGCCTGTTCGAGCACAAGGTTGTTGCCGTCGACCTTGATGTTGTCGATGGAAACGTTGGACGGAAGTTTTACGATGTTGCCAGCGTCAGCCACATATTCGTGCGGTGCCGTCGCCGCGGGTGCGTTTGCCGTAACCGGTGCCTCCGGCTTGGCCGGCGCTGCGCCGACATCGACCGGCACCGGTTCGGAGGCTGCCGGGGCGGGCTGCTGTGCCGCCGTTGCCTGTGCGACCTGCATCTCTGCCGGCGAAATCTGACTGTTGTGTTCGCCGGACGCCGAATGGTCGTCCATGGAACCCGAAAAGCTGTCCAAATCGATATTGGTGGTCATTGCTGAAACCCCTCCGTCATTTCCCGGAAAGAGACAGTGGCGACCTCTGCTTTGCAACCGTCCTGCAATCTATTTCATATACTCAGATATGCATGGTTCGGCATTTTTTACACGTGGTAAACTACAACAATATAACCTGATATACATTGGCCCGCGTGGGAGCCGAAAGGATGGAGGTGAGCCGCGATTCTTTGGTAAATGGAAGTATAAATTTGTATAAAATTTTACGCAAAATAGTCGAAGTGATTTGGGGGAAAGTTACCTACCTTCCTTTCCAATAATTTGAGACAAGATTGGTAGCGTCCACAGTCAAAGGTGGGCGTCATGAAAAAAGAAAACTCAGCTCTGGGAAAAACCGGGCTCAAGGTGCTCCTGCTGGCAATCGCGCTTGCCGGCCTGGCAGGGCCATCATTCGCGAACGCAATTTCCAGCGATGCAGCCGCACAGGGCGCGCCTCTGGAAAGGGTCCAGACGCCGCCCTGCCTCGGCGGTGTGTCGCTGGCGAGGCCTCAGCCCTGGCAGCCTGCTGCCCCTTACCGCATCGGCATGGTGTTCGGCAGCTATGGCCCGGCGATTGCCGATCGCGGCGACAGCCCGTCAATGGCGCAAGCCGGGATAGACCCTGTGCAGACCGCGTCGATCATTCCGGGCGTGTTCGGGTCGGTCGCCTTGTCGATGCGCAATTTTCCCGTCTCGGCCCGCTGGGCGCCCGTCTACCGGGCAATCATCGCCTGTTCGGCTGGCAGCGACTGCGAGCGCAAGAGCGCGGCTTTCGTCGACATGGTCTCCGTCGCCCAAGGCAAGGGGTTCAGCGAGAAACTGTCCTTCGTCAACAGCGCCGTAAATCACCTGATCGCCTACAGGAAAGACAGCGTCGTCTATGGCAAGCTCGACTATTGGGCGAAGCCGTCGGAGATCCTCGAACGGCGGGCCGGAGACTGCGAGGATTTCGCCATCCTCAAGATGACGGCTCTGCTGAGGGCCGGCATCCCAACGCAAAGCATGGCGCTGGTCGTTCTCCAGGACCGCAAGCGAGGCTTCTTTCACGCCGTGCTGTCGGTGAGCACGGGTAGCGGCACCTTCATTCTCGACAGCCTCAGCAACACCGTTATGCGCGACAGCGATCTGCCGGACTACGTTCCGCTCTATTCGTTCAGCACGGACCGGGCCTGGATCCACGGCTCCAGACCGGGCGAAGCCCAGATGGCCGACATCAAGGGCGGCTTCGCGACCGTCGCGCCGGGTGAAGGTTTTCAGCCGTAGGTCTACTCTGGGGCAGGTCTACGCTGGGATTGGCAAAGCACGTCCGGTGAGCGAACCGGTCTAGCCGGCGAAGACGAACGCCATCAGCAGCTCCGGCTCGACCACCGGCGCGCGCACCGCGTTCAACTGCCCACGGTATCGACGTTCGCCGGCACCTATGACAAAGCCGGTGGCCACCGGCGTTTCGCCATTGGCATCGAGCCGCGCGAAGATATCAGCCACATTGAGGTCCAGCGCCAGCTTGAGGTCGTTGCGCGCATCATCGCTTGGGGCGATCGGCAGTTGACGCTTGACCAGCTGCTGGAACGGCGCGTTGAACGTCAGGATCTTCTTCGACGATGCCAGCGCAAAGGCCGGCGACGGGCAAGCGACCAGTATGGCGTTGATGGTATTGATCGACGCAAGCTTTCGCAACGTCAGGTTCTCGTCCCCCAATCCACGCATGCAGGCCACCCGGATCGCAGATGTCAGGTTGCCCGTCTGCGCCTGGCTTTCGGCGATCTCGTCGATGAGCATGCCGATCGTGCATTTGCGGATTTCGGCCATGTGCTTCAGCGCCATCCAGAATGCCCGCTCCAGACGAATGCCGCGTCGTATGCCGCCGCGCGCCACGACCCGAAATTCCAGCCCAAAATCCTCGGCTGTGACCGAAGGCAGCAGCCGCTCGCGATCGGGTTGATGGAGGCTGGCGCTACCGCTCACTCATCGCCTCCTCACGCGCCTTGTTGATCGGCTTCAGGAGGTAGTGCAGGATCGTCTTGCGCCCGGTCTTGATGTCGACTGAACAGATCATTCCAGGGATGATCGAATAGGCTTTGCCGTCTCTCAGAAGTGTCGATTTGTCCGTCGACACGCGCACCTGATAGTAGGGTTCCCCCGTCTTCTGATCGACCAGACTGTCTGCCGTGATGTTCGAAACCTTGCCCTCGATGCCGCCGAAGATCGAGAAATCATAGGCGGTGACCTTGATAAGTGCTTCCTGGTCGGGGCGGATGAACGCGACATCCCGTGGCGAAACCCGTGCCTCCACCAGCAAGGTCTCGGAGGTCGGCACGATGCCGGCCACGACGGCGCCAGGCTGGACGAAGGCGCCGACGGTGTTCAGCTCCAGCGTGTTGACGATGCCGTCCACCGGAGACCGGATATCGGTTCGGGCCACCTTGTCGGTCGCCCCCCTTATGGTTTCATCCACCACCGAAAGGTCCGCCAGCGCCTGGGTGAGGTCGTCCAACGCCTCCTGCTGCAGTTGCAGGCCGAGCTCCTCGACCTGAAGCTGTGCTTCCGTGATCGCCGCCTTGCCCTTCTTGATGGTCTCGCCCGCCAGGTTCAGCTGACCGTTGAGTTCGGTCTGCTCGCGTTCCACCCGGAGCTGCTCGGTCCTTGCCATCAGGCCTTTCTTGACCATCGCGTCGACCAGCGTTGCCTCCTGGTCGCTGACGGCCAGGTTCTTGGTCAGACGGTCGGAATTGGCGATCGCCTCGGCCAGTTCCTTTTCGCGCTGATCGAGGCGTGACTTGAGCACGGATAGCTTGTTGTCGGAATTCTCGCGTCGGGCGATGAGCAGCTTCTGTTCATTGTCGCAGATTTGCGGAGCGATCGACTGAATGTCTTGCGGGCACGGAAATGCGCCCGACAGATTGCCGGCCTGTTCGTATTTCAACCTTGCTATGCGCACTTCCAGCGCGCGCGCCTTGGCCTGCTGCTCGCCGAGGCTGGACGTGTTGAGCGTGTTGTCCAGACGGATGATGAGATCGTTCTTCTTGACGATCTGGCCGATCGTCACGGCGATCTCCTGAACGACACCGGCTTCACTCGCCTGAATGACCTGGGTCTTGGAAGCGGGTATGACCTTGCCGTCGCCGCGTGCGATCTCATCGACTTCAGCAAAGGATGCCCAGGCGACAAAAGCGACGAAGAGCGCTCCTATGATGAATATGGACGCCGACGCGAAAAGCGGCGGTCGATCTTCCCTGGCAAGCATTTCCCACGCCCCAACGCATTGGATGCATTACTGTTTGTTCAATCAGGCGCTTGTTTTCTGCAACGCCTGTATGACTTGGTCCTTCGGACCGTCGGCAACGATCTTGCCCCGCTCGATGACGATCAGGCGGTCGGCCAGTTCTAGCATGCTGAACCGGTGTGTGGAGACGATCAGCGTCGTGTCGCGGTCAAAGGCGACTTTGAGCTGCTTGATCAACTGGCGTTCCGATGCGAGATCCATCGAGCCCGATGGTTCATCCAGAAAGACGATTTTCGGTTTGGTCAAAAGCAGGCGTGCGATCGCCACCGTCTGCCTCTGGCCGCCGGAAAGATTGGTGCCGCGCTCGCCGACATTCATATCGTAGCCGCGCGGGTGGCGTGAGACGAAATCGTCGACGCCGGCGGCCTTCGCCGCTTCGATGATCTGCTCGTCGGTAGCCTCGGGGCATGCCATCAGGAGGTTTTCCTTGATCGTGCCCGAGAACAGGTCGCCAGCCTGCGCAACGATGCCGACCGCGGCGCGAACCTCGGAGGGGTGATACTGGCGAATGTCGATCCCATCCAGCAGCAGCTCGCCGGAAGTCGGCAGGAAAAGCCGGCCGATCAGGCGACCCATCGTCGTCTTGCCCGATCCTATGCGGCCAATGATGCCGACCCGCTCACCCGGCTTCACCGAGAAATTCAGGCCGCTCAAAACCTCGTTTTCCGTGCCGGGATAGACGAACCCGACGTTTCTGAACACCATCGCCCCGCTGCGAATGGGGCGGTTGACGAAACCCACCGTGTCCGGTCGGTCTTCCGGCTGAGCCATGATCGAGTTCACCATCCTCAACGAGAGCATGGCCTGGCGGAACCGGGACAGCGTGATGGCAATCTGGCCGAGCGGAGCCACGGCCCGGCCTGCCAGCATCACCGTTCCTATGATCGCTCCTGTCGAAACATGTCCTTCCGAGAAGGCGTAGGCACCGGCCACGACCAGGGCGACGGTCACCAGCTGTTGTATGGACTGGGTGATGTTGCCCGCGGCCGCCGAAAGCTGCTTGATCTTCTCGGAGGTGTTGGCGGCGTTCTTGGAGTGCTCCCCCCATTTGCGCAGCAGATACGCCTCGGCGCGCAGCGACTTGATCGTCTCCAGCGTGGAGATGGATTCGACCAGCAGCGACTGGCGTTGCGAAGCCTCGTTCATCGAGGCGGCGACGCGCTTGCCGATGCGACGCTGCGTGATCAGGCCGACGACAACCGACATCACGAAGGCCAGCGCCGGTATGATCACCAGCCAGCCGCCTATCGCATAGATGACGAGCAGAAAGACGAAGACGAATGCCGTATCGATGAACACGCTGATGGTGTTCGAGGTGAAGAACTCCCTGACGAACTCATATTGCGTGACCCTGTTTGCGTATTCACCGGTCGAACCGGGACGCGCCGACAGCGACGAGTTCAGCACTTTCTCGAACAGAAGATACGATATCCGAAGATCGGCTTTGCGCCCGGCATAGTCGATGAGGGAAGCCCTGGCCGTCTTCAAAAGCAGGTCGAACAGGATGACGGCGCCAATGCCGATTGCCAGAACCCACAGTGTCGATATCGCCTTGTTCGGCAGGATCCTGTCGTAGACGTTCATCGTGAAGATGGGCGAGGCTATGGCCAGCATGTTGATGAACACCGCCGCCAGGACGACCTTCGAATAGGTGCGCCAGAAAGCGCCCATCGTTCCGGTAAGCCAATGTCTTCGCTCGATCTTGGCTGCCGAGCCGACCGTCATCCCCTCGGCCGCGTTGGCATAGGTGATCGAGAAGGACGCTCCACCGCTGATGTAGCTGGCGGCGAGTTCCGACCTGCCGATTGCGGTTCGGCCGTCCTCCTGGGGCGCGGTGATATACGCACCGTCTTCGGTTTGCGCGAGCAGGGCGATGGGCAACTGGCTGACGCGAAAGACGATGGCGGGCAGGTCGATTCGGCCCCTGAGAAAGTCGCGGTGGCTGAACTCGGTGACTTCCATGCCGATGCGCTCGGCAAGGTGCCTGATGTCGTCGATTTCAATTCGCGTGTCCGACAGCGGCACGCCGGCGAACAGCACCGTCTCCGCGCTCGGCCTGCCGAGATATCCGGCAACGGCTGCGAAGCAGGCTTTGAACGCCTCCTTGGGAGACAGGATATGGGGTTGCTGGTTCACGATCTGCCCGTCGGAACTCTCGCTGGACTTTGCGCCGTCTTACTTCTTCCTCACCGGGGCGAGAATGTCGAAAGGCAGGTCGTTCTTCTGCTCCGACGGCGTCCGCGCATAGGTTTCAGTGTCCGCGGTTTCCGGCGCCGCAAACTCGGTACGCGCATAGGCCGTCGCTTGTTTCGCCGGCTGAAGGTTCATCGTTTTCAGCAACTGTCCGGTCGCGGCCAGCAGCCGGTACTCGGCAAACAGCGATGCATAGGACGAGGTATCAGCCAGCGTTGCGGTGTTGAACCGCGTATTCTGTGCATCGAGCACGTCGAGCAGCGAACGCTGTCCGACTTTGAACTGCTCGCGATAGGAAGCGACCAGCTTCTCACTGGAGGCGGCTTGTTGCCTCAGGGTCTTTGCCAGATCGGCTTGCCGGAAACGGCGATCCCATGAGGTGCGAACGGCTTCCTCGATTTCGCGCTGGACCTGATGCAGCGCCAGACGCTGTTCGCTGGTGCGGCGGATCTGCTCCTGCTCGTTGGCCTTGTCGATACCGCCGCGGTAGAGGTTCCAGCGCAGGACCACGCGCGCCTGCAGGTCGCTGGTGTCGCCATCGTCGCCGTCAATGTCTGCTCCCGCCCGGGCGCGACCTTCAGCAATGATGGAGGGGCCAAATTTTGCCCGCGCAGCATCCACGAGGGAAGCCGCCGCATCGATGTCGCTGTTGGCCATGTGCACGCGCGGATTGCTTTCCCGCGCCAACCCTATTGCCTCGTCAAGCGAGCGTGGCAGCGCGGCCGAGACATCGCCCGGCCTCGAAGGGCTGGTCAGTGGCTTTCCGACGGTCTTGAAGAAGCGGATCTTGGCCGCTTCCAGTTCTTCGGTCGCCTCCTGCATGCGCGCCTTGGCGGCGAACAGCCGTTCCTCGGCCTGTTGGCGGTCGGCCTCGTTTAGCGCGCCGCCCGAAATGCCTTGCCGGATGTCGCCGAGAATCGCCTGGTGGAAGCCGAGATTCTTCTTCGCTTCGGCAACGATCGACGCCTGCAGCATGTACTCCAGGTAATCCTGGACAACGGACAGCCCGATGAATTCGGAGCGCTCCAGCACCCGGAACGAAGCGCCATCGACGCGCGATGCCTGGCGGTTCAACTCGGCCCGCCTTGCGCCGCTGTCATAAAGCGTCTGCGAAACCGTAAGATCCGTTTCAGCCGGATAGAGCGCGTCGTCTTCGATGGAAAGCGATCGCCGGGACGGATTGTCGAGCCGGCGAACGCCAGCCGATGCCTCGACGTCGACACTGGGAAGATAAAGCCCCTTGGCCTGCCGCAGCTCGAATTCGATGGCTTCGCGGTTTTCGATTGCCTGTCCAATCTCGGGATTGGATTCAACCGCAACGGCCATCGCCTCCTTGAGCGTGAGCGCATGAGCGCCCCCGCAGGTCAGCATGGTGGCCGCCATCAAAAGACCAAGGCGCTTGCCTATGGTCGACATGCTTGTCGTATTCATATGAACCCACCCTACGGTTTCCCCAGCGCCCCTATTACTTGAGCGCTATGGCCAAGCCAAGGCCTACGTGTCGGGGGATTATTCACAGATTCAAGAAATTTGTGAGCGATTATTGGTTTAGCCGCCACTAAAAGGGCGATTCAGATCAGAAGAGCGGCGGGATGTAACAAAAATGGCACATCGAAATCGGCCCGCTGCGGTTGTACCCGGACGCCGCCACGTGTGCGAAAGCACAAGAAAACGGAAGCCCGCTGGCCGATGAAGCCAGAATCATACCGGCTACTAACGGCCGAAGCCGGGGCTGGATCGCTATTTCGGACAGCGCCACGAGGTGCAGACTGACCCCCGTTCCCCCTCAACGCGCGCTTAACGCGGTCATACGGTCGAGCGCCGCGGTCAGCCCGTGCAGCGACACCGGGAATGTCAGCGGAGTCTCGGCATCTGTCGTGACATTGAGCTTCAACACCGAGCCTTCCCGCAGTTTTCCAAGCACCGACCGTTCGATGGCAAAGACCGCGAGGCAACCCGTTGGCAGGCAGGTCCTGAAGCGCTGCTGGGACAATGGCGGCCGATCGTCGATCTGGAGCGTCACGCCTGAATCGAGCAGTATGCCGAAGGGTAGAAGCAGGGTAGCCGTCGTCGAACCGTCCGCGCGTCCCGCGATTTCCACCGCAAGAAGTCTCTGGCCGTTCTGCTGGACCTGGTCCTGCGAAAGTGAACACACCCTTGCCTTCTCGCGGACGGAACAGGCCACGCTCCAGTCCTGATAGACTTCGCGCAGCGACGACGGTCCGTCGAGGACCGCCGCCACCTGTTGCTGGGCCAAAGCCGGCGACATCAATGAGAATACGATTGCCCCAAACGCGGAGACGGCCTTGAGGCCACGCTTCATGTACAAACCCACTCGCGGATCTTGCATTTGCTTCCCGCCGCCTCGCAGGCCTGCAAAGCGAGGTCTTCCGCTTCACGACGCGTTTCGGCGGAATCCACGCCCCAGGGCGTGAACTGCCGGTCATTCGCCTTCTCGGCCAAGGCCAGGGCACCGCAGTGCTTGTAGGGAAAGCCGGTATCGTCGTCGTCATTCCAATGGCGATGATTGCGGAACACCGTTACCACGGTGCAGTTATCTCCGCCCGCGTTCTCGCAATGCTTGAGCGCGATATCCGACGCCTCCTGCCGCTTGTCGGCGCCCCAGAAGAAGCCGTATTTGACGTCTGTGCTGGAATAGGCGATCGCCGCCCAGATGCCTTTTTCCTCCTGCGGTGGTGGCGCCGGCGGTTCGGGCGGCGCTTCCGGCAGATCGGCCGAGATGACTTGCCCGGCCCAGAGCAAGGCAAAGCCAAGAACAGCAGCCAAAGGTCCGTATCTCATAGTCAGCAATCCTCTGCAGCAGCCGTCGCCATCAGCTTTGCGTCCTCACTTCGCCGCCGAAGCGACGGAGATCACCACACAGCTGTTGCCTGTCGGCAGGAGAAGGGCTTCACCAGCGTTCCCGCCAAGCTCGTACACCTCGACCTTGCCAAGATGGTCGGTGATCTTGCTGCCCTGCGGAAGAACGGAGGGAATCTCGGAACACGGACTGGCGAACGGCGCCACCCGCACCATCGCCCCCTCGCAACCCGAAGCGGTGGGCGATGCGAAGACGACGCCGGCGGCCGGTCCGCTATAGCGCTCGGTCGCATAGTCCATGCCGACAAAGGCCTGAACGGCGTGTTTGTCGGCTGCCTGGTCGTTCCACAGCGATTTGACGCTGTATTTGGCGCCGGTCGTCAAGATCTGCCCGAGCACCGGGTAGATCGTCGAACAGGCCTGCACACCGGCTTGCTTGACGTGCTCGAGGAAAGGCGTGTCCGGAAGTGCTGGCGCGGCTGCCTGCGCCTGTGCGGCCGTCGCGCCGCCGATCAGGTTGGTCATCGCGACGTAGTTCGCGGCGGCGAAGCCCAGGCCAGCCATCGTCAGCCCCATCAGCGAAAGTGCGACGACGCGCGGCCACCGCCGTCGCGGCGGTTCAGCAAGCCTCTGCCGATCCGGCTCGACGGTCGGGCTGCGTTTTGCGGACATGAACTGGTCCTGCTGGCTCATGATGCTTCCCCGGTCATTTGATTGGCGAAAGGGCTTCCGTCAGCCCCTTGAGTGTTGCGGTCACGGTGATCGTCTGGCCGTCGACGGTCGGGTAGGAGATCGCTGGCGTCGCGCTCTGCGATATCTGCTGGCGCATCACGGGCCCGACCGGCAACATGCCGACACAGACCACGTCGTTGCAGCCGTTCAAGTGAACGTCGATCGGCTTCGCCTGTCCGTCGAATTTCAGCGACACAAGGCCGTCGCTCCTGGCGTTCGGCGCGGTGCGCAGGATCATGTACGGCTTGCCGTCCTGTGTGGCGGCAAGCGACCAGCTGAAGGCCAGCTTGCCGGACGTGTCCTCGATCACCTGCGAGACGTTGCAGACCTTCTTGCGCGCCTTGATGTTCTCGTCGCAGATCAGCGTCCAGTTCTCGAAGGGGCGGATGGTGCGCTGGTATTCCCCGAGTTTCGCCTCGGGGGGTACCACGACGTCCGACGGCCTGATCCTGTATGTCGTGCCGGCCTGCCCGGCAGCCGGCACGAGGCTACCCGACAGAACCAGGCAAGTCAGTGCGGCGAGCCCGAGGCCGGCATGTCTGGTCGGTCTGTTCATCCCCGCCTCAGTTCAAGGTGAAGCTGAGGCCGGCGCCGACACCGACATGCCCACCCGCGGCCGTTCCGGACAGATTGCCGCGGATACGGCCATCTTCGCTGGTGTAGCCGGCGCCGAAGGCGAACGCGCCGGCGTCCCGCCACAAGCCGCCACCCGCCGCGACGCTCAGCTTTCCAGGCCGGTCGTCGTAGCGCAGCGAAGCAGCCGCAAGCCCGATTGCCGCCGCCTGCCGGGCTTCGTCCCTGATGCCGCTGATATCAGAATTGAGCTGGCCGAGCTTCTGGTCGGTATAGTCGTTGGCCTGTTGCAGGGTCGTGGCGGCCACCTTGTCGGTATAGGCGTTGGACGTGTCGATGGCGTAGGCCACGCGGTTGTCCGTATAGCTCTTGCCCTCGGTCAGGCCCTGGTTCAGCTGATTGACGTTGACCGCATCGGTGCCGGCGACGCCGGGGCCGACATTCGAGATGACGACCGGCGCGTTGACGTCGCCGCCTTGCAGCGTGATGCTGTTCTTCTTGCTGCCGTCCGGATTGGTGTCATACACCACCGCATTCTGGGTGAGATTTCCGACACCGGCTTTCAGATCGTCGATCGCCGTGTTGGTGGCAAAAAGCTGCGAGCCGTTGATCGCATCCGTGCTGTCGGCGGTAACCCGCCCGGCGGCGACATTGGTGATCGTCCTCTCGGCGCCTGCATCGCCGACGCTGACGGTTCCGGTCGGAGTCGTCCCGGCAAAGGCGTAGGTCTTGCCGCCGATGACGGTGCTGGCGGTGCCGACGGCAGCCTGCGTCACCGAGCCGGAGCCGAGGGCCACATCGTTGGCGTTGTTGGCCTGTGCGCCCTGGCCGAGCGCGACGGCGCCCTGCCCCGTGGCTGTCGATCCATGGCCGGCGGCAAGGCTGTCGGTGCCGCTCGCCACGCTTTCCGGTCCGATCGCCACGGCGTCGGTGCCGCCGGCGACACTATCGGCCAGCGTCGAATTGGCGTGGAAGTACTTGATGCCGCCGCCATTGTTGATGGTGGTGAGGGCATTGTCGACGGCTGTGAAGCCGTCAAAGACGGTCGAATAATTGTTGCCCTGGATATTGTAGGTCGGGCCGGTGATCGAACCGTCCGGATTGACAGTGGTGCCGCCGCCGAACAGGTCGGTGACGTTTTGCGTCACGCCGCGCAGCTGGGAGACGTTGACGCCATCGGTATCGGCCGAGCCCGCCGCGACATTGGTGAGCTTGCGCTCTGCCCCGGCGGCGCCGATCGACACCTCGCCGACCGAGGTTTGCGCGCCGGTCAGGGCAAAGGCCGTGTAGCCGGTCTGCGCGCCGACCGTGGTGATGGACTGCGCGCCCAGCGCGACGCTGTTGATGAAGGTGCTTTGGGCGCCGGCGCCGAGCGCCACCGACTGGATGCCGGAAGCGAGCGAATTGGTGCCGAGCGCGAGGCCGTCGGCCAGCATCACATGGGCGTTCTGGCCGATGGCCGTGCCGCCGGGCGCGGTCTGGTCGACGATGGCGCCATTGCCGATGCCGATGCCGTTGTCGCCGTTGACGACCGTTGTCGGGCCGACCGCTACCGATTCCGCTCCGACCGCCAGCGAGTCGCCGGCCGCCGAATTGGCATGGAAATACTTGGTCGACGTGACCGATACCGAGGCGATCGCCCCCTGCAGCTGGCGGAGCGTCACCGCATCCTGCGCCTGGGTGCCATCGGCCACATTGGTGATCTGCCGATAGGACGTGGCGGTGCCGACCGACACCGCGCCAAGCAGGTTTTTGTCGGTCGTGTTGTACTGGATGAAGTTCGATGGACCGGCGGGCAGTTGCCCGGAAGCAGGAGCAATCGCGCGATCCGAGATCGATCCGGAACCGAGTGCCACGCCGCCATCGATGCTGGCCTGGGTGCCGCGGCCGAGAGCCAGCGCGCTGTCGCCGGTGGCGGTCGCCTGGTAGCCGACGGCGGTCGAGCCGATCCCTTGCGCGAAGGAGTCCGTTTGCGCCAGGCCCGCCTCGTTGGTGCGGGCATAGCGGATGCCTATGCCATTGGCGTCGGTATAAGCAGTCGAGGTATCGCCGGCAATGTTGGCGATCGTGTTGCCGAGATTGGTCACGGAACCGCCGATGGTGCTGAGCGTGGTGCCAATA
The DNA here is from genome assembly GCF_040321755.1 of Mesorhizobium sp. M0276. Classification (NCBI taxonomy): domain Bacteria; kingdom Pseudomonadati; phylum Pseudomonadota; class Alphaproteobacteria; order Hyphomicrobiales; family Phyllobacteriaceae; genus Mesorhizobium; species Mesorhizobium sp. M0276. The sequence continues at coordinate 329,648 of NZ_JAMYSC010000001.1, read as the reverse complement.
GCGTCGACGGCCTGGTTGGTGGCGAACAGCTGCGAACCATTGATCGCATCCGTCGAGGACCCGCTGATCCGCCCTGCCGCGACGTTGGTGATGGTGCGCTCGGCGCCGACCGCGCCGACGCTGACCGTCGAGGCCGGGGTAGTGCCCTGGAAGGCGTAGGTCGTTCCGTTGATCACGGTGCTGGGCGTGCCGACCGCCACAGCGGTCACCGAGCCCGAGCCGAGCGCTACGTCGCCCACATTGCTGGCGACGGAGAGGGCGCCCAGCGCCATCGCATTCTGGGCGCCGGCATTCGCTCCCACGCCGAGTGCGGTCGCTTGAACGCCGGTTGCGAACGCGTTCTGGCCGATCGCCGTGCTGGACGTGGCAGTGGCGTTTGCGTTGGCGCCGACGGCGGTGCTGTATTGGCCCGAGGCCTTGGATATGTAGCCCATCGCCGTTGCGTCGAGGGCCGATGCGACGGCGCCGCTGCCAAAGGCCGAGGCGTTGGCGTCGGTGGCGCTCGAATTGGTACCGGCCGCGATGGCGTTCGTCCCGGTCGCGGTCGCGACGGGTCCGATGGCGACCGAGTCCGTACCCGTCGCCGAGGAGTCCGCGGCCGTCGAGTTGGCATGGAAATACTTGATGCCGCCGCCGACATTGATGTTGTTCACGATGGCGCCGATGGCGTCGACGGCCTGGTTGGTGGCGAAGAGCTGCGAGCCGTTGATCGCATCCGTCGACAGCGCGCTGATGCGCCCCGCAGCCAGGTTGGTCAGGGTGCGCTCGGCGCCGACCGCGCCGATGCTGACCGTCGAGGTTGGGTTGGTGCCCTGGAATGCATAGGTCGTGCCGTTGACCACCCCGCTCGCCGTACCGACGGCCGTCGTGGTCACCGAGCCGGAGCCGAGCGCCACGTCACCGGAGCTCGCCGCCGCCGTCGCGCCGTCGCCGAGCGCGACATTGCCGGCGAGGCCAGCGGCACCGGCGGTCGAGCCGTTGCCCAGCGCCACCGAGCCTTGCCCGATCGCCTTGTTGTTGTTGCCGATGGCGACGGCGCCCGCCGCCTGGTTAGCCGCCGTGGCGCTCGCCGTGCCGTCGCTGTTGGCGATGTTGTTGGCACCGCCGGTGAAGGCGCCGGTGCCGCTGGCATAGCTTGGATCGCCTATGGCGACCGCGCCGTCGCCATAGGCAATGTTGTCCGCGCCGATTGCCACCGCCTTGCCGCCGCTTGCGTACGCGCTGGTGCCGATGGCGATCGCGTCGGCGGTGTCCGCGCCGGCGGCGGTGCCGATGGCGATCGCATTTACGTCATCTGCCACAGCGCCCGATCCGATTGCTGTCGAGGCCGCCGCGGTCGCGATGGTCGCCGTGCCCATGGCGATGGAATCGTCGCCTTGGGCAGTGGTCGAACGGCCACCCGCGAACGCACGGGCACCGGTGGCCTTGGAGGTGGAACCAAGCGAAGTAGCGTATGCTCCGCTAGCCGTGGCACCCAATCCCAGCGCGCTGGCATTTGCCGCCGTTGCTGCAGCGTTGTTGCCGAGCGCGGTGGTGGAGACGTCGGTAGCCTGGGCTCCAGAACCCGCCGCGACCGAGCCCACTCCGCTCGATACGGCCGAATTGCCCAGCGCGAGCGCGAAATTGCCCGAGGCGGTGGCAACGTTGCCGAACGCTGCCGAGTCTAATGCCGATGCATTTGCCTGGGGACCAACGGCTGCGGCATTGGCGCCAGCGGCCTGGGCCTGGAAGCCCACGGCTGCCGAATTGGCGCCACTCGCGGTCGAGGCAGCGCCCATCGCGGTGGCGAAAGCACCGGAAGAGACCGCATTGGTGCCGATCGCGATGCTGTTGGGCAGGGCCGTGTTGGCCTGAACGCCTGCAATCGCGCCCAGGCCGAGTGCGATCGACTGGTTGCCCCAGGCGCTGGCTGTCGTGCCCATCGCCATGGCGCCCGTTCCCGTTGCCTTGCTTGAGCGTCCGATGGCAGTGGTGTCAACTTGAGACGCTGTCACATCCGTGCCGATGGCGATGGCACTCTGTGCCAGCGCTCCCGTTCCGGCGGCGGTACGCGAGCCGAGATAGACGGAATTTATCGCCGTTGCGGTCGTCTGGAAGCCGATCGCGATGGCATTCTGGTTGCTTGCGACGGCGCTATTGCCTTGGGCAAGCGAATCCAGCCCGGACGCTGTTGCCCCAAACCCGAGCGCGGTGGCGCGCAGCCCGGTCGCCCGGGTGACATATCCGATCGCCGTCGAGTTCGTTCCGTCGGCTCGCGCGTTCAGGCCAAAGGCGGCCGCGCCTGTGGTTGCAACCGAATTGACGCCAATGGAGCTTGCTCCGTCCCCGTTGGCCTTGGCGTTCCCGCCCAGGGCGAGGGCGTTAACGCCCGTTGCGCCTGCAAAGACACCTATGCCTATGGCATTGAGGCCATTGGCACTCATCGTGTAGCCGATGGCGATCGAAGCATTGCCCGTTGCGGTGGCACCGGTGCCCAACGCCACGCCATCGTCGCCATTCACTTTGGCGCCATCGCCGACGGCGGTTGAGGCGGACCCGGTGGCGGTGCTGGCACAACCGATAGCTACGCTTTGCCCCCCTGCGGAGGGAGTCGTGCAGTTCGCGACGTTGGTCACAGTCCCGTTGCCAATGGCAAGCTGGGCGAAAGCCGTTTGCGGGATCATGATCCCCATCACGGCAAGCGCCGCCGCCGACATCCCGCCAGTGCCCAATGTTCCCAGACCCATATTCTTGCGGCCGAGGCCGAGCACGCGGTGCGCCATGCGCAGCACCGCCATCAGGCGGCGGCGTGTCGAGCGAGAGCCGTGACCGGCGCCCGCGATCCAGTGCCCGGCAAAATTCACCGCCCGCGCAAACGAGCCATTGGAAATGTGATTGTCGGTCATGGTCCCTCTCCGCCCGCCTGCCGGCGTAAAAATGTCTGACAATACGAACTGATGCTAAGAAGCCATGATTCTGGCTTGCGGTATTTCACGAAATTGCTGTCTCGTGACAAAACATCGGCGCAGGACCGTAGAGGTTAACGGCTCGTTACTTTAGTAATTGCTTTAATAAGAGATCATCCGCCAGCGTCAGAGTACTTGCGCAATCTACCGGCCCGCCTAAGCTTCCCGCCTAAGCTTTCCGGACCGCGCCTGCAATGGCGTGACACCGCGATACTTCTTCATCATCGTGGTAAAATGGCTCTGGCTTGAAAATCCGCAGAGATGAGCGATCTCCGCGATGGTCATGCGCCTGTCGAGAAGCAGTCTTTCCGCGAAGTCCAGCCGCAGATCGAGAACATACTGGTGCGGCGGCGCCCCGAACGTCTTCGAGAAAGCCCGCATGAAGTGATAGGGCGAAAGCCCGCAAACCGCGGCCATTTCAGAAAGTGCCAGTTTGCGCGAAAAGTTCTTGTTCAGGAATTCCTGCACGCGGCGCGCACCGCGCACCGAAAGCCCGCCTTTCACGTTCAGCGTCGGCTGTCGCGTCGCATCGGTCCCGGAAGTCGGTTCCCGGGGATCATCGTGGCGCCGCATGGCTCGGCCTCCGGATCTTTCCCGAATGGAACTCAACCTGATGCGGCATCCGTCGTTCCCTCGAAAACAATTCGTGATTGATCGAACTGGACCTATGCCGGCTCTCACGCATCGAATGCCGGGAGGACAAGAGTTGAACGGACGATCGGCCCCGGCGATCCCGGTCGGCTCGGCAGCGGCGGACGGTATCGAGAGCCCACGGGCCGGCTTTGCCGAACACGGACAGTTATGCGAGCCGGCAAAATCCCTGAGGAATGCTGTTCGCCAGAAGCTTCCGCGATCCAGTCGCGCGAAGACATCGCGCTCCGGCGCTGGGCTGCCCTTCTCGGGCTTGCACTCTCCGGAATAACGCCGAACACAGGTCGGGATACTCGTCCCCGACCGCCGCCCCGGAAAGCGCCGCCTTCCCAGGTCTCCGCATGTTTCATGGGCCTCGCCTCAGCCGCCTCGCCGTTCGAAATCCCCTTTAGCCCACCAACCCGGGAATCAAACTAACGCACATGCTAAGGCTATGGAAGAACTTCCATGCGCAAAGAAAGCGTTTTGTCCGGGATAAGGGAGGTCCGACACTGGACGCAGTCGAAGATCTTGCGGGCCTGCTGAATATCGCCAGCTATTGCTGATCCTCGCGACGCTCCTCGTACAGATTCCATGCAAGTTCGACAAGGCCGAGAAGAACATCCTCCTCGTTCCAACCGACCGCGACCGCCGCCTGAACGATTTCGCGCACGAGCGGCAACAACTGGCGCCGGCATTCGGCCGATAATTCGACGTCGTCGTCACCCATAGGAGGTCCGCCGAAGTTGAACTCCATCATTCGCGGCCCCCCCTCGCCCTCGACCGAAACGTTACATCATTGTTTTTTATTCCCGCTTGCATACAACAAGTCCGCCGCCAAGCATAGGAAGCCTTCGACAACCGGAGGCTGCATGGAATGACGTTGCGTCAGGTCGTCTCTATGCTTCGCCGCTCTGCCCAAGGTTACAATTTTTCGGCCAGGCAGCCTGTCGCCGGCACTGAGTATCTCTTCGCGATATCGAACGCTTGCCATCGCAATTTGCCTGGCAAGATCACTTCCAGCACATGATCGGCTGCATTGCCTTCTGCAATCGCTCGCTGGATAGTCTCGGCCATGTTGGAGACCCTGGCGACTCATTGGCCCCAAATTCTCGCGGTCATCTCCGTGGTGATGGCGACCGTCGGCATCGTTCACGCCGTCATGACCAAGGAGGATGTCCGCGCCGCCACCGGCTGGGTCGGCGTGATGGTGCTGTCGCCGATCCTCGGCGTGCTGATCTATGCCGTCGCCGGCATCAACCGCATCCGTCGTGCCACGATCACCGCACAGCGTCCGCTTGCCGGCAACGCGGTATCCGCCAAGCTTGAGCGCGACGTCGCCGCCGAAGAGGCCCTTGTCGTCGAGCGATACGGGCAGCGGTTCACCGGCTTGAGAACACTGGGCGACAGGGTGGCGCGGCGCGCAATGACGCCTGGAAATGCAATAGAGGTGCTGGAGACCGGCGACCAGGCCTATGCGGCCATGGGTGCGGCGATCGACGGCGCGGAACGCAGTATCCTGCTCGAAACCTACATTTTCGACAATGACGCCGTCGGCCGGCTCTTCGTCGAAGCGCTGGCCGGCGCCGTCCGGCGTGGCGTCGCCGTCCGCGTGCTGATCGATGCCGTCGGCGCCCGCTACTCCGTGCCGAGCATCCTGGGGCATTTGCGCGAGGCCAACATCACCGCCGATCTCTTCAACGGCAATCTCGTCATGGGTCTGCGCCTGCCCTATGCCAATCTCAGGACCCACCGGAAGATCCTTGTGGTCGACGGCATGGTCGCCTTCACCGGCGGCATGAACATCCGCAAGGGCTTCTCCGCCGAATTCGCCGGCTCCAACAGCGCCAGGGACACACATTTCCGGGTGATCGGTCCGGTCGTCGCCGACCTCTTTTCGGTCGCCGCCGAGGACTGGCGTTTCGCTACCAAGGAGGCGCTGAAGGGCGATGACTGGCGAATTGCCCCGCTCTCACCGCCGCCCGGTGTGCCGATGCTGGTGCGGGCGGTGGCGTCCGGCCCGGATGCCAGCAACGAAACCAACCACAAACTGCTGATCGGTGCATTCTCCGTCGCCCGCAAATCGATCCGCCTGATGTCGCCCTATTTCCTGCCGGATCGCGAACTGATCAGTGCGCTGATAACAGCGGGCAGGCGAGGTGTCGAAATCGACATCGTCGTGCCGGCGGTGAACAACCTTTTCCTGGTCGACCGTGCGATGACGGCGCAATTCGACCAGGTGCTGAAACATTATTGCCGCGTCTGGCGCACGGAAGGACCTTTCGACCATTCGAAACTGGTTTCGATCGACGGCGTGTGGGCCTATGTCGGCTCTTCCAATCTTGACGCCCGGTCGCTGCGGCTGAATTTCGAGATCGACCTCGAAATCCTCGACGCCGGCTTTGCCAGCGAGATCGAAGCGCGCATCCGGTCGGCGCTTGCAACGGCCGTACCGGTCACGCTGGAAGCGTTGAAGGCCCGGCCGTTCCTCATCAGACTGTTCGACCGGGCCCTCTGGCTCGGTTCGCCCTATCTCTAGATGGGTTAATCCCTATCTCTAGATGAGTTTATCCCTATCTCTAGATGGGTTCACCTCTGTCTCTGGATGAGAGTGAACCCATCTTTACCAAAACGACGTGTTAGGCGGATAGTTTGATGCCGATCATGGAATAAGGACTGAAAGACTCTATCTGAGGTGCATGGTGAAAGCAGGGGCCATGGTAGGCACACGATGCGCGTGACCGGACGCAGCCTTCCGGCAAGTATGCTGTTATCCATTCGTGACCGCCGGATGCAGAAGGCAAACCTTGCCGCACACAAGACCACGGCCATCACCGGCACGCTGGTTGCCTCCTACAATGTCCACAAATGCATCGGCGTCGACAGGAAATTCGACCCGGAGCGAACCGTCCGCGTCATCCGCGAAATCGATCCGGATGTCATTGCGTTGCAGGAAGTCGACAACCGCTTCGGCGACCGTGTCGGGCTTCTCGACCTCGCCCGGCTCGAGCGCGAAACCGGCCTGATTCCGGTGCCGATTTCCGCGACCGGCAAGGGCCATGGCTGGCATGGCAATGTCTTGCTGTTCAAGAAGGGCGTCGTTCGTGACGTGCACCAGATCAGACTTCCGGGACTGGAGCCGCGCGGCGCGTTGGTGGCAGAGATCGACCTCGATGGAAGCCAGACGCTGCGCATCATCGCCGCCCATCTCGGCCTGCTGCGCCGCTCGCGCTCCCAGCAGGCACGTGTCGTACTCGACCTGATGAACAGCCCGGACGAAAAGCCGACCTTGCTGCTCGGCGACCTCAACGAATGGCGCCTCGGCAACCGCTCCGCGCTCAATACGCTGCATGCGTCGTTCGGCCCGCAGCCGCCGGCGGTCCCCACCTTCCCCTCGAACCTGCCGCTGCTGGCGCTCGACCGCATCATGGCCAACAGGCATGGCATGATTGCCGCCGTCGACGCGCATGACACGCCGCTTTCGCGGGTTGCATCCGACCATCTGCCATTGACGGCTTTTGTCCAACTGGAGCGCATGGCTGACGCCGATAACGGCTTGATGTCCCAGGCGTCGCAAAGCGTGTAGATGTCCTGTGGAACGCCCGGTTCTTCCACGAGTTGATAGGTCTTGAGTTCGCAGGAGGACCGAATGAAGAAATTGATTTTAGCTTCCATCTTGGCATTTGCCGCAACGGCCGCGGTGGTGGCACCGACGCAAGCCGCAAGCGTGATTATCCAGTCCGACGACGACCAATATTCACCGGACGACCTGTATTCACCGGACGACCAATATTCACCGGATGATCAGTTCGACAATGGCGAAATCATCGTTCGCCGCCATCACGACCGGCGTATTTACGACAACCAGTATGATGACGACCAGAACGCGCAATATGGCGACTACAGCGACGGCGAATATCGCCGCCACTACCGGCATCACCGCTGCCACATCGAACTGATCAAGCACTGGCGCCACCACCACAGGGTGATCGAGGAGGTCCGCGTCTGCAGCTGATGTTTGGCCGTGCCAACCGGCTGGCGAAAGCCGACTGGTTCGCCCTATTGTCCCCTCGATCAGGCATTTTGGCGGAAGCAGACGAGGGGTTCAGATGATTGCTTACGATTTCACCGGCAGGCATGCGGTCGTTGCCGGTGCAGGCGGCGGTATGGGCGAGGCGATCACGCTGGCGCTGCTCGATGCGGGCGCCTCCGTCACTGCCATCGACGTCAAGCCGCGTCCCGTGTCCCTCGCCGCTTATGACGACAGCCTCACCTTCGCGCAGGGTGATCTCACCGACGCCGCCTTTGTCGAACGGACGATCGCTACGGCGGGCCGCGAGCGCAGCGGCATCGACTATCTCGCCAATGTCGCCGGCGTGCTGTGGTTCGGTCGCGACAAATCGGCTCTGGAGATGGATCTCGACGTCTGGGACGAGGTGTTCAACATCAATTTGAAATCCTTCGTACACACGGCGCGGTCGGTTGTGCCACATATGCGCTCCGGTGGACGCGGCGGTGCCATGGTGCATTTCTCGACCATCCAATGGTATCGCGGCGACGCCAATCCCCAGGATGCCTACCAGGCATCCAAGGCCGGCGTATGCGCGCTATCCAAATCGCTCGCCATGCAATTGGCCGGCGAGCACATCCGCTCCAACGCCATCTGTCCCGGCATGGCGCTGACCCCGTTGCAGGCGCGCTGGGACACCGAGGAAAAGCGCTCGGCCGTCGCAAGCTACGCGCCGCTCGGTCGCATCGGCACGCCACAGGACATGGCCAACGCAGCACTGTTCCTGCTCTCCGACGCGGCGAGCTACATCACCGGCATCGAACTCGCCGTCGATGGCGGCCTGCTGATGCGTATGTAGCCAGCACACCCGCTGCCGGTGTGCGATAGCAGAGAAACATCGGCGAATGCTCTATCCAAACTGCTGACCGCAGGCCGCAATGATCGAACGGAGCCTCCGGCGACTTTCGGCGCGGGCGTCATGAACGGGTCGCTACCCGGACGGGGCCTAACCTCGCTATTTGATACCCTCTGGACAGAGCTGCCGAAGGCTGAAAAATTTGGAGCGCAACTCGCTTTGGAGTCGAGCCGGAACACCAGGAGATGGCGCTGAGATTGGAAGACATTGCCGGCCATCCGGCGTTGCATCGGTGCGTTCAGGAGCAGTCGCTGGCGCTGATCCAGATTTATCAGGACAGCCCGCGGCTGGCTTCGATTTTCGCCACGCAGCAGCGTTGGCTGATGGGCCATGTCGGCCTTGCCATGCATTTCAGGCGCGACCCGCAGGACCGTCGCAAGGAGCTGACGGTATCGCGTTTCATCGAGTTCGTGCACCAGCACGCGGTGGCTAGCCGCAACACGGCCGACGCTTTCATCAAGGAGATGCTGCACTACCACATTGCCGAATACGTGTCGGGTGGCGACGGTCGTACCCACCCCTTGCAGCCGACAGCGGCAACCGTGCAGACTTTTACCGGCTGGGTCCTTGCCCATTTGCGCACGTTGGATCGCCTTGACGACGCAGACCGCTTGGCCAGATTCCTGGAGCATCCCGAAATGGTTGCCAGGCTGCAGCCTTTGGTAGCGGACGGCCTGCTAGCCTCCGCGCCGGTGCGCGAACCCAACCAGACCTTTTCCCTGTTCATCTGGCTCAACAATGGCGGCATCGTCATGGACTGGCTGATGTCGGGCATCGACCCCGATCATGCCGGCCTGGAGCGGATTGCGACCAGCGTGGTTTCGATCGGCGATTTCGCCAAATGGCTCAAGCTGTCGCGCACCCACCTTGCCCGCAAACTGCGCGCCGCCGAGAACCTCGGCAGCATCGGCTGGCTCGGCCAGCGCGGCCATTCGGTGATGTGGGTGTCGAACACCTTCTACCAGGAATACATGACCGTCCAGGCCGCCAAGCTGGCCATAGTCGATGCCGCTTTCGACGCGACTTTTGGCCAGCCGGTAGGCAGCTGATCGGTTGGGCAACCCTGCGGGAGACGCCCATGGCAACGAACTCGGGTTATCCTTCGCAGCCTTCGCCGGCGCGTTGGCTGACGAAAACGAAAAAACCCGCCTGCGCGGCGGCAGTGTCTCAGTTTGAAATTTCGGCCACTGACTTTTTATAGGGACCACGCTTACCCGGCTTCGGCGCAACGACGTCCATCTTCTCGCAAAGGTCGTCCATCGACCAGAGCGTCTGCGATACGCCAGCGGCCATTGCAGGCGAGGTCTTGAGCGTCTTGTGAATGCGGACGAAGCTGTACCAGACGGTGTATAGCGCAACCATATGAAACTGATTTTCGAACTTCTTTGAGAACGCATTGGTGAGGCGCGTAAAGCGGCGCATGTGCATCCGCATGGTGAGGTCTGGCGTTCAACATGCGACGTGCTGACGTGCGCCAGATCGGGCGAGCCTTCAATCCGGGTCTTCTTCGCGTCAGTGCAAACGGCGGGGCTGTAGCGGCGCTCCTGTGGCACTGCCTTGCCTTCCGGGTCGCCATACTGCTTGATCAGCATTGCGTAGTCGATGCAGGCTCCAAAGGCTTCCTCAGTTTGCGAGAGCTAGCCTCGCAACTTCAGATTCTATCTTGGGCATTCTGACGACGAAGCTTCCAATTTTTTTTGGCACTTTGCCTAAAGCAAAGTGGATGTCGTAATACCCCTCATCCTGAGCGGGGAAGCCTCTCATCCCGAAACCAAAGACACGGCCGGGTTCGTCGTCTGGCTGCTTTCCTACTTTTTCGGCTATCTTAAGGATTTCCTGCTTCCGTGGTCCGGTTAAAGAAAATGAATAATCACCTTCATAATCAGGGTCACAGTCAATCGAAAGCCGAACAAACAATCGATCTATAATTGCTGGAAACGATCCGACGACAACAACATCGTTGTAAACCCCTATGAGCATTTCCTTACCGTTGTCTTCTTTCCTGGCATCTTCGCAGATTATCACGCTCTTAAGGGTAAACTTGGCCATTATGCCGGCTCCGGTACCCGCTTAATGACTTCTATGTTTTTATAAACAACCTGAGCTGCAGCAGAGCTGGATCCCTCCCGACGACCAAGAGGTGGCGTTTTGGCAGGAGCATTATCAAATACCTTAAGGCTAGAAAGTGGAGTGATCGCGATATCCAATCTGCAATCCATAGCACGAGCCAGATTGTGTAGCGTCCGGAGCGTCATATTCTTCTGGCCAGATATGCACCTGGAAATCACCTCTGGATTATTCATACCCAGTCGCTTAGCCATCACTTTCTGTGTCAGGCCGGTTTCTTTCGCCGCGTTCCTATACGCAATCTGAACGCTGGAAATTACCTTATGAAGCAACCCATACCATTGCTCAGCTAGGCGCTCTTCCGGAATCCGGGTTTCTGAAAGATGCGTACTCATAGACACTCCTCTCGGGGAACATCATATCCCCTATTTATACAGTTTGAGAACGGTCTTGCCTGCATTCGATACTTGCCAGGGAATAGCTCTTCCCAATCATCAACAGCCCTTTGTATCTGCCGTTTCCATTTTGGATCGCTCTTCCCACCGAAATAACTTCTCGGGCGCTGAAAAAATGCAACAAACGTATCACAATCACCAAAGGCACCAAATATTCGAATGCGATCCGGTCGGGCTTGATTCTGGACTCGCAATTCAAAAATATCTGACTGCCAGCACTTCATATACTGGCAATTATCTATCTCATCACCTTTGATGTAACGCCCCAAGAACGCCTTCACATTGGCAGAGTACTCTAGCGCCTTCCTAGGGTCTTTTCTGGTGAGCGTTTGGAGCAGAGCCGGGGGCATCCATAACTCTCGGACAATGCATTCGTCGGGGTCTAAGGCCACGGGAAACTGCACCAGTTTCCCGTCAGCTATGTTCTCCCCCAATATCGTGCGAAATGACTTATAAGTCAATGCTTGCTTGCTCCCCCAGCAAGCAAATTATTTTATCCGCCCTTTGGAGTCCAACGCTTAATGGCTGCCTTCCTGGCGATCTCAGCTCGCCGCTCTGGCGTCATATTCTCGGCGCGCTTCTTTCCGCCCTTCGCGCCAAGCGCTTTGGCGGCAGGGTCTTTGCCGTCGTCAATCACGTCGTCGGCTTCCTCGCCTGTGGCAATGCGCATGACGCGGACGGCATTGCCGATCACGTCGGCTGGGCGCTTCTGGCCTTTAGGTCCGGTTGGCATGCTATTCCTCTTCGAACTTGCGAAGGTCACGTTCGATTTCTTTTATGATCTTTTTGCGCGCCTCAATCTCGGCCCGATCCGCCGGCTTGAGCCGCATACCTTGAACCCTATCCACAGTAGACTGGACTATGTCGCGCAGTTTACGGAGCTCTTCAAGCGCATTGATTTGGCCGGTTTCCATTGTGCCTTCCTGATGCTTTCCGCTAAGCATATAGGAGTTCGGCCCGGATCGCGACAAGCGCGCCGTCAAATTTCAAACTGAGACACTACCTGCACGGCGGGTCACTGGCGCAAATCAGCACCATGGACGATCAAGAAAAAATTCCTATCGTAAAAAGCTACCGGCACAAAAGCTGCCAATGCCCAACCCGGCCCTCGTCAGTCGATATCGAACGAGACGCCCTGGGCGAGCGGCAGTGCCTTTGAGTAGTTCACCGTGTTGGTGGCGCGCCGCATATAGGCCTTCCACGCATCGGAGCCGCTCTCGCGGCCGCCGCCGGTTTCCTTTTCGCCGCCGAAGGCACCACCGATCTCGGCGCCCGAGGTACCGATGTTGACATTGGCGATGCCGCAGTCCGACCCATCGACACCGAGGAAGCGCTCCGACTCCTGCAGGTCGCGGGTGAAGATCGACGACGACAGGCCGGCGCCCACCGCATTGTGCTCGTCGAGAACGGCGTCGAAAACCGAATATTTCATCACATAGAGGATCGGCGCGAAGGTCTCTTCCGTGACCGGGGCCACCTGCTTGGGCATCTCGACCAGGGCCGGATGCACGTAATAGGCATCCGGGTGACCATTCTCGACCCTTGCGCCGCCGGTCACCTTGCCACCGTGGGCGGCGGCTTCCTTCAGCGCCTTCTGCATGTTCTCGAAGGCCGCCTTGTCGATCAGCGGCCCGACCAGCGAAGAGGTCTCCAGCGGATTGCCGACCGAGACGCTTTCGTAGGCCTTCTTGAGACGTGGAACCAGGGCGTCGTAGACGCTGTCATGCACGAACAGGCGCCGCAGCGTCGTGCAGCGCTGGCCTGCCGTGCCCATCGCTCCAAAGGCAATCGCCCGCAACGCCATGTCGAGATCGGCTGTCGGGCAGACGATGCCGGCATTGTTGCCGCCAAGCTCCAGCACTGCGCGCGCAAAGCGCCTGGCCAGCCGCGGGCCGACGTCGCGGCCCATGCGGGTCGACCCGGTGGCCGAGACCAGCGGCACCTTGGGATGATCGACCAGGATCTCGCCGACGGCACGATCGCCGATCAGCACCGGCGCCAGGCCCTCAGGCGCATCCGCGCCGAAGCGTTTGACCGCACGCTTGAAGATGGCCTCGCAGGCAAGTGCCGTCAGCGGCGTCTTCTCCGACGGCTTCCACACCACCGCGTCGCCGCAGACCAGCGCCAGTGCTGCGTTCCACGACCACACCGCGACCGGGAAGTTGAAGGCGGAAATGACGCCGACGACGCCAAGCGGATGCCAGGTTTCCATCATCCGATGGCCCGGGCGCTCGGTGGCGATGGTCAGGCCGTACAATTGCCGGGAGAGGCCGACGGCGAAATCGCAAATGTCGATCATTTCCTGCACTTCGCCGAGCCCCTCGGACGGAATCTTGCCGACCTCGATCGAGACCAGCCGGCCAAGCTCGGCCTTGTGCGCGCGCAACTCCTCGCCGAGCAGCCGCACCAGTTCGCCACGCCTCGGGCCGGGCACCAGCCGCCACGCCTGGAAGGCCTTGTGCGCGGCATCGATGGTCTTGGCCGCATCGGCGGGCGAGATCGTCTTAAGCGCCGCGATCTGCTCGCCCGTCACCGGGCTGCGCACCATCAGGTCACCGCCGACAAGCGCATCCTTGGCCACACCCAGTTTGGCCAGAAGCTCGGTCGTTTCCTTCGCTATCGTCATTTTGTCCCTTTCGGATCCATCGCCATCAGATGGCGTTGAACCAATGCTCGCGCAATGTCGCCCGCGTGCCGGTCAGCACTTCGGGCACAGTCAAGGCGTGGCATTACTCGTTTCGGGGAAGAATCGCCACCCCGGGCATGGTACAAGCCCAGGCGACACGATTGAGCCAGACATGCTGACGGCGCTCAGTTTGCCTTTTGCGTCGGCGCGCGGGTGGCCCCGTCCTTCATCAGCCGGTCGATATGCATGCGGATATGAGCCGCTTCCGCCGCCGTGTTTGCCAACGCAATCGCGCGGTCAAAGGCGACACGCGCCTCCTCGCCTCGCTCAAGCTGCATCAGAAGCCCACCCTTGAGGCCGAAGAAGTGGAAATAGCCGGACAGCCGTTCTTCCAGCGGCTCGATCATGGCGAGAGCCTCTGCTGGACCACGCACCTTCGAGACGGCGACGGCCCGGTTGAGCGTGATCACCGGTGACGGCTGCATCTGCTCGAGCAGGCGGTAGAGCAGGTCGATCTCGTTCCAGTCGGTGTCCTCGGCCTTTTCAGCCCGCGCATGCAGCGCGGCAATAGCCGCCTGAACCTGATAGGGGCCGGGCTTGCGATGGCGCAGCGCCTTGTCGACCAGTGCCAGCCCCTCATCGATCATCTTGCGGCTCCACAGGCTGCGATCCTGATCCTCGAGCAGCACGATCTCGCCGTCTTCGTCGAAACGGGCCGGTGCGCGCGCATGCTGGAGAAGCAGCAGCGCCGTCAGCCCCATTATCTCCGGCTCGGTCTGGAACAGCCGCAGCAACAGCCGTGCCAGTCGGATCGCTTCCTCGCACAGCGGCGCACGGGCCGGCGCTTCGCCGCTGTTGGTCGAATAGCCTTCGTTGAAGATCAGGTAGACCATGGCGGCGACGGCGGCGAGCCGTTCCGACCGCTCGACTGCGCCCGGCGTCTCGAACGGCACGCCGGCATCCGCAATGCGCGCCTTGGCGCGGGTGATGCGCTGCTCCATGGCGCTTTCGCCAACCAGGAAGGCACGCGCGATCTGCTTGACGGTGAGGCCCGAGACAATCCGCAGCGCCACCGCGATCTGCTGCGTTGCCGGCAGGTCGGGATGGCAGCAGATGAACAGCAGCCGCAATATGTCGTCGCGGTAATGCGCCCCGTCCAGCCGCTCGGCGATATCGCTTTCGGCGTCTTCCAGATCCGAGATCTGGTCTTCCTCCGGCATCGGCGCCTGCTTGGCCCGCTTGCGCACCGCGTCGATGCCGCTGTTGCGGCCGACAAAGATCAGCCAGGCCGCTGGATCACGCGGCGGGCCGTTCTGCGGCCAGTTCTTGATGGCCCTGAGGCACGCGTCCTGGAAAGCTTCTTCCGCCGTATCGAGATCGCGGAAATAACGCAGCAGCGCGCCCATTGCCTGCGGACGGGCGGCGCTGATCGCCGAGCTGATCCAGGCAAGTTCGGTCATGCCGGGACCTTGTTGCGGTTGAAGACCGAGACCGGCCGGATCTCATAGGAGCCGCCACTCGGATTGACCTCGGAAAGTTCGCGGGCGAACTCCACGGCCTCGTCGAGATCGCCGCATTCGAGCGTGTAGAAGCCGAGGAATTGTTCCTTGGTCTCGGCAAACGGGCCGTCGATGACGACCGCTTCGCCCTTGACCCTCCGCAGCGTCGTCGCGGCCGTGGTCGGCAAGAGCCGTGCCACCGGCCCAAGCCTGCCAGCCTTGACATATTTGTCCTGGACGTCGCGGAGATTGGCCATGACCTCGTCGTCCTGTGCCTTGCTCCAGGAGCAGACGACATCTTCGGAAGCATAGCAGAGGATTGCGTAGAGCATGGTTGGTCCTTCTTCTCTGTCAAAGGACGAAACAGTAAGTCCGATCCCGACATGGCGTCGATAAAAAAATCCCGAGACGGCGGATTTGGCGACGCTCCGTCGCTGCCGGTCAGCTTTCGTGCAGCTTCAGCCATCGCAGCACGAGCGCTTCCTCGTCGTCCAGACCATCGATCGAGCGCCTGCGCTTGTTGGCCCGCGCCATTTCGTCCAGCAATCGCCCCTTTGACCACGCCTCGAAGACCTGCGGATGGATGTAGCATTTGCGGCAGACCGCGCGTGTGTTGCCCAGCCGCTCGGCGACCTTGTCGACGACGCTGTTCATCACCCGCTTTTGCTGTGCCTGGCTTTCCGGCAAATCCGTCTGTGCAAACAGCGACGCGGCGTGGATGGTGCCGCCCCAGGTGCGGAAATGCTTCGAGCTGAAGGCATCACCAACTGCCTCACGGATATAGCGGTTGACGTCCTCTGAGTGGACCGGCCGCCTGTTGCCGTCGTCATCTAGGTACTGAAACAGCTTCTGGCCCGGCAGATCCTGCGCGCCGCGAACAATCCTGGCGATCCGGCGGTCGACCAGCTTCAGCTTCCACTCCTTGCCGGACTTGCCGTTGAAGGCAAAGCGCAGGCTTGAACCGTCGATATCGACATGGCGGTCACGCAACGTGGTCAGCCCGAAGCTCTTGTTGTCGCGGGCATAAGCGGCATTGCCGACCCGGATCATCGTGTTGTCGAGCAGCCAGACGACCGCGGCAACGACACGCTCGAACGGCAAACCAGGACGACGTAGATCGCTGTCGATCCTGCGCCGCAGGGTCGGCAGGCTTTCGGCAAAGGCGACAAGGCTTGAATATTTGGCGCCGTCGCGTTCTTCGGCCCATTGCGGATGGTAGCGGTATTGCTTGCGTCCGCGCAGGTCCCTGCCCGTTGCCTGGATATGGCCGTCGGCGTCGGGCGAAATCCACACATCCGTCCAAGCCGGCGGAATGACGATTGCCTCGATACGCGCCCTGGTAGCATTGGCAACTGGCCGCCCATCCGGCCCCTTGTAGGAAAACCCCTCGCCTGTCTTCAGCCGCCGGATACCCGGCTCGGCATCACTGACATAGGTAAGCGACGCGTGATCGGCCGAGCTTTGCGACCCATTTTTCGGCACAGCATCTCCGTCAGCCGACCGGCTGTGCGACAATCCGGATTTCTGCAGCATGTCAGCTCCGCGCAAATATCCGTAGATAAGCCACTGGCCGATTGCTGGTTCCACACATGGTCGGAAAAGCCGGGGGCGGGCGAGAGCGCCGGCCCGAAGCTCACGCCTTTTCGAGCACGACCGGGATGACGTCGACAGCTTGCTCGCCGACCTGCCCTCCCGTGGTCTTGAGAACGCCCACGATCGGTGCCACGTCCGAGTAGTCGCGGCCGTAACCGACGGTGATGTGATCGTTGCTGGCCCGCATGCCGTTGGTCGGGTCGAATTCCTGCCAGCCGGCGTCGCGCCCGCACCAGACCTTGACCCAGGCATGCATGGCATCGGCGCCTTCCAGCCGGGGTTTGCCCATCGGCGGGATGGTGCGCAGGAAGCCGCTGACATAGCCGGCCGGAATACCGAGCCCGCGCAGGCCGGCGATCATGATATGCGAAAAATCCTGGCAGACACCGCGCTTCAGCTTGAAGGCGTCGCTGGCCCTGGTTCGCACCGTGGTCGCCTCGCCGTCATAGGTGAAATCGCGATGGATGCGATTGCACAGGTTCATCGCCGTGCCGGCGGCAGAGCCGGCGACGCTATCGCGAGCGTAGCCGGTGATCGCACCATCGATGCCGGCATGAATGCTGGCCGTCAGGAAATGGTGGGGTGTATCAGGCGCCAGCGACCGCACGGCAGCAAGCTCCTGCCTGAGCCTGCCGATATCGGGCGACACGTCGAGGCCGGGCTCGGGCCGCGACACCGATACGCGTGCGCTCATCCTTATGTCGAGTGTGTCATGCGCGTCGCGAAAGGCGATCGACGTGACGTTGTTGCCGAAGAAATCGGGAAAATCCGAACGCTCATTGGGCGCCGGCGCAAAGGACAAGGATGCCGCGATGACGCGCTGAACGTCCGATATCGTCGACGGCAGCACGCGGATCTGATGGCGGCCGCCACCGGCCGCCGCGGCATAGTCGTAATGGAGATGAAGCCTGATGTCGTAAAGCATGCTCTACTTTTCTCGTTTCGGAACCGGCTTAGCCGAAATAGGCTTTGGCGAGGCTGTTATAGAGGCCGCCGATTTCGTGGGCGAGATCATCCAGCGCCTTCGCTGTCATGTCCGAAGGCTCCTTGATGGCGATGGCAGTGTTGAGCTGCAGGATTTCCTTCGCCGCCGCCGACATGTGCCCTTGCCCGCCGAGCGATGGCAACAGGCCGATCTCGGCCTTCAGCCTTTCGAGCTGGAACAGGATGGAGCGAGGATTGAGCGGGTCGAGCGCCAAGAGATCGATCACCGTGCGCCGGCCGGCCTGCACCGGATATTGCCGACGGTGGGTCATCACGCTGTCGCCGATCTCCAGCATCATGTCGAGCGCGCCGTCCGGCGCCTTGGCGCTGGTCAGCCGCGATAGCGTACGGGCGATCTGGATGCCGCGCTCCAGCCTCCGGCCGATCTCGAGGAAGCGCCAGCCGGCGAAGCGGTACATGTTCTCATGCAGCAGGCCGGAAAAGCCAGCGAGCTTGCGCAGGATGACCGTCATCGCCCGGGTCGCGTCGTCGCCTGGCGCTACCGTCGTTGCGAACTGATGGACGGTCTTCGACAGGTCCTTCAGCGCCAGCCAGCCATCGGGCGAGAAGCGGTCGCGAATCTGACCGGCGCTGTAGACCGCGCTATCCAGCGTACCGATCAGCCCTGACGGGATCGCCGTCTCGATGTCGATGCCGAAAGGTTGGAGATAATCCCTGATGTCGGCGAGCAGCGGCATATCCGGGTCGGAGGTTTCGGCCAGCCGCACATGATAGGCGCGCAGGATACGCACCGTGTCTTCCGAGCGTTCGATGTAACGTCCGAGCCAGGTCAGGTTCTCCGCCGCGCGGCTGGGCAGGCTACCGGGCCTGGTGCGGGTGAAGCTGTCGCCTTCTTGCGGTAGCAGCGTCTCGCGCTCCACCGGTCGCTCGCTGACCACCCAGACGTCCGCCGCCTGGCCTCCGCGCTGCATCGCGATCGCCGTCGGGTCGAGCGACAGGCCGACGCGGGCAAAGCCACCCGGCATCACCGTCCAGCCCTCGGGCGTTCGCGCCAGGTAGACGCGCAGGCTCGCCGGCCGGGGCTCCAGCCAGCCGCCGACATAGACGGGCGTCGTCGAAAGCGTCACCGCTTCCTGGCCAACGAAGTTGCCGCCATCGCGCTCGATGCGCGACACCAGCTCCGCCCGCTCCCCGGCCGACAGCGCCGAGCCGAGCTTCGTCTGATCGTCATCCTCGAAGGCAAGTCTCGTCGACAGCGCCGGGCCAATGACCAGGCGATCGATATTGGCCAGCACATGCGCGCGTTCGGTTGCTTGCCCGCACCACCATGTCGCGACACTCGGCAGCAGCAATTCCTCGCCCCGCAACGCGCGTGAAATCTTGGGCAGGAAGGCAAGCAGCGCCCGTGTCTCCATCAGGCCGGAGCCCAGCGCATTGACCGTCGCAACCGCACCCTGGCGGATCGCCTCGACCAGGCCCGGCGTGCCGATCTGCGAGTCCGCTCGCAGTTCGAGCGGATCGGCGAAAGCCGCATCGAGCCGCCGCCACAACACGCTGATCGGCATCAGCCCGGAAACCGTGCGCACCATCAGCCTGCCGCCGGAAACGGTCAAGTCCTCGCCTTCGAGCAGCATGATGCCGAGATAACGGGCGATATAGGCGTGTTCGTAGTAGGTTTCGTTGAGCGGCCCAGGCGTCAGGATGGCGACGCGGCCGTCGGTCTCCTTGGCCATGCCGATCAGCGCGTCGCGAAAGCGGCGAAAGAAGCCGGCAAGGCGGTGCACATGCATCTCGCCATAGATATCGGACAGCGCGCGCGTGGTGGCGACACGGTTCTCCAGTGCGAAGCCGGCGCCAGACGGCGCCTGGGTGCGGTCGCCAAGCACCCACCATTGGCCGTCAGGCCCGCGGCCGAGCTCGAAGGCGCAGAAATGCAGAAAATGGCCACCGGCCGGCTTGGTACCGACGACGGGACGCAAATACTCCGGGCTCGCCGCGATCAGTCCCGCCGGCAATATGCCTTTTTCGACCAGCCGGTTCGGCCCGTAAACATCGGCGATTGTTTCCTCGAACAGTTCGGCTCGCTGCACGAGGCCGGCGCTGATCGCCGCCCACTCGCTCTCTTCGATGAGAACCGGGACATGCGCCAGCGGCCATTCGCGCTCATTGGCGCCGGCCTTGTCGTAGACGCGGTAATAGACACCAGCATCGCGCAGATACTGGTCGGCACGGGCAAAGCGCTGGCCAAGCTTTTCAGGCCCCAGCTCGTCGAGCGCCTCGATGAAGTGTTTCCAGGTCGGGCGGGGATTGCCTGACGCGTCGACCATCTCGTCGACGACGCCGTCGATCGGCTGGTAGTGCTCCAGCAGGCTGTGGATCTGCGGCTTGCCGCGTACCCGTCTGTGATTCCCCTTCGCCATCGCTGATCAGAGTCTTGCCGGCCGCCGAAGGTCAAGGGTCATCGGGAAATCTTCCGCCGGTTGTTCTTCACGCAGCACATAGGCGGACGGCGTATGCCCGCGCGGTTCGAAGCGGGCAAGGCGCCGAGCCTCCGCCTCGTTGCCGTTGACCGGGAAAGTGTCGTAGTTGCGCCCGCCGGGATGCGCGACATGGTAGACGCAGCCGCCGACCGCCCGGCCCGACCAGCGGTCATAGATATCGAACACCAGCGGCGTGTTGACCGGCAGCGCCGGATGCAGGCCCGAAGCCGGCTGCCAGGCCTTGAAACGGACGCCCGCCACAGCGACTTCGCGATTGTCCGTGACCTTCATGGGCACGATGCGGCCGTTGCAAACGATCGCGTGGCGCTCCGGATTGAGACCTTCGGTCTTGACCTGCAGCCGCTCGACCGAGGAATCGACGAAGCGCACGGTACCACCGATCGCTCCTTGCTCGCCCATGACATGCCACGGCTCCAGCGCCTGGCGCAGTTCCAGCTTGACGCCCGCGTGCTGAACCTCGCCGCAGAACGGGAAGCGGAATTCGAGCTGGGCGTCGAACCATTCGGGCCTGAACTCGAAACCGTTGAGCTTGAGATCGTCAAGCACGTCGAGAAAATCGGCCCAGACATAGTGCGGCAGCATGAAGCGGTCATGCAGCGAGGTACCCCAGCGCACGAAGCGGCCGTCGAGCGGGCTCTTCCACGCGCGGGCAATAATCGCCCTGACAAGCAGTTGCTGCGCCAGGCTCATGCGCGCATTGGGCGGCATCTCGAAACCGCGGAACTCGACAAGACCCAGCCGGCCGGTCGGTCCGTCCGGCGAGAACAGCTTGTCGATGCAGATTTCCGAGCGGTGCGTATTCCCGGTGACGTCGGTCAACAAATTGCGGAACAGCCGGTCGACCAGCCACGGCAAGGGTGCCGCGCCCCGATCGGGATGCGGCACCTGCGCCATGGCGATTTCGAGCTCGTAGAGCGAGTCGTGACGCGCCTCGTCGAAGCGCGGCGCCTGGCTGGTCGGGCCGATGAACAGGCCCGAGAAAAGATAGGACAGCGACGGACGCCGCTGCCATTGCAGCACAAGGCTCTTCAACAGGTCCGGCCTGCGCAGGAACGGGCTGTCGTTGGGCGTCGCGCCGCCGACGACGACATGATTGCCGCCGCCGGTGCCGGTATGACGGCCGTCGATCATGAATTTATCGGCGCCAAGCCGTGTCTGCCGCGCTTCCTCGTAGATCGCCGTCGTCGTCGCCACGCAATCCTGCCAGTTCGAAGCCGGATGGATGTTGACCTCGATGACGCCGGGATCGGGCGCCACGCGGATGACGTTGAGGCGCGGATCATGCGGCGGGCCATAGCCCTCGATATGCACGGGAAGGCCGATCGCCTTTGCCGCGTTCTCGGCCGCTGCGACCAGCTCCAGATAATCTTCCAGCGCCTCGACCGGCGGCATGAACACGCAAAGCCGTCCGTCGCGCGGTTCGACCGAAAGTGCGGTACGCACCGCGCCGCCGATCTCGGTGATCTCCTGTTCGACCCGATCCTGCTGGCCGGTCGCCGCCGTGAAGGACGCCGCCTGCTGGCGGCGCGCCATCTCGTCGGCGCCTTCCTGTTCGGCCGGAGCCGTACCGGGCAATATGGCTTCGCGCGCGGGCAGCGGTCCGCGCGGCAGCGACGGATCGACCGGCACGATGTAAGGGAACTGCGCCGGCGGCACATAGGGCAACGTGCCGAGCGGCAAGCGGTAGCCGACGGGTGAATCGCCCGGCACCAGGAACAGCCGGCCGCGCCGCGTATGCCATCTTTCCGAGCGCCAGCGCGGCCCTGACGCCTGGCTGTTCCAGCGCTGCACGGGCAACACGTAACCCGACGGCTTGGTCAGCCCGCGTTCGAACACTTTCGCCATGCGGCTGCGCTCTTCCGGGTCCTCAAGCTTGGAGTTGGACGGATCGACATTGTCCGGCAGCTTGCCCTCCTTGAGCAGCCACTCGGCCGGATCCTCATAGGCTTCGCTGACCATGCTTTTGTCGATGCCGAGTTCGCCGGCAATCGCGGTCAGTAGGCTTTCGGCCTGTTTCGGGCCGACATCGGCCTCGCTCTTTTCGCGCGCGATCAGCGACGGGTCGCTCCACACCGGCTCTCCATCGGCCCGCCAGTAGAGCGAAAAGGTCCAGCGCGGCAGGCTTTCGCCCGGATACCATTTGCCCTGGCCATAATGGAGGAAACCACCCGGCGCGAAACGCTCACGCAGTTTTCGGATCAGTTCATCGGCCCTTTCACGCTTGGTCGGGCCGACGGCCGCGGTGTTCCACTCGGCCGACTCGAAATCGTCGATCGACACGAAGGTCGGCTCGCCGCCCATCGTCAGCCGCACGTCCCCGGCCGACAGTGCAGCATCGACCTTGTTGCCGAGCGCATCGAGCGCCTGCCAGCTTTCATCCGAGAACGGTTTGGTGATGCGCGGATGCTCGGCGATGCGGTCGACCCGCATGTCGAAGCCGAATTCGACATTGGCGAAGCTCGCCATGCCGGAAATCGGGGCAGCGTTGCGGAAATGCGGCGTCGCCGCCAGCGGCACATGGCTTTCGCCGGTGAGCAGGCCCGAGGTCGGGTCGAAGCCGATCCAGCCCGCGCCGGGAAGATAGACCTCGCACCAGGCATGCAGGTCGGTGAAGTCGACGGCGGTTCCGGCTGGCCCGTCGAGCGCCACCAGATCCGGCTTCAACTGGATCAGGTAGCCGGAAACGAAGCGCGCGGCGATGCCGAGATTGCGCAGGATCTGCACCAGCAGCCAGCTCGAATCCCGGCACGAACCCTTTTTCGCCGCAAGCGTCTCCTCCGGCGAGAACACACCGGTCTCCATGCGAACGATATAGGCAATTTCGCGCTGCAGCCGCGCATTGAGATCGACGAGGAAATTGACAGTATTCGGCGCGCTGCGGTCGATTGTTCCGAGCAAGGCCGAAAGCAACGGGCCGGCCGGCTCCGGCGTCCGGTAGATGGCGAGATCGTCGCGTATCTCTTCCGGGTACTCGAACGGGAAGGTCTCGGCCGATGGTTCGACGAAGAAGTCGAACGGATTGTAGACCGTCATGTCAGCGACAAGGTCGACCTCGATCTTCAGCTCCGTCACCGGCTCCGGGAAGACGAAGCGGGCAAGGAAGTTGCCGTAGGGATCCTGCTGCAGATTGACGAAGTGGTTCGCCGGCTCGACTTTGAGCGAATGGCTGAGCACCTTGGTGCGGGAATGCGGCGCCGGCTGCAGCCTGATGATCTGGGGACCGAGAACCACCGGCCGGTCGTACTTGTAATGGGTCAGGTGATAGACAGCTGCCAGAATTGCCATGAAGCCCCGGAATTCAGCGTTTCAAACGATTTCGCTGAACCCTGACACATCAGGCGGCCATTCTCCAAGCAGAGATGTTGCGGTGCACCTAATTTAAGCAGCTGCCGAACGCTCAGAAGAACGCCTGTATCCCCGTCTGCGCCCGTCCCAGGATCAGCGCGTGCACGTCGTGCGTGCCCTCATAGGTGTTGACCGTCTCCAGGTTCTGCGCGTGGCGCATGACGTGGTAGCCGATCTGGATGCCGTTGCCGCCATGCATGTCGCGAGCCTGGCGGGCGATGTCGAGCGCCTTGCCGCAATTGTTGCGCTTGACGATCGAGATCATTTCAGGCGCCATCTTGCCTTCGTCGAGCAACCGCCCGACGCGCAAGGATGCCTGCAGCCCGAGCGCGATCTCGGTCTGCATGTCGGCCAGCTTCTTCTGGTAAAGCTGCGTGCCGGCCAACGGTTTGCCGAACTGCTTGCGATCAAGACCGTACTGACGGGCGCGATGCCAGCAATCTTCCGCGGCACCCATCGAGCCCCAGGAAATGCCGTAGCGGGCCCGGTTGAGGCAGCCGAATGGACCGCCAAGGCCCTTGGCGTTGGGCAGCAGCGCGTCTTCCCCGACTTCGACGCCTTCCATCACCACTTCGCCGGTGATCGATGCCCGCAGCGACAGCTTGCCGCCGATAGTCGGCGCCGAAAGCCCCTTCATGCCCTTTTCCAGCACAAAGCCGCGGATCTCGTCCTTGCCGTTCTCGCCCTTCAACTTCGCCCAGACGACGAACACATCGGCGACCGGCGCGTTGGAAATCCACATCTTCGAGCCGGAAAGTCTGTAGCCATTGGCGGTCTTCTCGGCGCGCGTCTTCATGCCGCCGGGGTCGGAGCCGGCATCCGGCTCGGTCAGGCCGAAACAGCCGATCCACTCGCCGCTGGCGAGTTTGGGCAGATACTTCTTGCGCTGTTCGTCCGAGCCATAGGCATAGATCGGGTACATCACCAGCGACGACTGCACTGACATCATCGAGCGATAGCCGGAGTCAACACGTTCGACTTCGCGCGCGACCAGCCCGTAGGTCACATAGTTGGCACCGAGGCCGCCAAACTCCTCGGGAATATTGATGCCGAGCAGGCCGGCCTCGCCCATTTCGCGGAAGATAGCGGTGTCGAAGGTCTCGTTGAGATAGGCGTCCTCGATCCGAGGCGCCAGTCTGTCGGCGGCAAAGGCTGCCGCACCATCGCGCACCATGCGCTCGTCTTCCGAAAGCTGGTCCTCGATCAAGAACGGATCTTCCCAGACGAATGCATTCTTGTCGGCAGCCATGGCGTTCTCCCAAACCAACGCATGTCGCCCAAAAGTATTCAGCGGTTTTGGGATGACGACATGCATGAAGCAAAATCTTGGCCCGGCTTATCGGCCCGCCGCCCGGAAAAATCAAACGAAATTGCCTAATCGATCAATGAGCGTTAGTAATGGATCATGAGTGTCCAGCGCCGTCTTTTGCCCAACATCAGCGCCCTTGCCGCCTTCGAGGCTGTGGCTCGGCTCGGCAGCTTCACCGCTGCTGCCCAGGAGCTCGATCTGACCCAGGGCGCGGTCAGCCGACAGATCAGGTTGCTGGAAGATCAATTCGGCCGCCGACTGTTCGAACGCGACAGCCGCAATGTCAGGCTGTCGACATCAGGCGAGATCTACGCCGACGCTGTGCGTTCAGCGCTTGGCCAGTTACGTGACGCGGCCCTTGGATTGATGAGCAATCGGCATAGCGGCATCCTGAACCTTGCCATATTGCCGACCTTCGGTACGCGCTGGCTGATGCCGATGATCCCCGATTTCGTCGAAAACAACCCGGACATCACCATCAACTTCGTCACCCGCATCGGCCGCTTCGACTTCGCTAGGGAGAGGCTGGATGCGGCAATCCACTACGGCCTGCCGGACTGGCCGGAGGCCGACTCGACGCTTTTGGTTCGCGAAACTGTGGCGCCGGTCGTCTCGCCAGAATTCCTCGCCGGCCGCGCTATCGCCTCACCGGCCGATATCGGCCGCCTGCCGCTGCTGCATATGGCGACGCGGCCCGGCGCCTGGACCGAATGGTTCGAGCATCAGGGGCTGAGCGCGCCGAGCGGACCCGGCATGCAGTTCGAACAGTTCGGCACCGCTGCCCAGGCCTGCATGGCTGGCCTCGGCGTGGCGCTGTTGCCGCTGATCCTCATCGCAGGCGAATTGCATCGCGGCCAACTCGTGCTGGCGCCCGGTCAGCCCATGCAAAGCCGCAGCGCCTACTATCTCGTCGTCCCGCATGACAAGCGCGGCCATCCCCCCGTCGCCAGCTTTCGCGACTGGCTTCTTAAGCATGTAGGTCATCAGATTTGATTTGGCAGATTTATCAAAAATTGATAATATTGGATAATAGGAAGGATAACTCATGCCTGCAAGTTACAGCATCGGCCCCCGCTATGAGACATTGGTGCGCGAGTTGGTAGAGAGCGGCCGCTATGCCAGCGCCAGCGAAGTTGTGCGCGATGGCCTGCGCCTGCTGGAAGAGCGCGAAGAACAGCGCGAGGCAAAGCTTGCGGCGCTACGAGAAGACATTCGAAAGGGCGTGGAGAGTGGCCCGGGCATCCCGGCCGAACAGGTGTTTAAGCGACTGGAAGCAAAATACAGCGGTGGAAAGCCGTGAACAATGGCGGTCATATTTGCGCCAGCCGCCGCGCAGGACGTCGAAGAGATCGGCGATTACATTTTCGCTGAAAATCCCGCCGCGGCTCGACGCTTCATAGCTGCGCTCAGGGAACGCTGTGGCCGCATTGCAGACGCGCCACGCGGTGGCGTTCCCCAGCTGAGTCTATGGCCCGGCCTGCGCTCCATCGCATTTCAGCGCTATGTGATTTTCTACACCGCCGATGGCGATGACGTGCGTATCGAGCGCATTTTGCATGGTGCCCGCGACATCCCGACCATTCTTGAGGGACGTAATGATTCTTGAACCCCGCGTCGCATGAATCTCATCAAACGCGGACGTGCCCAGGGGCCGGTCGCAGAATAGTCATTTCCGCTTCAGCGCATCAGCCAATGCCGCACCGAACGCGCCTTGCTGCGCCTGCCTTTCCGGCTGGCGTTGAGGTGCCGGCGAACGCGGCGCCGGCCTGCCGCCGCCATCGTCGCGCGGTCCGCCGCGCGGTGCACCGCCTTCGCCCCCATCCTTGCGCATCGAAAGCGCGATACGCTTGCGCTTGATGTCGACGTCGACGACGCGCACCTTAACCACATCGCCGGCCTTGACCACCTCATGTGCGTCCTTGATGAACCGGTCGGCCAGCTGCGAGACATGCACCAGCCCGTCCTGATGGACACCGATGTCGAC
Organism: Mesorhizobium sp. M0276; assembly: GCF_040321755.1. NCBI lineage: Bacteria > Pseudomonadati > Pseudomonadota > Alphaproteobacteria > Hyphomicrobiales > Phyllobacteriaceae > Mesorhizobium > Mesorhizobium sp. M0276. Next base: position 302,824 of record NZ_JAMYSC010000001.1, on the reverse strand, counting down.
GAAGGCGCCGAAGGCGGCGACATTGGTGACCGTTCCTTCCAGCAGCATGCCGGGCTTCAGATCCTTGATGTCGTCGATGCCGTCGGCGAAGGTCGCCGTCTTGAAACCGGGACGCGGATCGCGGCCGGGCTTTTCCAGCTCCGCCAGGATATCGCGCACCGTTGGCAAGCCGAAGCGCTCATCGACGAAGACGCGCGGGTCGAGCGCCTTCAGTGTTGCACTGTCCCCCATCAGCGAACGGACATCGCGCCCGCAGGCGGCGACGATCTTCTTCGCCACGCCATAGGCTTCGGGATGCACCGACGAGGCATCGAGCGGCTCGCTGCCATTGGCAATGCGCAGGAAGCCGGCGCTTTGCTCGAACGCCCGAGGTCCAAGGCGGGCGACCTTCAGCAGATCCTTCCGGCTGGCGAAAGGGCCGGTCGCATCGCGATGCGCGACAATGGCGTCCGCGAGTGACGCACCGAGACCTGAAACGCGCGCCAGGAGTGGCGCCGAGGCGGTGTTGAGATCGACGCCGACGGCGTTGACGGCATCCTCCACCACCGCTTCCAGCGAACGTCCCAGCCGGTACTGGTCGACATCGTGCTGATATTGGCCGACGCCGATCGATTTTGGCTCGATCTTGACCAGCTCGGCCAGCGGATCCTGCAGCCGCCGTGCGATCGACACGGCGCCTCGCAAGGATACGTCGAGGCCGGGGAATTCCGCCGCCGCCGTCGCCGATGCCGAATAGACCGAGGCGCCCGCCTCGCTAACGATCACCTTCAATGGCTTCGGGCCACCGTCCGCCGGCATGTCGGACAGCATGTCCGCCACCAGCTTTTCCGTCTCGCGGCTGCCGGTGCCGTTGCCGATCGAGATCAGTTCGACCTTGTGCAGGCGGATAAGCTTGGCGAGTTCCGCCTGTGTGCCACGCACATCGTTCCTCGGCGGAAACGGATAGACCGTCGTCGTGGTCAGCACCTTGCCGGTTCCGTCGACCACCGCCACCTTGACGCCGGTGCGGATGCCGGGGTCGAGCCCCATCGTGGCACGAGAACCGGCGGGAGCCGCGAGCAGCAAATCCTTTAGATTGCGGGCAAAGACGTGGATCGCTTCCTCTTCCGCTCGTTCGCGCAGATCGCGCATCAAATCGAGCGTCAGGTGCAGCGACAGTTTTATGCGCCAGGTCCAGCCCGCCACCTCCATCAGCCAGCGGTCGCCCGGCAGGCTGCCGCCGATGGCATAGGCATTGGCGATCATCCGCTCGACCGGCTTCACCGGCGAAGCGTCGTCGGCATCGACCTCGATGTCGAGCGACAGCACTTCCTCGTTGCGGCCGCGCAGCATGGCCAGCGCGCGATGGCTCGGCACATTAGCCCAGCGCTCGACATGGTCGAAATAGTCGGAGAATTTCGCGCCGGCCTCCTCCTTACCGTCGACCACCCTGGCCCGCATGAAGGCGCGTTCCTTCATGTGGGTGCGCAGTTTGCCGACCAGATCGGCATTCTCGGCGAACTGTTCCGACAGGATGTCGCGCGCGCCATCGAGGGCGGCTTTGGCGTCGACCACCTCTTCGCTGACATAGGCCAGCGCCAGTTCGGCCGGGACGAGCGAACGGTCGGCAAGAATGGCTTCGGCCAGCGGCCCCAGCCCGCGCTCTCTTGCGATTTCGGCCTTCGTCCGTCGCTTGGGCTTGTACGGCAGATAGATGTCTTCCAGCTCCGCCTTGGTGGTGGCGGCGACGATCTTGCCCTCAAGCTCTGCGGTCAGCTTGCCCTGCTCGCGGATGGAGCCAAGGATGGTGTCGCGGCGCGCATCGAGCTCACGCAGATAGGCCAGCCGCTCGGCAAGGTCGCGCAATTGCGTGTCGTCCAGCCCGCCGGTGACCTCCTTGCGGTAGCGCGCCACGAACGGCACCGTCGCGCCCTCATCGAGCAATTCGATCGCCGCCGCTGCCTGTTCAGGCCGCGCGGCGATCTCGGCCGCGATGATGGCTGCGATGCGCTTGATGTCGGATGCCATGTCGTTCCTGCTCTCGTCGAAAGAGCGGCGACCATAGGCGCAGACGTTCGGTCCGCCAACCGCCGCACTTCGATCAGCCCGGCGGGTCCACAGGAAAGCGCGCGCCAATGTGGCGACTAGATCCGGTCTAGACGAGGCGGCTAAGCGCCTCGAAAAAGGCGACGATCTCGGCATCGAGCCGATCGTCGACCGGTTCCGGCTGCGACGACATCTTGGCGATCACCACTTCGGTCTTGGGATCGACATAGAGCCACTGGCCATGAATGCCGATGCCGCAATAGGCGCCGTTCTCGTGTCCAGTCTGGTACCATTTGTTGCGGTAACGGCCTTTGGGGAACAGTGGCCGCATCGTGCCGCGCTGCCAGGCGGCGGCACTGCCGCCGGCAGCAACCGTGTCTCGCACCCAGGCTTCCGGCACGATGCGCCGGCCGTTGGCCACCCCACCTTGCCGCATCATCTCGCCAACGCGCGCCAGGTCGCGCGGCGTCACCGAAATGCCGCCGGCGGTGCGGGCCGTGCCTTCCATGTCGACGCCGATCGAGGCTTCGCTGATAGCGCCAAGCGGCAGCCACAATTTCTCGCGCATCAGGTCGGCGAAGCGCTGACCGGATGCGCGTTCGAGCAGCAGCCCGAGCAGGTCGGAATTGGGCGAGCGGTAGCGGAAGGTCTGGCCATGCGGCTCGGCCAGGCGCTGCAGGGTCAAGATGAATTCCCGCAGGCTCTCCGTGCCGCCGCCAGGATTCCACAGCGTGGCGCGGCGATAGCGGGCGAAAGCGCTCTCCGGATCGAGATAGGCTTCCTCGAAATCAAGGCTGACGCTCATGTCGAGCACATGCCGCACGCTCGCATCGCCATAGGCCGAGCCGGCGGCTTCCGGAATGTAATGCGTCACCGGCGCTTCTGGGTCGAACCCACCCTCGCCTTCCAGTATGCCAGCAATGATGGCGGTCAGCGACTTGCTGATCGAAAAGATGATGTGGCGGGCGCCGAAATTCATATGCGGTGCGAACCAGTCGCCGATGATCTTGCCGCCCTTCATCACCGTCAGCGCATCGGTGCTCGAACGTCCGAGAAATTCAGCCACCGTCTCCGGTACGTTGGCGATCGTGACCTTCTCGTCGAGCAGGCCACCCATGTCCCGGACCGGCATCTCAACACCAGCCGGCACCGCCGCCACGCGGGCGGTCGGCACCAGTTCGCCGAGATTCTGGAACGACCACCGGTTGAACGGGCTCTCGCGCCAGTTGGCGAGCAGTACCTCGTTGCGGCGGAAGCCGTACCGGGTCTCGAACGCGGTCTTGCCGGTCATGGCGGTTCCTTCCGGGTCGTTTCTTCTTGTGGGGCTCAGCGAAGTGCCGTGGCGATGGCGTGCACAGCCTTCAGCGTGGCCATGGAATAGGCGACATTGCTGAAATCCGGATAGGTCGAAAGCTTCACCACGACCATTCCTGTGTTCCAGTCGATATGGATCATCTGCCCGAACACGCCCCGGCACATCAGAGCGCGTGAGCGCGGGTCCTCGATCCAGAACTGGTTGCGATAGCTGCCCTCCGGCAGGCTGGGGCTGAAATCCGGCCCATGCGTGCCGTTGCGTGTCGTCTCGATCCATTCGGCCGGCACGACGCCGCCACCATTGTCGAGGATCAGCTGGCCAAAGCGGCCGTAGTCGCGCAGCGTGGCGTTGAAGCCGCCGTCGGCCACCGCATAGCCGGCGCTGTCGACGGTGAAGCAGGCGCTTTCATCAGTGCCTAGCTTTTGCCAGAGTTCTTCCGAAACCAGCTGCGGCAGCCGTTTGCCCGTCACCCGTTCCATGATGAAGGCAAGCACGTCGGTCTCGATCGAGCGGTATTCGAAGGCGGCACCATGCGGGCGGATCGTTTCCTTCAAGCCCAGGATCAGTTCGAACATATGCGAGGGCCAGCGAAAGGCCGGATCGCTGTCTGGCGGCACCGGCTTCCAGCCGGTGGCGACGTCGACTTGGCCGATGTCGGAATAGCGGTCGGTATATTCCTCGGAGAAGCGAACGCCGCTGGTCATGTCCAGCACATGCTGGACGCTGGCTCCGGCCCAGCCTGTCGCGCTGAGTTCCGGCAGATAGGTCGTCACCGGCCTGGCCGGATCGATCAAGTTGCGCCCGACCAGTATGCCGAACACCGAACCGGTGATGGATTTCGCCATCGATTGCGACAGGTGCAGCGTGCGTTCGCCCATGTCGTTGAAATAGCGCTCATAGGCAACCTTGCCGTCCTTGAGCACCAGGAAGCCGTCCGTATAGGTCTCGTCGAGCAGCCCGGCGAGCGTCGTCGGCGCGCCTGTGCTGTCCTCGACCGCCAGCCCGTCGAGATCGACCTCGGCGCGTTCGAGACGGTGGCGATGGCCATTGCCGCGCCAGACTTCGGCGGTCGGCAGGAATTCGCGGATGTGCTGGAATGCCCAGCGGTTCCACGGTGGCCGGTCCCAGTCGAGCTTGGGAACCACCATGGCGGGTGGCGAGCCCTGCATGATCGGCGGACGCGGATCGCTGTTGCGGTAAGACATCATTGAGCCTCTCCTAAGCGCAAAGAAGGGAGGCCGTTGCCCCCCTTCCGTAGGATTTTGAATCCGAGCCTTACTTGCGCAGGTTGGTCCAGATCTTGTTGTAGATCTCGACCACTTCAGGCGGGCACGGCGGAACGAATTCCGCTGCCGGCGCACCTGCCGGGGGGTTGAGTTCCGGCGAATTGGCGAAATCCGCTTGCAGGAACTTGTGGCTGCCGGCAATGCCGTTGTCATAGCCAGCGAATTCCGAGATCAGCGCCGCGTTTTCCGGTGCCATGACGAAATCCTGGAACAGCTTGGCATTATCGAGGTTCTTGGCGCCTTTAAGCACCGCCACATTGTCCATCCAGCCTTCGATGCCTTCCTTCGGATAGGCATACTTGATGGCGGGGATTTTCTGCCGCGAGCGGTAGGTCGCGCCGTTCCACTGTTCCGTCACGATTACGTCGCCGGAGGTGATCTTGGTGATGGTGTCGTAGCTGAAGGTCTTCCACGACGGCTTGGCGGCCATCAGGATGTCGTTGACCTTTTTCAGATTGGCCTTGTCGGCACCGCAGCGCGGCACGCCGGCATAACGCTCGGCCGCATGCATGACGGTGTTGACGTCGTCGAGCACGTTGATCTGGCCCTTGAGCTCTGCCGGCGGGTCGAAGAGGATGCTGAGCGTGTCGATGTCGCCCTTGAACTTGTCCATGTTGACCGCGAAAGTCGTGGTGCCGAACTGCCACGGCGCGGTGTAGTGGCGGCCCTTGTCCCAATAGATGTCGACAAAACGCGGATCGATATTCTTGCCGTTCGGCATCGCGTTGGGCTCGGTCTTTTCGAGCAGGCCCTCGTCCACCATGATCTTCACGGTGTAGTCGGAGGGCACCACGATGTCGTAACCGGAATTGCCGGCGCGCACCTTCGACAACATGGTTTCGTTGGAATCGTAGTCATCCAGCGTAACCTTCACATTGTACTGTTTCTCGAACTTTTCGATCAGCTTGGGATTGGTGTAGTCACCCCAATTGTAGATATGCAATTCGCCATCGGCGAGCGCAGGCAGTGCCCACAAAAGCGCTGCCGTCGAAACGGCAGCCATCATCTTCCTAGACATTTTTGTTCTCCTTTGCCTTCCCATTAATTCAATTGGCGCGTCGGCGCGCGATCAGGAACGATATCGAGACGAAGAGGATCGAGACCAGCAGCAGAATGGTGGAGATGGCGTTGATCTCCGGCGTCATCGGCCGCCTGATCTGGTTCCAGATATAGAGCGGCAGTGTCGTCTGCCCTGGCCCCGCGACGAGTTGTGTGATGGTGAAATCGTCGAAGGACACGATGAAGGCGAGTGCGGCACCCGACATTATGCCGGGAACAAGTAAGGGCAGCGTCACACGCTTGAATGCATTCCAAGGCGTCGCATAGAGATCCGCGGCCGCGTATTCGAGCGTCAGGTCCATATCCTCCAACCGCGCCCGAATCGGCATGTAGGCAAAAGGAATGCAGAAAACAGTGTGGGCGAGGATGAGGTTGCCGATGCCGAAGTTCAGCCCGAACATTCCGGCGATCAGGGCAAAGAAGGACAGCGTCGCCACCGCCGTGATGATTTCCGGGACCATCAGCGGCAGGTTGATGATCATAAAGGCTGTAGACAAGCCCCGCCACGGCTTGACCCGGGTCATGCCGATCGCAGCCAGAGTGGCTGTGATCGTCGAGATGATCGTTGCGGTCACCGAAATGATCATCGTGTTCTTGGCAGCGCTGTGGAATTCCTCGTTGAGCAGCGCACTGCCGTACCAGCTGAGCGTAAGACCTTCCCACTGCGTGACCAGCGAACCACTATTCAGCGAGAAGATCATCAGGATCAGGACAGGCACGTAGAGCACGCATAGGCAGATGATGGCGATAGAGCGGAAGCCCGGCTGGTCCTTGATGTCGATATTGCGGGGATCAGCCATGTTGTATCCTCCCCGACGTGTTGCGGACGTAGAAGAAAAGGGCCACCAGCACGGCAGCCATCAGGATCAACGCCTGGGCACAGCCCAACGGCCAGTTGCGCCCGGATCCGAATTGCTGGGCAATGAGATCGCCGATCATCAGATGTATGCCACCGCCGAGGATAAGCGGGGTCACATAGGCGCCAAGGGCGGGAATGAAGACCAGCAGGCAACCGGCAATGATGCCAGGCCGCGACAGCGGGATGATCACACGCCATAGGACTTGCCGTCGTGTCGCGTAGAGATCGTACGCGGCCTCTATCAGCCGGAAGTCCAGCTTCTCCAGGCTCGAATAGAGCGGCAGCACCATGAACGGCAGAAAGGCGTAGAGCAATCCGAGTTGGATGGCGAAATTGGTGTAGAGCATCGTGATCGGTTTATCGATCACACCCAATGCCATCAGCGCATTGTTGATCAGGCCTTCGTCGCGGATGATGAACATGATCGCCAACGTGCGGACCAAAAGGTTCGACCAGAACGGGATGGTGATCAAAAGCACCCACCAATTGCGCTGCGCTGGCGCCCGCGTCGCCATGAAGTAAGCGGTGGGAAAGCCGAGCAGCAGGCAGATGACCGTCGTCACCACCGCAAACAGAAAGGAGCGCAAATAGATGATCAGGAAGTCCGGCGTGAACTGCAGCGTGTCGTCGAAAATATCGCGCTGGAACAAGAAGTTCAGATAGGCGTCGGTCGAGAATTGCCATTGTACGCCGCCATAGGGTGCCGCGACGAGGAACGAATAGACGCAGATGATGATTAGCGGCAGCACTCCGAAAATGCCGATGATGACCAGCGCCGGAACGGAGAGCAGTCGGTTGCGCCGCGCGGTGGCCTTGGCAGCCCCTGTCTCGAACAAAGCGGCTTTTGAGAGTGTGGTGGCTACCATCAGTCCCTCAACACCTGTGCGGCGTCGTTGCCGATGGCAATGCCGACCTTGTCACCCTGCTCGAAACCGCAGCCTGCACTGCGGGTGTTCTGCTGGCGAACGGTGAAGGCCTCGCCACTATCGAGACGGACCTGAATGTGTGTATCAGTGCCGAAATAGACGATGTTTTCCACCGTCCCGGAAAGGTCACCCTTGGCGGCGGTCAGCTTGGCGTGCTCAGGCCGCACCACTATGGTGGCTTTGTCTTTCGGCTGGAAGCCTTCCGCGACCGTGGCATTGATCGTCGCGCCGGATTTGAGTGTCGCTTGAGCCTTTCCATCGCTGACGCCGGCAATTGCGGCAGTCAGGAAGTTGGTTTCGCCGATGAAATCGGCGACGAAGCGTTCCGCCGGCTTGTCGTAAATATCCCAGGGCGAGCCGACCTGCAGGATCTTACCCGATGACATCACCGCGATGCGGTCCGACATCGTTAGGGCTTCCTCCTGGTCGTGGGTGACGAAGATGAAAGTGATGCCGGTCTCGTGCTGCAGCCGCTTCAATTCGATCTGCATCTCCTTGCGGAGCTTGTAGTCGAGCGCCGACAAGGGCTCGTCGAGCAACAATACCTTGGGTTGGGGCGCGAGCGCCCGGGCCAGCGCCACGCGCTGCTGTTGGCCGCCGGAGATCTGGCTGGTGCGACGACCGGCGAGTGCTTCCATCTTGACCAGCTTCAGCATCTCGGCCACGCGCACCTTGATCTGGGCCTTCGGCTTGCCCAGCATCTCCAGGCCAAAGCCGATATTGTCGGCCACCGTCATGTGCGGGAACAGCGCATAGGACTGGAAAACGGTATTGACCGGCCGCTTGAAGGGCGGCAACGGCGCGATGTCCTGGCCATAGAGCAGGATTTCACCGGCCGTTGGAAAGTCGAAGCCGGCGATCAGCCTGAGCAACGTCGTCTTGCCGCAGCCGGATGGGCCAAGCAGCGTGAAGAACTCGTTCTCGCGGATGGATACCGAGACCGTGTCGAGGGCAGCGACCTGCCCCTCACCTGATCCGAAAATTTTGCTGACGTTTACTACTTCAATCGCATTCCGACCCGGTTTGTCCGGCACGATTACGCCTCACTGTTGACCCCGCTCTTGCTGGCGGAGCTCTTCCCCTGTTCGATGTGACCACATGGCCGGTAGGTTGGCAAGTCCGGCATTGAATCACAGTTCAGTTCATTATCTCGGCTAGCAAGCCATGCACCAGCAAGCCTCATGCCATTGTCAGGCCTGATAGGTTACCTTTCCGCCGCAGATCGTCGTCACCGGTCGCACCTTGTCCAGATCGGCCGGAGCCGTCTTCTCGATATCCGCCGACAAAACCACCAAATCGGCCATGTAACCGGGTTTCAGCGTGCCTTTGCGGTGCTCGGCGAATTCGGCATAGGCGCCCTCGACCGTATAGCCGGCAACCGCTTCACGCAGCGAGAAACTCTGGTCCGGCAGGCCTTCTGCCCAAGGTTTGCGCATCACCGCCGCTTGTATGCCCAGGATCGGATCGATCGGCGACACCGGCCAGTCGGAAGCGAACACAACGCGAGCGCCAGCATCCTTGAGCGTGCGCCAGGCATAGCTCAGCGGCCACCTCTCGCGGCCGATGCGCGAGAGTGTCGGTTCCAGCGGGAAGTTCAGCGCGCCGGGCGGATGTGGCGGCTGCATGGATGCAATGACGCCCAATTCGGCGAAGCGCGGCACGTCGGCTTCGGTAATGACCTCAATGTGCTCGACCCGATGCCGGCTGTCGCGCTTGCCATTGGCCTTTTGCGCCGCCTCATAGCCGTCGAGAACCGCGCGTACCGCGCCGTCACCGATGGAATGCACCGCGATCTGCAGTCCGCGCCGATCGGCCTCCACCGCGACTTGCGCGAAATGTTCTGGCGTAAACAGCGGCTCGCCGACCCAGTCCGGACGATCCGCATATGGCTCGACCATCACCGCCGTCCATGAATCGAGCACACCGTCGTAAAAAACCTTGACCATGCCCGACGACAGCCATTCCGACTTGTAGGTCGAGGCCATCGTCGATGCCTTTTCAAGCATGTCTAGGTCCATGAAGTTCTTGAAGTGGAAAGGAATTTTCGTGCGGCATAGCAATCGCCCTTCCTTTTCCAAGCCGGCAAGCAGCTCAAGCTGGTAGAGGTTGCCGTCCATGTTCTGGATCGACGTGATGCCGTGCCTGGCGCACCATTCGAGGCCGCGATGCATCAGATCGCGGTCGGCAGCCAGCTCCTCGGCTAAGGGGTAAGGCTCTGGCTCGCCGCCGGTCAGGCCAAGCCGCGTGCGGTTCTGGCCGAAGAATTCCAGGATCGGGCCGAATGCCTCGCCTTCGCGCAATTCGCCTGCGGCGAGCCCGTCGGCGCCCATGACGATTTCGTTACCCGGTCCCAATTGGCGGCCGTGCAGAAGCCCTGCCTGCTCCAGCGCCATGGTGTTCGCCCACATCGTATGGTGGTCGGAAGCCGACATGGCAAAGGGGCGGTCGGGGATGATGCGGTCGAGATGATGCCGCGTAACCGGCTCGGAAAGGATCGCATAGTCGACGCCGGCGCCGATCAGAAGCCTGGCGTTGGGCCGTGCCGCCGCAAAGGTCTGGATCGCATCACGCAAGGCGTCGAAGCCGTGCACGCCAGCCAGATGCAGATTATCGAGTTCGGCAGCGCCGCCGAACAGATGCATATGGGCCTCGATGAAACCCGGCAAGACTGAGCCGCCCTTGGCGTCGATGACTTTGGTGGCCGGTCCCTTGAGCTGTTCGATGGAGGCGCGGCTGCCGATGGCGACGATGGCGCCGTCCTTGACGGCAACTGCCTCGGCGGCGGGATTGTCATCGTCCATGGTCAGCACGCGACCGTTGATGACGATCAGATCCGCGTTTCGACCCGCACCCGTGACTGACATCGCGACTCCGCGTTTTTGACGACCGACTGAGACCGACAGCCCCGGTGTCCACAACCTGCCACTCCACTGGAGCGGCGCTATCGGACAGAAGTGATGTCAACTCGCCGTCTTCGAAATTTCCCTTGTTATGCCAAGAGACAGCGTGGATAAAGAATGCGACTGATCATTCGCGTTTGTCAACATGCGGAATATCGAATGTATTGTGGACAGCACGCTCCGCCTGTGTTGAGACCAGGCGGGGAACGAGGACAGCAGGCCATGAAGCGCAGTCTCGACCGCAAAACCAGGATAGCGCTCGAGCCGCGCAAGCAGCCGCGGCAACAACGGTCGAGCAAGGTGGTCGACAGGATCCTCGACGCGGCGCTGGTCTTGACGCGGGAGCAAGGAACCAGGACGCCGACGACGCTCGCCATTGCGCAGCGCGCGGGCCTGTCGGTCGGTTCGGTCTACCAGTACTTTCCCAACAAGGAAGCCATTCTTCTGGATCTCGCCCGGCGCTGGCTGTCATCCTTTCCCGAGGTGATCGCGAGGCGCATCAAGGTCGCCCCGCCCACCAACCGCGAAGAGTTCCGGCGTGAAGTGCGCAAGCTCTTCAAAGACACGTCCAGGCTCTATCTCGATAATGCCACCTTGATGCCGGTGATCGAGGCTATTTCAGGCAATGCCGATCTCCGGCCGATCCAAAACGAATATGACGAGCAGATCATCGCGCTCTATGCCGCATGGCTGCAGCATGTGAATCCGGCTCTTGAAAACAAGGTCGCCAGCCGGCTTGGCGTGCTGATGATGGAGGTCGGCCATGCCTGCCGGCTTGTAGGGCTGAAAAAGGACCGCAGGACATACGACCTCATCGAGGACGATGTTGAAACCATGTGGCTCGCTCTGGTGACCCCCTATCTCAACCTTGAATGATTTCGCATTTCGAGAGGAATTTGATGAAGACTGTCTATTCGCCGCTACACGCTGGCCATGCCGGCCAGATGGAACTGGTTACGAGTGCGATCGTGCCGGGTTTCGAGAAGCCCTCGCGGGCCGAATTCATCAAGGCGCGGGTCGAAAGCGTGAGACTGGGACCGATCGTCCTGCCGCTCGAGCATGATCTTGCCGCCGCCAAGCGCATCCACAAATCAGACTATGTCGACTTCCTGCCGACGGTTTGGCCGCAATGGGTGGAAGCCGGTCTGAAGGGCACGGCGATGCCCTTCACCTGGCCGACGCGCGGCTTGCGCGGCGACGTGCCGCCGAAGCGCATCGACGCCCTGCTTGGCTACTATTCCTTCGATGGCGGCGCCACCTTCGTCGAAGGCACATGGGCCGCGATCAAGTCGTCCTATGACGTGGCGCTGACCGCTGCCGGCCTGGTCAAGGATGGCGACGCTTCCGCCTTCGCGCTCTGCCGTCCGCCCGGCCATCATGCCGGTGCCGGATTCATGGGCGGCTATTGCTACATCAACAACGCCGCTGTCGCCGCCCAATGGTTCCGCGACCAGGGCGCTGCCCGTGTCTCCATCCTCGACGTCGACTACCACCACGGCAACGGCACGCAGGAAATCTTCTACGACCGCGCCGACGTGCAGGTCCTCAACCTGCACGGCGATCCGATGGTCGAGTACCCGTTCTTCCTCGGCCATGCCGACGAAATTGGCGCCGGCGAAGGCGAAGGCTTCAACGTCAATTACCCGATGCCCTTCGGCACCGACTGGGACGCCTGGAACGCCTCGCTCGAGCACGCCTGCGCCAAGCTTGCCGCTTACGCCCCGGATGTCGTCATCGTCTCGCTGGGTGTCGACACGTTCGAGAAGGACCCGATCAGCCAGTTCAGGCTGACGACGACAGACTATCCCAAGATCGGCCGCCGCGTCGCCAGGCTCGGCCTGCCGACGCTTTTCGTCATGGAAGGCGGCTATGCCGTCGAAGAGATCGGTATCAACGCCGTCGGCGTGCTGACCGGCTTCGAGGATCGGTAATGCCTGTCGCCCAAAAGTGTGTAGCGGTTCTGGGACAACGACAGGCATAGGTAGAAGACCGCCAGGACCGGGCGGCGATGCCGCCCGGATTTCGCTCAGGTCGCGGCGCCGATGCTAGGCGCCACAACTGGCTCGGCCGGTTTGCGCGAGCGCCCGAGGTAGTAGACCCCCGCCGCCGCGATGACGCCGGCCACCAGGATACCCGCCGCCAGGACCGGCCGATACCAGAACCAGGCAATAGCAATTGTCGTCGTGCCGACCAGGATCGCCAGGAAGAAGGCGATGATGCCTGTTCCCATCCGCGCTATGCTGCCGAGGAACGGGATGACGTCGAGGATCACGCCGATCGGGCTGAGGAACAGGGCAAAGCCGATGGTCAGCAGCAAAAGGCCGGCGGCGCGCAGCAGCCAGGTGATGAGGGTGTTTGCACTGACCGCCTCGGCGAACATCTTGTCGGCGGGGACAGTGCCGGTATCGACCATCAGCAACGCATCGCCCGCCTCGGTCTGGTAGGGCTCGAACCGGCTGCCGGCCTGCCGTGCGACGATGCTGACCACGCCGAGCGGCGCCAGGTCGTAGCTGATGCGGTAGTCACCCAGCGCCGGCGTAGTCGTGTCTGCGCCGAGATAGATCTCGCCGTCGACCATGCTGAGCGGCCGGCTGCCGGTATACGCGGCTTTGATCGCGGCAGACTGGTCGGACGACAGCGAATAGTCCTTGTCGCCCTCGATGTGATCGAGCACCGGCGTGTCGAGATCGAAGGCGACGAGCTTGCCTTGTGGAATTTGGAAGGTGCGGCTGTGGATCGCCATCGGGGGGTTCTGGTGGCCGTCCGGTTTCTTGAAATCCGACGAGTCGATCTGGCTGTCGTCCCACCCCTTCGAATAGCTGTAGGTGGTCACCGTCTCTTCGCCACCACCCAGCTTCTTGGTCGTCTCGGATTTGGATTCTTCCTTCCACTGGTACATCTCGACTCTGCGCGACAGCCGCAGCCCTTGCGGCGCAATGCCGAAATCCGGATCGGCGAGACCACTGTCCGTCGTCACCGGCCCGCTGACATGCACCAGCTTTCCGTCATTGGCCGCATCGACGCTGTCGGCGCTAGCCGAAATCACGGCACCCGCCCCTTCGGCCAGCGAGCGCGCCGTCTGTACCGCGCGGCCCTCGTTCCAGAACAGCCCGATCACCATCAACACGACCAGAAGCAGGCCGAAGATGACCCCACCGACCGCGCGCTTGATCCGCCCGAACCACGAGACCGACGTAATTTCCTGAAATGAATCGCTCATTATTTCCCCCGAAACCATTGATGCCAGAATTTGAACTCGGCCGTTGGCCGCGCATTGAACCGATCAGTTGGCGTAAATCTATGCTCTGCCCCAATGCCTATGGCCGAGAAGCGCCAGTCATCTCGCCCAGTCCGATCCAAAGGACGCCCATCCCTGCCGATCACCGAGAACCTATCGGAATCGATCGGTCTTCGATACGGCAGCTTTGCAACACGGTTCGGTCTTTTCGTGTCGACTTTTCAGGTGCGTAAGGGCAGCGAAAGGGGTGGGACTCCGCCTCCGAGTCGCACGCAAGTCCACCGGATTCGATTTTGTCAAATCGCGTTTGATGTCGGATTCAACTGCGGGTAGATTAGACCCGAATCAGCCGGTCCTCGGGGGGCGCGGCGACCACCCAAAGTCTCTTGTTCCGGAGCTTTTCCGGCACCAGACGCGGACGGCTTCGCGTTCCCTGAATGGATTCGAAACTGGTTGGCGCAGCCCTGCGCCACGCGTGTGTCTTCGTCAAAGTGATGCGTATTCGGGTTCGGCGGCTGGCTTCCAGCAACCGGGCGGCAGAAACGATTCCGGCCAAAAGCAACAGAATGAGCAGTCCCGCAGCGCCACTTCAATCCGACACATTGGGCTCGCGCCTGACGTCGCGCGGCGATCTCACCAGCTTTTTCATGCAACTGACCGCCGAGATCGGTGCCGACAGCTATATGCTGGTCGCCATCGTCCACGACCAGGACCGCAACGACGCGCGCATTGTCTCGTCCAACTGGATTTTCGACGCCATCGAACTGACCGGCAAGCGGCTGATCGCCGGGCTTGCGCAAGGAGCGCTCACGGTGGGGCCGGGTATCCGCCCGATCGCTCTGGTGGCATCCCAGGCGCCCGAGGCTGACGGGTTGATCACCGGTGAGGAAGCGCGCCTTCTCGACGTGCTTGGCCATGCCGAGATCTATTCGCTGCGCCTCAACGTCGGCCGCCAGCGTCTGTTCGCCCTGTTCTCCGCGGCGACTGCCGGCAACATCGACCAGCCAGCGCTGATGCGGGCGCAGCTGAAATGCTGCTATGCGCTGTCGCACATCCCGCAGCTGATTGCCGCCGCCGCGATGCAGGATCCGCTGTCGGATCGCGAGCGCGAATGCCTGTTCTGGGTCTCCGAAGGCAAGACCACCGACGAGGTCGCCGTTATCCTTGGCGTCTCCTCCAACACCGTCAACAGCTACATCACCCACGCCATCCAGAAATTCGCGGCCAGCAACCGTGCGATGGCCATCGCCACGGCGATCAGGAGCGGCATCATTTGAAACACGCCGATATCAAAGAAGCTGCCGAAGCCCTTTTCAACGAACAGCGCAATCCGTTCGGCGCCTTTTCTCTCGGCTCCGAGACTCATCACGCCGTCACCATTCCCGATGCCGTGCGGCGCTGCCGCTGGATATCAGTCGACATCAACGCCTCCGCCTTCGGCCTGTTCTTTGTCAGCCCCTCGCCCGAACGCGCACGGCTCGTCCCTTGCCTTGATTCCGACTATCCCGGCATTTCGGTGGCGACGAAATTCATTTCAGGCGCCAATGGCGAGGAGATCGTGCGCCACACCCGCATCTCGACGGAACCGCGCTGGTGGACGGATGACGGCGCGGCCGCCATGGCGGCGATGTTCGGCAACCTCGCTTGGACCGAGCAGATGGCCCCGCTGGCGCCCGGCACCAGTGGCATCGCCTTTCCCGTCCACGCCGATCGTGGGCAGTGCGGACTCGTCGTTTTCATGGGCTCTGAGATAGCCTTGCCGCAGGACGCGCTCTACGAGATCCACGCCCGCTGCTTCTCGTTGTTCGCCGCCGTGGCGCGCATCCGTCCCGGCGATGCGGGCCGCATGCGCTCTATCTCCAAGCGCGAACTCGAATGCCTGAAGCTGACCGCCAATGGCAACACCAGCGAGGAGATCGCGCGGCTGCTGAAACTGTCGGTGCACACAGCCAACCAGTATCTGACCCAGTCGACCCAGAAACTCAACGCCGTCAACCGCAACCAGGCCGTTGCCAAGGCGCTGCGGCTTGGCCTGATCGAATAAGGCAACTATAGGATTGGCCCGCTTCTGTCGGAAGCGGTCGATGTTCCGCGAAAGGCCCGCGGCTCGACCTTGCGGATACGCGCCTGTTCGATGACCGCCTCGAGCAAGGCCGTGTTGTGCTCCGGGTCTTCGCCCGGCTTCTCGAACGAAACGTAGTTGACCACCACCGACGCGCCGTTCTCGCTCAGCGTCAGCTGGAAATAGACGGTGACCCCAGGCGGCCTCAACTCCAGATCAAGCACGATGCGCGGGCTGCCGGTCCAGTCGACATGCGCCTCGCCGCCATGGCCGAGCCGCAGTGTGCCAGGCATGAAGAACAGCTCCACCGCTGAATCGACGAGATCCGACAGGCATGCGAAATGTTCCAGCCGGATGAACGCTATATAGTCGGCGACATCGATCAGCCTCAGTTCCCCCACCACCTGCTCGATGGCACTGGCGACGATGATCTCGCGGGATTTTGCATGCGGTTGACGGTTCATGAAATCTGTCTGCGCTCAGCCTTTTTCGAGTAGACGATCCGCACCAGTTCGGCGACGGCCTGGTAGAATTGCGATGGGATAACACTATCGACCGAAACTTGCTTGTACATGGAGCGGGCGAGCGCCACGTCCTCGAAGATCGGGATGTTGTTTTCGCGTGCGATCTCGCGGATTTTCAGCGCCACCAGATCCTGCCCCTTGGCCAACACCATTGGTGCCGAGTCCTCGTCGCGCACGTATTTTAACGCGATCGAGAAGTGCGTCGGGTTGGCGATGATCAGCGTCGCGCGCGGCACCGCCGTCATCATCCGTTTGCGCGCCCGGTCGCGCGCCAGCGAGCGCAGCCGCGACTTGACGATCGGGTCGCCCTCGGACTGCTTGAACTCGTCCTTGACCTCCTGCTTGCTCATGCGCAGATCCTGCTTCCAGTGAAAGCGCGACCAGACGATGTCGACTGCCGCGATCAACCCCATGACGAAGACGATCGCCACCAGGATGTCGACGGCAATGCCTCGGATGACGAGTCCGAAAGCGACCGGATTGGTGATCATGCCGGCGAGCAGCTTGCGGTGGTCTTCCGACAGAGCGAAGCTCAGCACGACGATGGCAAAGCCGACCTTGCCGAGTGACTTCAGGAACTCGACCCAACCCTGAATGCCGAACAGCCTGTTCCACCCCTTGGGGATCGAGATGCGCGAGAGTTGCGGCCGCACCCGCTCGCCGACGAACTGCGGCATGTTCTGGAACACCGAGGCGCCGACACCGGCGACAGTCAGCAGCACGAACAGGCTGATGACGGCCCGGCCCACCTCGAAAATGACAGTCTTGTAGAGCGCGATGACGTCCGTCTCGGTGTCCATCGGCCAGGCTTCCGGCTTCTCCAGGAACATCGACAGGAACATGCCGAGATCGATGACCGCGTCCTTGGCGTAGAAGACGGTGAACACCAGTATGGCAACGAAGGATGCAAGGAGCGCCGTTTCCCGCGAATGGGGCAGTTTGCCCTGTTCGACAGTGTCGCGGATCTTCTTTTCCGTCGCCTCTTCGGTTTTCGAATCCTTGTCGACCGCGTCAGCCATGGCGCGGTCTTAGGCGGCGTCTTGGGTCGACGGAAGTTCGAAGGCGCCTTCGCGCGACAGCCGGATCGTCGTCGTCACGATCGTCTTGCGTGCTGTTGTGATATCGGCGAGGGGAACCCCTTCCGAACCTTGTCCGAGTTCGGCTTCGATCATGCGCCGCGACCGCGCGCCGATCGCCGACAGCACGGATTCGGCAAGTCCCGCCTGCGCGCCGCGCAAGGCCAGCGTGACCAGTTCGGTCGAAAGCCCGTCGAACAGCAGCACCCGCGCCTTCTGGGTGAGCAACGGCAGGTCGTCGAAGGCGAACAGGCGCGCCCGGACACCATCAAGGTCGGGCGTGCCGGCGGCCTCCAGATCCTGCATGACCTCCTCGAGCAGCGGCTTGTCCAGTTCGTTGAGAACGCTGGCGACACGCGCCTGACCGGCAGAAGTGTCTTTGGTCGAGGTTTCCGCCAGCACGCTGGTGCGCAGCCGGTTCTCGACGATCTTGCTGGCGGCGTCAGGAACATTGGCCATCGTCACCATGCGCTTGATGATTTCGCCACGCATCGGCTTGGTCAACGTCAGCAGCACGCTCGCCGCCACCTGCGGCGCCAGCTTCGACAGCACCATGGCCGCAGTCTGCGGATGCTCACCGGCCAGGAACGCGCCAAGCCTCGCCGGTTCGAGCTTTTCCAGCTCGGGCCAGATGGGCGGGGGGCCTTCCGGGACGACCTCGAATCTCTTGTCGCCCATGATCGCGCTCATTTCTTCGGGCGACAGCGACTCATTGAGGATGGTGTCCATCCTGTCGGCGGAATCGAGCAATCCCGCCCCTTCGGTGAACTCGGCCTCGAACTCGGCGACGATGCGCTCGAGATCGCTTTGCGGAATCGTCCGCAGCAGTCGGGCGCCCTCGATCAGCGCCTTCAGTTCTTCCTGCTTGAAGAATTTCAACAGGCGGCTGGCCGACGGCTTGCCCATCGCCACCAGTATGGCGGCTGCCTTCTGCGCGCGGGTCAAGGTAGCCGGCGTCGTCATGCCACTCGCCTTCGTTGCCACCGGCAAGCTCCGCGACCCATGTCTAGGCGCCCTTCGTGCCAGCGATGATTTCGGTCAGCCTGATGCCGAAGCGCGACGGATCGCTTTCCAGCACGGTGATCTCGCCGCGCGCGATCTTGCGGCCGTTGACCACAACGTCGACGGGTTCGCCGATACGACGATTAAGCGCCACCGTCGAGCCCTTCTGGAGCGCCATCAGGTCGGAGACCGGCATCTCGGTGCTGCCGAGGATGATCTGAACATCGACGGGGATGTTCATGATGACGCTTGAATTGGCGCCGGAGGCCGCCCTGAACGCCGCATCCGGGCGTTGTTCCTCTTCGTGCAGGACCCCGCGCAATTCTTCGATGGCACGGTCGAGTTGTTCGTCCGGCTGGTCGAGGTCGGCTTCCACCTTGGTCTTGGCCATGAATGTCTCCAGTGCTCAGGCGCGTCCGGCGGCAGCCGGCATCAGCCCGTCGATAAAATCCTGCCCGGCATCGTAGGGATGCTTGATTCGGACGGTATAATTCTGTCCCAGTTTGCCGAATTCGCAGACGAACAGCGTCTGGCCGCGGGCACTGAGACGCGCCTGGGATTGCGCCGTCTCCTCGAATTCGATGATCTGGCCGATGTCGAAGTTGGCGAGGTCGCCGAGCGTTAGCCGGGCCAGCGGCATGGTGGCTTCGAGCGCTACCGCTGAACGCATCACCTCTTCCGAAAAGCGCGCGCGCCAGTTGGCGTTTTGATCCTTCTCGCTGACCGCGGCAACGCCGTCCCGACCGGCCAGCACGATACGCTGCGGCATCGTCACGGTGATGCTGCCGCTGTCGGCCGGCGTCGAGACGCCGAGGACGATGCGCAGTGCGGCGCCGTCGCGCAGCACGTGTCGCTTGGCTTCCATGCCAGACATCGCCCGCGGCGCCGGAAGCCGTAGCTCAAGCGAGCGCCGACCGGATCCGTTCAGCGCCTGCGCGACCTGTTGAAACACCATCGTCGAAACGTCGGTCTCGATCGGCGACAGGTCACGCTCGATCGGCGACACCGGCATGTCCGGGTCACCGCCAAACAGCGTCGAGACCATGATGGCGATCGCGGCGCCATCGATGACGAGGGTCACGGCATCGGAAGACGCCGGCGAGGCAACGACGGTCATCGCGAAATTCTCACCGGCGCGGGAACGCGCCTCGGGAACACGACTGATCTCGATCGCTTTGAGATCGACAATGACCGGAACGCCAAGCTCGCCGGTCAGGCTTTTCTGCAGCAGCGGCACAGCGCGCTCGGCCATGGCGCGACCCGCATCGATGACCTGCGCGGCCTCGCCGCTGTCACCGACGAGGCGCTCGATGATCAGCGAGCGCGCTTCCGATGGGCTGCCTGGACTGGTCATGACGGTGCTGGGACCGATCTGTCGCGCATCGTTCAGGCGGCCTTCTTTTCGACGGCGCCGGTGTTCATCGTGCTCTGCTCGACGGCGTCGATCGTCGGTCGTTCGTAGGACGAAATGGTCTTGCGGCCGAACTCGATTGCCACCTGCGGCAGCGCGCCGTTCATGTAGGCCAGCAGCGTCTGCTTGACGATGATATAGAGGCGATTCTTCTTCTCGCGCACAGTCTTGATCTTGGTGGCGACAGGCCCGACCACCGCGTAGGACAGGAAGATGCCGAGGAAGGTGCCGACCAGGGCCGCGCCGATCAGGCCGCCTAGGATTTCCGGCGACTGGTCGAGCGCGCCCATCGCCTTGACCACGCCA
Source organism: Mesorhizobium sp. M0276 (assembly GCF_040321755.1). Lineage (NCBI taxonomy): Bacteria > Pseudomonadati > Pseudomonadota > Alphaproteobacteria > Hyphomicrobiales > Phyllobacteriaceae > Mesorhizobium > Mesorhizobium sp. M0276. Next base: position 282,835 of record NZ_JAMYSC010000001.1, on the reverse strand, counting down.
AGGACGGCAGCGACGATGCCGAGCGCCGGCAAGCCATCGCCAACCGCGATCAGCGCGTGATAGGCCTTCATCTTGTCGGATTTGATGGTCTGGATTTCCTCGTCCATCAGCGCCTCGATCTCATGCGAGCGAGCATTGCCGATTATGATGATGCGACAGTAGTCGCAGATGAAATGCGTCAGATCATGGTTCTTGAGCACGGTCGGGAATGCCTGGAAGATCGCCGACTCCTCGGCATTGTCGATATGGGCTTCGACCTCACTGCGCGACTTCGAGCGCAACTCGCGCATCAGTGAGTGCAGCACGCCCAGCGTTTCGAGATAGTCCCGCTCCTTCGGCACAGCCTGCTTGAACGCTTCGAGGATGGCCTTGCCGGTGTCCTTGACCGTCTTCATCGGGTTGGCAACGAGGAAGGTGCCGAGCGCCGCTCCGCAGATGACCACGGCTTCCCACGGCTGTACCAGCACATGAAGATGGCCGCCCATGGCCATGAAGCCGCCAAGGACGCAGCCGAGCGTCACCACAAGTCCAATCAGAATGCCCACGAAAGGTCCTTCCGCATTTCACATCAGGAGCAAGGAATAGCCCTCGTGCCTTGTGTGAGGCTTGAATCGAAGCCGCCGGATCCGATTCAGTTTCGCGCAAGGAAGTAGGGATATTGTCCTGACATAGCTTCGGCCGGAGGCACGTTTTTGCTGAATACCTTTACCAGCTACCAGCTCATCACCAAGGACATCTCGAAGTCGATCGACAGGATCGAGCAGCAGCCGGTGGTTGATCGCGACACAAAATATTATCTCGCCAACATCACCAAGGTGAAATCGATCGACGATTTCGTCAAGAATGACCGTTTGTTCAAATATGCCATGAAGGCCTACGGGCTCGAGGACATGGACTACGCCAAGGCCTTCATGGTCAAGGCCCTGAAGGAAGGTGTCTCCAATCCCGACAGTTTCGCCAACAAGCTGACCGATAAGCGCTATGCCGAATTCGTCAGCGCCTTCAATTTCGCCGCCAACGGCACCAATGCGACCATCTACAACAAGACGCAGCAGATGGTGACCAAGAACTACGCCACGCAGGCGGAAATCGCCGGCCTCGATCCGGCTTCGGCCTATGTGAAGAGCGAGACCACATACTATCTCGCCAACATCACCAAGGTGAAGTCGATCGACGATCTGATGTCGAACGACCGGCTCTACACATATGCCCTGGCTTCTTTCGGTCTCGATTCGGCGACGGAGGACAAGGACCTCATCAAGCGGGTCCTGCAAGGTGGCGTCCGCGATCCGGACAGCGTCGCCAACAAGATGACGGACAAGACCTACGCCGCACTTGCCTCCGCCTTCAACTTCGAAGCCTATGGTGCGAACACCACCACAATCAATCCGGCACAGCAGCCGACCGTCGACAAATACATGCGCCAGACCCTCGAAGAGGATGCCGGCAACACCAACCAGGGCGTGCGGCTGGCGCTTTATTTCGACCGCAAGGCGCCTGATATCACCAGCTGGTTCGACGTGCTGGCCGACACCGCGCTTGCCAGCGTCGTGCGCACCGTGCTCGGGCTGCCCGATTCCTTCGCCACCGCCGATGTCGACAAGCAGGCGCAGCTGTTCGAGCAGAAACTCGACATCTCGGATTTCTCCGACCCCGAGAAGCTCGGTAAGTTTCTGACACGCTTCACCAGCATGTACGAGATCAACAACCCGACGTCATCGGCCGTCACCTCGGTCGGCGTGCTTTTTGCGCAGCCGATCACGGTCGGCATCTCAACCGACCTGATGATGGCCATGCAGAAGCTGAGGTTCTGAGAGCATCATGCGGGACAGTCTATACGTCGCCCTTTCCTCGCAGATCGCGCTCGAGCGCCGCCTCGATACGATCGCCGACAATGTCGCCAACGCCTCGACGATCGGTTTTCGCGCCACCGGCGTGAAGTTCGAGGACGTCGTCTCCGGCACCGGGTCGAAATCGGTGTCCTTCGCATCCTCCGGCAAGACGTACCTTTCCGGCGCCCACGGAGCCTTGAGCGAGACCGGGAATCCCTTCGATTTCGCCGTCCAGGGCGACGCCTGGTTCGCCATCGATACACCTGTCGGCACCGTCATGACCCGCGACGGGCGCTTTTCGATGAACGAGAACGGTGAACTCATGTCGATGGAAGGCCACGCCGTGCTCGATGCCGGCGGCTCGCCGATCCAGCTCGATCCGCGCAACGGTCCGCCCAAGGCCGGGGCCGACGGTTCGCTGCGCCAGAACGGTCAGCTTGTCGGCTCGATCGGTCTCTACAATTTCGATCCGGGCGAGAATTTTGTCCGCTACGGCAATTCCGGCATCGTTCCTGCGCGCACGCCGGAGCCTGTTACCGATCGCTCCGATATAGGCATCGCCCAGGGGTTTCTCGAAGAATCCAACGTCAATCCGGTGCTGGAGATCACCCGGCTGATCATGGTCCAACGTGCCTTCGAGAACACCGCTGCCCTTATGCGGCAGACCGACTCCTCCACTGACGAGGCGATCAAGACGCTCGGCTCGAAATAGCCCATGTCACTTGACCAGCTATCCCTACGCGCATCCGAAAGACAGCTCCATCCAGCCCCGAAAGACAGGCTTGCCGCGCTGGAACGGGTATGGCAGCGTTTCGCCGACGCCGAGACGCTACTCAAGCGCGGAGGCCGCGTCACCGAAGTCACGCCCACGCACTACAAGGTGCACGGCCTATCCGATTTCGCCAGGCTCGGCGACATCGTCGAGCAGCGCGGCCATGGCGGCACGCGCCATGGCGAAATCGTCAAGATCAGCCGCGACGAAGTCGTCGTGGCGCCCTTCGAACGCAGTGCAGATGCCGGCATCGGCGATGCCGTGTTCCGCCGCGGTCCGCTCGCGGTGGCGCCGCATGCCTCGTGGCGCGGCCGCACCATCGACGCGCTCACCAGGGCAATCGATGGCGGCGCGCCGCTCGTCAGGGGTGACGACGCGTCGAGCGGCGCCCAGAGGACGCCCGGCGCAATGGCGCGGCAGCGTGTCGGCACCGCCTTCATGACCGGGGTCAAGGTCATCGACATCTTCACGCCGCTCTGCTTCGGCCAGCGCCTCGGCATCTTCGCCGGCTCCGGCGTCGGCAAGTCGACGCTGCTCGCCATGCTTGCCGGCGCCAACGCGTTCGACACCGTCGTCGTGGCGCTCATCGGCGAACGCGGCCGCGAAGTCCGCGAATTCCTCGAGGACACGATCGGCGACAGCATGGCCAAGACCGTCGCCGTCGTCGCCACCAGCGATGAGAGCGCCATGATGCGCCGTCGCGCGCCGGACACTGCCATGCGCATTGCCGAACATTTTCGCGATCAGGGCCACCGCGTGCTCCTGGTGCTGGACTCGATCACCCGCTTCGCCCACGCGCTGCGCGAGGTGGCGACGGGAACCGGCGAGCCACCGGTCGCGCGCGGCTACCCGGCTTCGGTGTTCACCGAACTGCCCAAGCTGCTCGAACGTGCCGGGCCAGGCACGGAAGGCAAAGGATCGATCACCGCCATCATCTCCGTGCTGGTCGACGGCGACGACCACAACGATCCGGTCGCTGATTCAGTGCGCGGCATCCTCGACGGTCACGTCGTGCTCGACCGCACGATCGCCGAACAGGGCCGCTACCCGCCGGTCAATCCGCTGTCGTCCATATCGCGGCTGGCCGACAAGGCCTGGAGCACCGAACAGCGCGCGCTGGTGACACGACTGAAGTCGATGATCTCGCGGTTCGAGGATACGCGCGACATCCGCCTGCTGGGTGCTTACCAGGGCGGCGTCGATGCCGAACTCGATATTGCCGTGCGCCAGGTGCCGCTGATCTACGAAGCGCTGACGCAAGCGCCGAAGGACCGCCCGTCAACCGATCCGTTCTCCGATCTCGCCCGCCACCTCAAGAGCAAGCTGAATGCCGATGCCGGAGACTGAACGCGAATATACCGAGCGCATCCTACGCGACATGATCGCCGAGGCCAACGCGGCGGAGAAAGCCCGAGCTGACGAAGCCAGAACCGCCAAGGCAAAGGTTGCCCGTGCGATCGCTGCCAAAGCCGAGGCCGTTCTGGCCAGAGCCGTAAAGCCGGCCCTGCCACGGGTTGCCAAAGCCGATTCCGTTCTGGCCAGGGTCGCCGAGCCCGCCCTGCCCAGGGTTCCCCAGGCCGCGGCCGCCGAGATGACTCAAGCCAGCCGCGAATCGCTGATCGATGGGCTGTTCCCGCGCACCGAATGGCCGCAGCCGCCAAAGGCGCAGTTTCCCAGGCTGAAAAAGAAATCCGACCGGCGCAGCGACTTCGTCATTGCCGCGCTCGGCATCACGCTCGGGCTGATTTGCGCCCTGTTTCCGTGGTATATATTCTTCAATCAGGACCAATTCGGCGTACAGGCGATCAAGTTCGGCGGCACCGGCACCAATTCGGGACGGGCGGGCGGCGGCGTGGTCGCCCAACGCAGCGCGCCGCTGACGGCCAAAGACGTTCCGGCCGCCAACCTCGATCTGCTCGCCACGGGAACCGTGCAGGATGACGCCAATCCCTCGCCGGCACCCGACGATCAACCCTTTCCGGCCGACGCGGCGAAATTCCGCATGGTCCATGTCGCCAATGGCCGCGCCATGATCGAGGACGACGCCGGCCTCTGGATCGTCCAGCCTGGCTCGATACTGCCGGATACCAGCCAGGTGTCATCCATCGAGCAGCGCAACGGCAAATGGGTGATGGTCACCAGCACCAACCAGGTGATCCAACTCTCCAGATAGGCGCCCCGTCTGAAGCCTGCTGCTATCCGCAAGGTCCGCGCAAGACTGGCGGCCTAGTCTTCGGGAACCCGCCCGGAGATTCCCATGGAGCCCGTTTCCCTTTTCGACCTCGCCGCCAAGCAAGCCCAGTGGCTGGCCGTGCGCCAGTCGGCCGTCGCCGGAAACATCGCCAACGCCAACACGCCGGGTTACACGGCAAACGATGTCGAGCCGTTCGAAAAGGTGCTCGACCGCACAGCGGTGTCGCTTCAGGCCACGCAGGCCGGTCATCTCGGTAACGCAGCGACCAATGCCGGCTTCACCATCAAGCCGCAGGAAGATGACGGCGTCATCATGCCGTCCAAGAACTCGGTCGTGTTGGAAGACCAGTTGATGAAGGCCGGCGAGGTGCGCCGCTCCTTCGAGCTCAACACGGCGATCGTCAAGGCGTTCCATTCCATGATGATGATGGCGGTGAAGAGCTGACCATGGACGCGCTGACCGCAGCCCTCAAAGTCGCAGCATCCGGCCTCGGCGCCCAGTCGGAGCGGCTGCGCGTCGTTTCCGAAAACCTAGCCAACGCCCAGTCGACGGGAACTGCTCCCGGCTCCGATCCGTATCGCCGCAAGACCATCAGCTTCGTCTCCGAGCTCGACCGGACCTCCGGCAGCTCGACGGTTGCAGTGAACTCGATCGATCGTGATCCCAGTGACTTTCCGGTCGAGTTCCAGCCCGGCAATGAGGCCGCCAATGAGAAGGGCTACGTCAAGATGCCCAACGTCAACGTGCTGATCGAGATGGCTGACATGACCGAGGCCAACCGCTCCTATGAAGCCAATCTTCAGGTCGTCAAGCAGGCGCGCGACCTTATTTCGATGACCATCGACCTGATGAGGAACCAGTAATGATCAGCGGCCTCGCAGCCCTTCAGTTCAAGTCGCCGATCGGCGGCGACGATGCGATGACAAGCCTGCTCCAGGGCAGCGCGACATCTTCGGCCGGTGGCAATGTCGGCACCTCCTTCGCCGAAGCGTTGAGCCAGGCCGCCTCCAAGACGGTCAACACGATGCAGAACGCCGAACAGGTGTCGATACAGGCGCTCAAGGGCGACGCCGACACCCGGCAGGTGGTCGACGCCGTGATGAGCGCGCAGCAGGCGCTTCAGACCGCCGTCGCCATCCGCGACAAGGTGGTTTCCGCCTATCTCGAAGTCAGTCGAATGGGCATCTGAGGAATTCCGCCATGAAAGCACTCGCCATCGCCGCCACCGGCATGAATGCCCAGCAGACAAATCTGGAAGTCATCGCCAACAACATCGCCAACATCAACACCACCGGCTACAAGCGCGCCCGTGCCGAATTCTCCGACCTCCTCTACCAGGTCGATCGCACGCAGGGTGTGCCCAACCGCTCCAATGCCTCGCTGGTACCGGAGGGCGTCTCGATCGGCCTCGGCGTCAAGACGACGGCCGTGCGCAACGTTCACACCCAGGGCGAACTGACCAGCACCGGCAACAGTTTCGACCTGGCGCTGACCGGCAGGGGCTGGTTCCAGATCGAAGGCGCCGACGGCGGCACGCTCTACAGCCGCGCCGGCGCCCTCAACACCAACGCGACAGGCCAGTTGGTGACAGTCGACGGCGCTGCCGTCATTCCGGCCATCAACGTCCCCGTCGATGCCGTCGAGGTTATCGTCAACAAGACGGGACAGGTCTTCGCGCGCATCGACGGACAGACCGACCTCCAGAACCTCGGCCAGCTTCAGATCGCCAACTTCGCCAACGAGGCGGGCCTGGCGCCGCTCGGCGACAATTTGTTCCAGGAAACCACGGCCTCCGGTCCGGCGAATGTCGGTGTCCCGGGCGATCCAGGGTTTGCCACCATCCAGCAGGGCTATCTCGAAGCCTCGAACGTCGATCCGGTCAAGGAAATCACCGAGCTGATCTCGGCACAGCGCGCCTATGAGATGAACTCCAAGGTTATCCAGGCCGCCGACGACATGGCCTCCGTCGTCTCCAAGAACATCCGGTAACGCATGATGTCGACGCCCGGCCTCCTGTCCGCATTCCGCCGCACCGCGCTCGTCCTTGCGCTGGTAGCGGGAGGCATGCCGGCTTTTGCCCAGGAATCGACAAACCAGTCGGCCGACCAGTCAGCCACCCAGATCGCCAGCAATCAACCTGTCGGTGACGTCGTGCTGATACCCAACCGGGTCATCTATCCCGGCCAGACCATCGAACTTACGGCTTTGAAACAGGTGACCCTCGTCGCCGGCAAGCACAAGCCGGACGGAGTCGTCACAAGGGCCGAGGAACTCGACGGCAAGGTCGCCAAGCGCACCCTGCTGCCCGGCCGCTACATCCCTTCTACCGCCATCCGCGAAGCCTGGCTGGTCGAACAGGGTGCGTCCGTGCAGGTCTTCTTCATCGCCGGCGGACTGACGATCTCGGCAACCGCCGTGACGCTGCAGCCAGGCGCCGCGGGCGACCTCGTCAAGGTCCGCAACATCGATAGCGGCAAGATCCTGTCCGGCACGGTGATGGCGGATGGAACCATCCAGGTCAGCGCTTCATGATGCGCGGACTTACCCTGATATTGGCAGCCGTACTTGGCCTGCAGCCGGCTCTGGCCGACGGCCTGACACCGAAGGCCAAACGCGATCTCGCCGCCAAGAATGGCGGCGTCTATAACGATCCAGAATATGATCCGGCCACCACCAGCCGCATGTTTCGGGTCTCGACCGGACCGAGTTCGCTGCCGCCGGGCCAGGTCGCCTCGCGCATCAAGGACATCGCCCAGCTACAGAGCTCGCGCGACAACCAACTGGTCGGCTACGGCCTGGTCATCGGCCTTGCCGGATCGGGCGACAGCTTGCGCAACTCGCCGTTCACCGAACAGTCGATCCGCGCCATGCTCGAAAATCTCGGCATCGCCACCGAAGGCGGCAGCGCGCGCGCCAAGAACGTCGCCGCCGTCATCGTCACCGCCAACATGCCGCCCTACGTGCAGTCGGGCGCCCGCATCGACATCGACGTCTCCTCGATGGGCGACGCGACTTCGCTCGCCGGCGGAACGCTGATCATGACGCCGCTTAAGGCGGCGGACGGCGAGATCTATGCCGTCGGCCAGGGCTCGGTGATCGTTTCCGGCTTTACCGCCAAGGGACAGGCCGAGCAGCTGACGCAAGGCGTGCCGACCTCCGGCCGCGTGCCGAACGGTGCCATCGTCGAGCGTGCCGTCCAGGCCGAGTTCGACGATCAGGCAACACTGACGCTGCAACTGCGCAATCCCGACTTCTCGACCGCCATCCGTATCGCCGATGCCATCAACGACTACACCAGCCAGCGTTTCGGCGCGCGCGTAGCGGCCGAGCGCGATTCGCGCACCGTGCAGATCAGAAGGCCAAAGGGTGTTTCGGCGGCTCGCTTCTATGCCGAGATCGAGAACCTTGTTGTGGAATCGGACACGCCGGCCCGTGTCGTCATCGACGAGCGCACCGGCACCATCGTCATCGGCAACGACGTCAAGATCTCGCGGGTCGCCATCAGTCACGGCACGCTCACCGTGCGGATCACCGAAGCACCGCGCATCGTGCAGCCCGAGCCCTTCTCCAAGGGCGAGACCGCCGTCGAACCGTTCACCGCCATCGAAGCCAGCCGGCCCGACGCCCGCGTTGCCGTGCTTGACGGTCCCGATCTCCAGACCCTCGTTTCCGGCCTCAACCGGCTCGGTGTCAAGCCGGACGGCATCATTGCCATTCTGCAGGGCATTAAATCGGCCGGAGCCCTGCAGGCCGACCTGGTTCTGCAATAGGCTATGCCGATGACACGCTCCTTCCCACGCCGTGAAAGATATCGCCCCGTCGCTATCCTGCTCGTGACCGCCGTTCTCGCGGCTCTGCCCTTTGCCGGCGATACCGCACGCGGTGAGGAGGCGGTCCGCCAGGTCCTGCCGGGAGCCCCGGTCGCAGCGGCGCCGCAGCTATTGGCGCGAGAGAAGTCACCCGACCAAAGCGAGATCGAGCGTTTTTGCTCCAACATCGCAGACGCCGCCCGTGACCGCCGCTATGTCTTGCAGGCGGAGGAACTGAAACAGCTCCAGGCCGGCATCGACCAGCGCATGAAGGCGCTGGAGGAAAAAAAGGCCGAATACGAGACCTGGCTGAAGCGACGCGAGGTTTTCCTGGCCCGGGCCGAGGATGGCGTCGTCCAGATCTATGCCGGCATGAAGCCTGACGCCGCCGCCGAACGGCTGGCCATCGTCAACGCCGATCTGGCGGCGGCCATATTGATGAAGCTCGACCCCCGCAAGGCGAGCGTCATCCTCAACGAAATGGACCAGAAGGCGGCGGCGACGCTCACCGGCATCATGGCAAGCGCAGCCCGAAGGGTAGACCCGTCATGATCCGCAAAATGCTCGTCCTGTGCGCGGTCCTCATGTTGTCCGGTTGTGGAACCAACCTGAAAGAGGTCGGCAGGGAACCGGCTCTGTCGCCGGTCGGCTCCGGCATCGACGACGGCAGCAGCTCTTCCCTCTATCGCTATCCGGAAACGCCGCCTGCGCCGCCCAGGAAATTCTCGCTGTGGGATGACCGCCAGAGCCGGTTGTTCACCGATCCGCGGGCGCTGTCCCAGGGCGACATCCTGACCGTCAAGATCAGGATCAATGACCGCGCCAACTTCAAGAACCAGAACGACAGGAGTCGAACTGCCAACCGCAAGCTCGGTTTCGATATCAGCGCGCAATGGGACAAGATCGGCAGCACCGCCGGCAAGGGTGCTGGCGCTCTCAACTCCACCACGGACACGACCGCTGATGGCGAGATCAAGCGATCGGAAACCCTGGAGCTCAATGTCGCCGCCATCGTCATCGATGTCCTGCCGAACGGCAATTTGATGATCAAGGGATCGCAGGAAGTGCGCGTCAACGCCGAACTCAGGGTGCTCACCATCGCCGGCATCGTGCGGCCGGCCGATATCGGCGCCGAAAACACCATCCCCTACGAACGCATCGCCGAAGCGCGCATCTCCTATGGCGGACGCGGCCGCATCACCGAGATCCAGCAACCTGCCTACGGCCAGCAGGTGCTCGACCAGGTTCTTCCGTTCTAGGATTGGGGAACACCGAGCCGTGGCAAATATCGAACAGGTTCAGCCCCGCAAGGGTCCTTCGCTCGCCGTCCAGGGCGGCATGCTGCTGGTTGTGACGGCGGCCGCCATCAGCATGGGCTGGATGTCCGGCGGCTACCTGAAGGGCGTCGGCGCACCTCCGACGGTACCGGCGGCGCCTGAGAACCAAGGCAAGACCGAGCAGCAGGCTGCGGCCGAGCAGCCAGGCGTGGGGCCAACGCTCGTCGTGCTGGCGCCGATCACCACCAACATCGCTTCGCCTGCCGATACCTGGATCAGGATGGAGGTCTCCGTCGTCTATGATGGGCCGCAGCCACAGGCAATGTCGGACGACATCCACCAGGATCTTCTGGCCTTGGTGCGCACCTTGAAGATGCATCAGATCGAGGGCGCCAGCGGCTACCAGCACCTGAAGGCCGATCTCGAGGAACGCGCCTCGATCCGCAGCCAGGGTCACGCCAAACAGGTTCTCATCAGGACATTGCTGCTCGAATGAGGAAGTTCCTTCTCGCCATGGCGTTGATCGCCGCCGCCACGTCCGTCGCGGCGGCCCAGCAGCTGGATCTCGGCGGCATCGGTAAGGCCGATGGCACCACCGTCGGCTACATCATCCAGATGTTCGGCCTGCTGACCGTGCTGTCGGTGGCGCCGGGCCTGATGATCATGGTGACCAGCTTCACCCGCTTCGTAATCGCCTTCTCGATTCTGCGCGCCGGCATCGGCCTGCAGTCGACGCCGGCAAACCTCATTCTCATCTCGCTGTCGCTGTTCATGACCTTCTATGTCATGGCGCCGACCTTCGATCAGGCCTGGAACACCGGCGTCAAGCCGCTGATGGACAACCAGATCACCCAGACCGAGGCGTTCGAGAGGATTTCGGATCCGTTCCGCACCTTCATGCTGCACAACGTGCGCGACAAGGACTTCGACCTGTTCGCCGATCTCGCCCGCGAGCGCGGCCAGACAGTTTCGCGCGACACCGTCGACCTCCGCATTCTCGTGCCCGCCTTCATGATCTCGGAGATCCGGCGCGGCTTCGAGATCGGCTTCCTGATCGTGCTGCCATTCCTGGTCATCGACATGATCGTCGCGACGATCACCATGGCGATGGGTATGATGATGCTGCCGCCGACAGTGGTGTCGCTGCCGTTCAAGATCCTGTTCTTCGTCCTGATCGACGGCTGGAATCTGCTCGTCGGCAGTCTGGTGCGCTCCTTCAACTGATCCCGCGCGACTGAATCCTCCAGCGCCGCTCTGGCGCGCTACTCCGGCGCAGAATTCACGCAATATATTTTCGATTAACCGTCCGGTTTAGCCCTTTGGTAGGGACTTGCCCGCATATTCGCTCGCAGATGGCGGGTGATCGATTTCCAGAGATCATTGGCATGATGCCGCACCGTCATACCGGTAGAGCCGGTATGTCAAAAAAACACGTGTAAAATCAGGGTACGAGTAGCCATGTCCAGCATCATGACGAACACTGCCGCGTTGACGGCACTGCAGAGCCTGAACTCCACCAACAAGAACCTCGAAGCCACCCAGTCCCGCATCTCGACCGGCTACAAGGTCTCGCAGGCCTCCGACAACGCCGCTTACTGGTCGATCGCCACCACGATGCGTTCCGACAACCAGGCAATGTCCACCGTTTCGGACTCGCTCGGCCTCGGCGCTTCGAAGGTCGACACCGCTTACACCGGCATGAACAGCGCGATCAGCACGATCAACCAGATCCAGCAGAAGCTGACCGCATCCTACGGTCAGACTGATGCGGCCAAGGAAAAAACCCAGGTCGAAATCGCCGCTCTTCAGAACCAGTTGAAAGCCTACGCTGACGGCGCCACCTTCTCCGGCACCAACATGCTGTCGGTGTCCACGGCTTCGGGCACGGCGGCAGACGTCAAGATCGTTTCGGCCTTCAATCGCAGCTCCACCGGTGCGGTTTCGATCTCGACCATCGACGTCAAAGTGGAAAGCATCAAGCTCTATGACGCCGGCGCCGCGCCGACCGCCAAGGGCATCCTCGACACGGCCCGCCTCGGCACCACCGGCGCTGCGGCCGCAGCCTCGGGCTCGCAGTCAGCCCTGGGCGCGGCTGCACTGGTCACCGATACCTATTCGGTCGCCTCGCTGACCATCTTCTCGGGTGGCGTTGCTGCCAGCGATAGTCAGATCGCGCAGCAGATGACCGTCGTCGACGCGGCGCTCAAGGACATGACCAACGCCGCCACCAAGCTCGGCGCCGCCAAGAGCTCTATCGACCTGCAGAAGACCTTCACCTCGAACCTGATGGACTCCATCGATCGCGGTATTGGCCAGCTCGTTGACGCCGACATGAACAAGGAATCGACGCGTCTGCAGGCCCTGCAGGTCCAGCAGCAGCTTGGCATCCAGGCGCTGTCGATCGCCAACGGTTCCTCGCAGTCGATCCTGTCGCTCTTCCGCGGCTAATCGCCTCCGCTCCACCACATTTCGCACCAAGAAATCGGGCCGCGCCAAAAGCGGGGCCCGATTTGCGTTTTTCTCCAGCCCCGCGCAACCGTCGCTCCTTAACTCTGGAAGCCAGCGTTTAACAGGCTGTTAACCATGTCGCGCTAATTATGGTTAACCAATAGCTTACAACAGTTGGCGAATCGGCCCAACCGGCACGATAGCAGCGTTGAACAGTCCTATCCGGCGTGTCTGAGCATGTCGGCTTTTGAGAAGGAGCGACTTTCTTGGCGAGCATCATGACAAACGCTTCGGCGTTAACCGCACTCCAAAGCCTCAGCGCCACAAGCAAGTCGCTCGAACAGACGCAGGCTCGTATATCGACGGGCTATCGGGTCTCGCAGGCCTCCGACAACGCCGCCTATTGGTCGATCGCCACCACGATGCGTTCGGACAATCAGGCCCTGTCGACGGTCCAGGACGCACTCGGCCTCGGCGCCTCGAAAGTCGATACCGCCTACACCGGCTTGAACAATGTGCTGACGACGATCGGTCAGATCAAGACAAAGGTGCTCTCGACCGTCGGCCAGACGGATGCCGCCAAGGCGAAGACCCAGACCGAGATCAAGGCCCTTCAGGCGCAGATGAAGTCCTTTGCAGATGCAGCCACCTTCTCGGGATCTAATTTCCTTGCGGTGACCTCCAAGCAGGTCGCGGCCGCCAATGACGGCGTCCAGCCCGACTCCCAGATTGTTTCTTCATTCAATCGCTCCTCATCCGGCGCCATCTCGATCGGAACGATCGACATCGATGTCGAGAGCACTAAGCTCTTTGACTACGGCCTTGCCAGCGACGTGAAGAACTATGGCACCCTCGATCGCCAGACTTCCATCTATTCCACAGGAGCCGCCCAGACGGAGTATGACACGGCCTATGCTGCCGCGATCGCCGGCGGAGGGACTGATATCGCCGCGAACACCGCGGGCCAGGCCGCTGTTACCGGCACCCCCGCCAAGATTGACAACATCTCGGCCTACAACCTCGATATCACGGCGGCCGGGGTGACCGACGATATCATCACGCAGATGGTGAATAGGATCGACAAGGTCATGGCTCAGCTGACCGACTCCGCCACCATCCTCGGCGCCGCCAAGAGCAGCATCGACCTACAGAAGACCTTCACCCAGAGCTTGATGGACTCCATCGACCGCGGCGTCGGCCAGCTCGTCGATGCCGACATGAACAAGGAATCGACCCGCTTGCAGGCATTGCAGGTGCAGCAGCAGCTCGGCATCCAGGCGCTGTCGATCGCCAACAGCGCCTCGCAGTCGATCCTGTCGCTGTTCAAGAACTGATCACAGGCGCCACTAGCGCGATCCCCACTCATCCCGATTGACGGGCCGCGTCGCAAGCGCGGCCCGATTTCATTTTCGCACAAGCTTCGAAGACTACTGTTCCGGCGGACAATCATGCTGGGAGTCGTTGAACCGTGCCGGAACAGATCCAGAGCATCATCTCGAATCTCCGCGGGTTTGGCGTGAAGCGCCTCGCCATGCTGGCGGGCATCGCGGTTCTGGTGATGGGTGTCATCGGCATCGCCTCGGTCTATCTCAACCGCCCCGCCTACGACACGCTCTATGTCGGCCTCGACCGCGCCGACGTGAACCAGATCGGCCTGGTGCTGGGCGAAGCCGGCATCGGCTTCGACGTCGGTGCCGACGGAACCTCGGTGCTGGTGCCGGCCGGCACCACCGCGCAGGCGCGCATGCTGCTGGCCGAAAAGGGGCTGCCGACAAGCGCCAATGCCGGCTACGAACTGTTCGACAATGTCGGCTCGCTCGGCCTCACCTCCTTCATGCAGCAGATCACCCGCGTGCGTGCGCTGGAAGGCGAGATCGCCCGCACCATCCAGTCGATATCGGGCATCAAGGCGGCGCGCGTCCATATCGTCATGTCCGAACGCGCCAATTTCCGCCGCGACGAGCAGCAGCCTTCCGCCTCGGTGGTCATCCGCTACGCCGGCATCGACGCCGAGAAGAGCGCCATGTCGATCCGCCATCTCGTTGCCGCCGCCGTCCCCGGCCTGTCGGCCGACAAGGTGACGGTGCTCGATTCCAGCGGCAATCTGCTGGCCGCGGGCGATGACCCTTCCAACACCAGCGCCGCCCGCACGCTCGGCGTCGAGCAGACCGTCGAGGCTCAGATCGGCGACAACATCCGCCGTGCGCTGACTGCCTATCTCGGCCCCGATAATTTCCGCGCCAGCGTCAAGGCCGAGGTCAACACCGACACCCGCCAGACCGAAGAAACCATCTTCGATCCGAACTCCCGCGTCGAACGCTCGGTGCAATCGGTGCGCGCCAACGAGAACAACAATCAGAAGCAGGCCTCGACCCCGGCCAGCGTCGAACAGAACCTGCCCGAGACCCAGGCAACCGCCACCGATGGTCCGCAGTCCTCTTCGCAGAACGATCGCAGAGAAGAGATCACCAACTACGAGATCAATTCAAAGAAGATCGCCACCGTCTCCAACGGCTACAGCGTCACCAAGATGTCCATTGCCGTCGTCGTCAACCAGCAGCGGATCATGACCATACTCGGCAAGGACGCCACGCCGGAGCAGATTGCCAAGCGCGTCGCCGACATCCAGAAGATGGTGACCTCGGCCACCGGCCTGGACGAAAAGCGCGGCGACGTCATCGATGTCTCGGCTGTCGAGTTCATCGACGGGCTGGAGGGCGAGGCGATCCCGCAGGCCGGAATGCTCGATTCCATCGGCCAGCATGCCGGCACGCTGATCAACGCCGGCGCCTTCATCGTCGTGGTGTTCCTGGTCGCCTTCTTCGGCCTGAGGCCAATGGCGTCGGCGCTGACGGCTAAGGCAACACCGGCCCTGTCGGGCCCCAGCTTCGGTGACGTCCAGCGCTCGCTGCCAATGCCGGAAGCCACGGCGGTCGCCGACAATGTCGCGGTTGGCGCCTTGCCCGGTTCGCGACCAGGTCCGACACCGCTCGATGATCTTCGCCAGAAGATCAGGCCGGCGCCGCAGGATCGGCTTGCCCGAATGGTCGACCTCAACGAGGAGCGTACCGCGCAGATCCTGCGCAAATGGGCAGCCCAGGAAGTTGCGGTGTAGACCATGCCCTCCGCAGCCCTCTTCGACCTTCTGCCTGATTTCGGCACACGCACGCAACGTGCCAGCCGGGCCACGGTCGATCCCCAACACAATCAGGAGACGCCTGCCCCGCAAGCCGATATCGGCACGCTGATCGCGGAAGCGGTTGTCCAGGCCGAGGTTGCGCTTGAGGCGCGCCTTTCGGTTGCGCATGAAGCAGCGCTCGAAGCCGAACGCCAGGCCAATGCAGAAGAAGCAAGGGTATTTCTCGAAAGCATTGGCGACGATATCGGCAAGGCGGTCTCGCAGCGCATCGATGCCATGGAGGCGCGTGTGACCGGACTTGTCGCCGCCACGGTCGCTCGCATCGTCGGCGGCATCATCAGCGACGATCTGCAGAAACGCTCGATCGAGGTGCTCGCCAGTGCGATACGCGAGGCAGTCGGCGATGCCGAAGCGGTGCGCATCGCCGTACGCGGGCCGCTCTCACTATTCGAAACGCTGAAGGCATCGCTCGGGCCACGCGCCGCCAATCTCGACTTCGTCGAGACACCGGGCTTCGACCTCACTGTCGCCATCGACGAGGCGGTGTTCGAAACGCGCATGGCCGAATGGTCGACGACCCTCTCAGAGGTTCTGGCATGAGCGTCGCAGAGGCCGGACACGCCCCCCACGAAATCATCATCGTGCGGCATGCGCATGGCGACCACGACGACGCCCACCATGGCGGCGTCTGGAAGATCGCCTTCGCCGACTTCATGACGGCCATGATGTGCTTCTTCCTGGTCATGTGGCTGATCAACGCCGCCAACGAGCAGACCAAGGCGGCCGTCGCCAGCTACTTCAACCCAGTCAAGCTGGTCGACCGCAATTCGAGCCGCAAGGGCCTGGAGGATCTCGGCGACGGTCCGCGCGCGATCGGCACGACGGCCGACAATCCGCAGAAGGCGACCAACAAGGCCGGCCAGGACGGCGACGGCTCGGCGGACCGCAAGCAGGAAAAGCAGGAACTGCCGCAGGCGGAGCACTCCGACGAGCATCTGTTCGCCGATCCTTATGCGGTGCTTTCGGAAATCGCCACCGACACCGGCGTCATGCAGAACGTCAGTCAGAAGGGCGACGGCGGCGCGCAGGCTGCCGGCCCGGCGACAGGCGCCTCTGGCGGCGCCTCCTACCGCGATCCCTTCGAGCCGGATTTCTGGTCGCAACAAATGGCGGCGCCCGCCGCGGAGGCCAGTGCCGAGCGCACTAGGATCGAGGGCGATCCGGTCAAGCCCGGCGACAAGGCCGCCGAAACGCAAGTGCCGAAAGTCAAAGCCGTACCGCCCGTCGCTGCCGCACCGCACGAACCGCTGGCCAAGGACGCGATCGGCAAGCAGGCCACGAATCCGGAAATGGCCAAGGTCGGCGACACGAAATCAAGCGAAACCAAACCGGGCGAGACCAAGCCAGGCGAGACCAAACCGAACGACATCAAGGCCGCGGACCCAGCCAAGGCCGACGCCGAGGCGCAAAAGGCTGCCAAGCCCGAAACCAGCGGGAAGGCGCCTACCGCGGCCGCTGTCAAGGCCGCGGCCGACGTCAAGCGGCAGTTGGCCGATGCCTTCAAATCCGGCGACAAGCTGCACGACGGCGTCTCGGTCGAAGCCACCGACAAGGGCGTCGTCATCTCTATCACCGACCAGTTCGACTTCGGCATGTTCGAGGTTGGCTCGGCGCTGCCGAGACGCGAACTTGTGCTGGTGATGGAGAAGATCGGCCGCATCGTCAACAGCCAAAAGGGCACCATCAGCATCAACGGCCACACCGACGCACGACCGTTCCGTAGCGACAGCTATGACAATTGGCGACTGTCGACGGCGCGCGCGCATTCCGCCTACTACATGCTCGTGCGCGGTGGCGTCGACGAACGCCGCATCACCGAGGTCGCAGGCTTCGCCGACCGCCAGCCGAAGGACCCCGCAAATCCATTGGCGGCCGTGAACCGCCGCATCGAAATCCTGATGGCGACCGACGGATGAGGCGAACGGCCGCCACCAGCCGATTGATTGGCCTGTTGCTGCTGGCCGGCGGACACCCGTCGGCCGGCTTCGCTCAGGAAGCGCTGCAGCCATATCAGCTGGTGCGCTCGCTGCAGCTGGTGCAGGATCGCATAGCCACCGGCGATCATGCCGCGCTGCCGATGCAGGCCAAGCTGCTGGAGATGGCGGATGCGCGCCTGCGCACGGCGGATGCCGAGGACTACAAGGATCCCAAGAACTTTCGCGCCCTGCTTGTCTACGGCATGAGCGGCGGCAATCCGGTGACCGTCGAGGCCGCCGCGTCGCGCGCCACGACGGACCCGCAAAACCTTGCCATAGCCAAAGGCGTGATCAACTACCTGACCGGCCGGCCCGGCGAGGCGATCGAAGCCTTGAAGCCGATCGATCCCATGGCGCTGCCTCCAGATCTCGGCGCCTTCCTGGCGCTGGTCAAAGGCTCGTTGCTTGCCGGCGACCAGCCGGCGGCCGCTCTTGGTCTGCTCGACGAGGCGAGGTTGCTCAGCCCCGGCACGCTGGTCGAGGAAGCGGCACTGCGCCGTTCGGTCGGCATTGCAGCCACGCAAGGTGACGCGGCACGCTTCGCGCTTGCCTCCACCCAATATGTCGAGCGCTATCTCTATTCACCCTATGCCAGCCAGTTCGCCGACTCTTTCGTCTCCGGCCTCATCGCACTGCATATGTCGATCAGCCAGGACAAGCTGGCCGATATTACCTCGATGATGGATTCCGAGCGCGAGAAGGTGATCTATCTACGCATCGCCCGCCGCGCCGCGATCGACGGTCTGAACGACCTGTCGGCCTTCGCCTCGGCGCGGGCCGAGCAGGGCCGCGACGGCAACACCAACCAGGATGATCCCCGCGCCCTGCTCTATGCCAGCCTTTCCACCGTCACCTCGGGCACTATCGAGGATGTTCGCGGCAAGCTTGGCAAGATCGACCGCAGCCGGTTGTCGGATGGCGACCGCGCCTTGCTCGACGCCGCGCAGGCCATTGCGGGCGAAGTCGTGGCGCCGCCCACCGCCCTTCCCGAGGAAAAGCCTGCCCCTGTTGCGGTCGGGCAACCACCGGTGCCCGAGACTGTCACACCGCAAGGCGTCGATGTCAGCGGACTGCCACCGGTCGAAGGTGCGATCCCGGAGCAACCTGCCGCCGCCGCGGCCTCCGGCGGACCAGCAGCCAGTGCGCCGGACACGCCCGCAGTTCCGTCCGCGCCTGCCGATGCGGCGGCTGTCATGCCGGCGTCGGCACCGTCGCCTGCTGCCAGTCCCCAGCCCACCGATCCGACCGATGCCGCCATGACCAGAACACGTCGACAGCTCGACGTGATCGACCAGATGCTTGGAGCCGCCCCAAAATGACCACCAGACTCGGCCCGGCCCTGCCAGGATCTGCCTCTACGCGTGCGACGTCGGAGCGACTGGCAGCGAATGGCAGGAACGATGACGATGGCTTCGGCAAGGTGCTGCGCGGCGACACCGATCCTGCCCACCCGCAACGGCAGCCGACGACCGAAGCGGGAACACGCAACCCGCGCTGGAGCAAGCTCGCTGCCGGCCTTGCCGGCCATGTCGGCAAGGCAGAGCCACCGTCGGCCGATCCAGGACCGATCGCCCCCGCCAAAGGGCCGGCCGTGAAAGCCGGCAAGGACGACCTGGGACCAGGGCTACACAGGGACGATGCCGACGCCGACAAGGCGGCTCCAGAAGCCGATGCCGCGCCGCTTCAAGACGACCTGCCGCTGCTGATCGCGTTTCATGACCTGCGCCATTTCTCGACATCGTCCAAAGGAGCCGGGCGCGAGGCATCAACTGGCGAGAGCCCGCCGGCCCCGGCACTCGACGGGCAAGCTCCACTGCCGAAGTCCTACCGCTCGAAATTGACGGCCGGACGCGAAGCCCTCGAAACCGTATCGAAGCCGGAGCAGGTCTCGATCGTCGAGGGGTCTCTGACGGAGCTTGATGCTAAGCCGCCGAGTGCTGCCGGTGCTGCGTCGAGCACGTCGAAACGCGACACCACGGTGGCGCCCCAGAAGCTGCCGGAGGCGCAGGCTGCCGAGGCGCCCGGCGTACGGTCGAGGCACGCCGCCGCGCCGGCGATGAAGAGCATTGAGGATGTCCAGTCCGCGATGCGGCCCGAAGCGGGAAAACAGTCTCCGTCCGCGACACGCATCGACGTGGTGTCCGAACGGAGCTACCCAGCACCGCCGCAAAGTCCCATCAGCCAGGCAGCTCTCAATGTGATCAACGCCATAGCCGCCGATAGCGGCCCGCAAAACCCCGCTTCAGCCTCATCCACGACCGCCCGGCTGGCCAGCTCTGTTGCCGTTCCGACACATGTGTTGAAGATCGAGCTGCACCCAGCAGAACTCGGTATGGTTACGGCCCATCTTCGCCTCTCCGGAGAACAACTTTCGATTGAGCTGAAGCCTGAAACACATGACGCCTATCGTCGTCTGTCAGCCGACAGCGAGGCCATCGTCAAATCGCTGCGCGGGCTTGGCTTCGAGGTCGACAAGGTCACAATCCTGCAACCTTCGGTAGCAGCCCCCGCCACAACCCGCTCCGATGCAACCGCACCCCTGCCGGCGGCAACGGGCCGCGATCCGTCGTCCTTTCAACCCGGGAATTCGGGCGGCGGCAATGGTGGAGCCGGCGGCCAGAAATCGGGTCAGCAACCCTCGGGGAAACGCAACGATGATGCGCAGGATTACGGCCGCGGCGCTTCGCCTTCTCGCGAGCGCGGTGGCGGCGATATCATTATCTAGCGCGGCAAGCGCTGCCGCTGCCGTGGCCAACCCTTGCGAGCCGGAGATCCTGCGCGCCGCCGATCGCTATGGCGTACCCGCCGGCATCCTCTACGCCGTTGGCCTGACGGAGACTGGAAACAAGGGCAGCCTTAAACCCAACGCCTTGAATATAGAGGGAAAAGCGGTCTTTCCACGAAGCCGGACCGAAGCCCTTGCCGCCTTTGCCAATGCCCGCCGCGAGGGCAAAACGCTGATCGATCTGGGTTGCATGCAGATCAACCATCACTACCACGCGTCGCATTTTCGCAGCGTCGAGGACATGCTCGACCCACGCCAGAACGTCGATTACGCGGCGCGCTTCCTGGCCGGCCTCCATGCCCGTCACGAGACCTGGTCGATGGCTGTCGCCCGCTATCATGCCGGTCCCGACAACGATCCGGCGCAGAAGATCTATGTCTGCCGCGTCATTGCCAACATGGTCGCCACCGGCTTTGGAAAATGGACCGCGAACGCTCGCGGCTTTTGCAACCCATAAGCGTATTTCCCGGTTCAGCGATTCGATCCCGCAACCCTGACTCGTCGCTTGGACCAAGTCGGCTCTTACCCTCGAAAGCATATTTGGCTGCATGCTAATGCAACCGATACGATTCCGGACTCCCAAGAAACTAGCTACAAGAAATGACGGTTGTTCAGGAATCTCGCCAGCGGATACGCCTTTCTTCACGGGGCAAATGATTTGATTCGGAGGCGGGCCGATGATTGTTATCGTTGACGAGCGCGAGCTCGTAACAGAGGGATACAATTCACTTTTCGATCGTGAGGGCATCGCCTGTGCAGGCTTTGCATCCGGCGAGTTTGGTGAGTGGGTGAACTCGGCTGCTGACACCGATCTTCGCTCGGTCAGGGCCTTCCTCATCGGCGACTGCCGCGATGGCTCCATCTCTCCCCGCCAGATCCGCGATCGCACCGGCGCTCCGGTCATCGCGCTCAGCGAACAGCACTCCCTGGAGAACACGCTGCGGTTGTTTGAAAGCGGCGTCGACGACGTCATTCGCAAGCCCGTCCACATCAGAGAGATACTGGCCCGCATCACCGCCATCCGCCGTCGGGCCCAGGAAGATGTCGCCTACACCGAGATCGGCGCCATGCGCATCTTCATGGACGGCCGCGACCCAGAAATCGACGGCCAGCCCCTGCCCCTGCCGCGCCGTGAGCGCCGCATCCTCGAATATCTGGCGAGCAATCGCGGGCGTCGCGTCACCAAGACCCAGGTTTTCAACGCCATCTACGGCATCTTCGACGAAGAGGTCGAGGAGAACGTGGTCGAAAGCCACATCAGCAAACTGCGCAAGAAGCTGCGCGAAAAGCTGGGCAGCGACCCGATCGATTCCAAGCGCTTTCTTGGCTACCGGCTGGTCTTCTGATGCAGCTTCGCGCCAGCCTCGCGCAAGAAAACACGCGTAGCCTCGTTGCCAGTGGCATCCACTTTGGAGCCAGCGGCATGCACATTGGGGAGACGTTTCGATGAGCCTCTACGGAATGATGCGGACCGGCGTTTCCGGCATGAACGCGCAAGCAAACCGCCTGTCGACGGTCGCCGACAACATCGCCAATTCCGATACCACCGGTTACAAGCGGTCCTCCGCAGAGTTCTCGACGCTGGTCATGCCATCTACAGGCGGCGCTTATAATTCCGGCGGCATCACCACGACGATCCGTCAGGCGGTCAGCGATCCGGGCGTGCTTCAATACACGACCTCGGTCTCGGATCTTGCTGTCAGCGGCGATGGTTTCTTTGTCGTTCAGGATCCGAGCGGCACACCTTACCTGACCCGCGCCGGCGCCTTCGTGCCCGATGGGCAGGGCAGGCTGGTCAACTCGGCCGGCTTCCAGCTGATGGCCTATAGCTACGACAACGGCGTGCCGGCAGCGACGGTCAACGGCTTCGAGGGATTGGTCCCGGTTGTCATCTCCGACCAGGGAATGACCGCGACGCCGAGCACCGACGGTAGCTATGCCGGCAACCTGCCGGCAGGCGCGACACCGGTCGCGACCGCCAACCTGCCCGCCGCCAACGCTGCGGGCGCACAATACACGTCGAAATCCTCGATGGTCGCCTATGACAATCTCGGCAACAAGAAGCTGCTCGACGTCTATTTCACCAACACCGGCACCGGCACCTGGCAGGTAGCGGTCTTCGACCAGTCGAAGGCCACTGCCGGAACCTCATTTCCCTACACAGGCGGCGCGCTCGGTTCGGCCAATCTGACCTTCGACACCACCACCGGCAAGCTCACCGGCACGCCCACCAGCGTTTCATTCACCGTGCCGAACGGCTCTGCCTTTTCGCTCGATCTGTCGGCGCTGACCCAGCTTGGCACCGGCTTCACCGTTTCCGATGCCCAGGTCAACGGCAACGCGCCGAGCACCATCGACAAGGTCCAGATCAGCAAGGACGGCACCATCTACGCCCAGTACAAGGACGGTTCCACCAAACCGCTCTACAAGATCCCGCTGGCCGACGTGCAGAGCCCGGATCAACTCACCGCACTGCCCGGCAATGTCTACTCGCAGGGCACCGAGTCGGGCGCGGTCCGTGTCGGCTTCGCCAATGAAGGCAAGCTTGGCTCCATTATCTCCGGCGCGATCGAGAACTCCAACGTCGACATCGCCGAGGAGCTGACCAACATGATCGCAGCGCAGCGCAGCTACACCGCCAATTCGAAAGTCTTCCAGACCGGCTCCGATCTGATGGACGTCCTTGTCAACCTGAAGAGATAAAACGGGCACCGCCCCGCGAAAGACCGCATGTCACTGTCTACCGCATTGAGTATCGCCCAGTCCGCGCTTATGAACACCGCGCGACAGACCAGCGTTGTCTCCCGCAACGTTGCCGACGCCTCCAATCCGGACTATTCGCGCCGCCAGGCCATCGTCACCAGCACGGCGCCGGGCGCGCGTTCGGTTGATATTCAACGCGTCACCAACGATCTCTTGTTCCGCCAGAATCTCGGCGCACTGTCGGCCTGGAGCGGCCAGAACGCGCTCTTCAGCGGCATGGATCAGCTGGGCGTTGCGGTCAACGGCGTCGACAATGCGTCCTCGCCCTCGTCCGCGATCGCCAACCTGCAGCAGGCGCTGCAGCTCTACGCCACTTCTCCGTCCAACCAGAACCTCGGAGCCAGCGTCATCGACGCCGCCAAGCAGGTTGTGCGTTCGCTGAACGAGGGCTCCAAGGCCGTCCAGGATTTCCGCACCCAGACCGATGGCCAGATCGCCACGGCGGTCGACGACCTGAACTCGCTGCTCAGCCAGTTCCAGGATGCCAACACGGCCGTCATGACCGGAACCCGCTCCAGCAACGATGTTTCCGATGCGCTCGACCAGCGCGACGCGCTTTTGAAGAAGATTTCGAACTATGTCCCGGTGTCGACTTTCACGCGAGGCGACAATGACATGGTCATCACCACCGGTGACGGCACGACATTGTTCGAGACGATACCGCGCACGGTCAGTTTCGCGGCGTCGGCTGGCTATACCGCGGGCGCCGCCGGCAATGCAGTCTATATCGACAATGTGCCGATCTCGGCGGGAGCCGGCGGCAACACCAGCGCCAGCGGCACGCTTGCCGGCCTGCTGCAACTGCGCGACGGCGTCGCCTCGACCATGCAGAGCCAGCTCGACGAGACCGCGCGCGGCCTGATCACGGCCTTTGCCGAAACGGCGCCATCGCTACCTAACAAAACCGGCCTGTTCACATGGTCGGGCACGCCGGCGGTGCCGGCAGCGGGCACGCTGGTCAACGGGCTTGCCGCATCCATCAGCGTCAATGCGGCGATGGACCCGAGCAGCGGCGGCAATCCGACGCTGCTGCGCGACGGCGGTGCCAACGGTGCGGCCTATGTCGCCAACACCGGCGGCGCATCCTATTCCGCCCTGCTGATTGCCTATGGCGATCGGCTCGACCAACCGATGACCTTCGATCCCGCCGCCGGGGTTTCGGCAATGTCCAGCGTTTCCGACTACGCGGCCAACTCGATCGGCTGGTTCGAGGGCGTGCGCCAGCAGGCATCGACCGCTTCCGACGCCAAGGAAGCACTGGCCTCGCGCAGCGCCGAGGCTCTGTCCAACGCAACCGGCGTCAATGTCGACCAGGAAATGTCGCTGCTCCTCGACCTCGAGCACACCTATCAGGCGTCGGCCCGGATGATGAAAACCGTCGACGACATGATGGCGGCCTTGCTCAACGCGGTGGGATAATCCATGACTTCTGTCTCGTCAGCCGCCATATCGAACGCCATGCGCTCCCAGCAGATGCGCATGCAGGCCGATCTCGTCAAAGCTACGAAAGAGTCCTCGAGTGGCAAGGTCGCCGATGTCGGTCTAGCTCTCGGAGGGCGCACTGCCCAGTCCGTCACCTTCCAGCGCGATCTCGACCGGCTCAATGTCATCATCGACTCCAACGGCCTGGTCGGCGCTCGCCTTTCCTCGACGCAGACCTCGCTTGGCCAGCTCTCCGGCGCCGCTCAGACATTCCTGTCTGCCCTGACCACCGCCTCATCAAGCGATTCTTCCAACAGTCTCACCCGGGATTCCGGCAAAGCGACCATCCAGCAGCTGACCTCGATCCTCAACACCAGCGTCAACGGCGAGTACCTGTTCGCCGGCACCAACACCGACGTCAAGCCGATCAACGACTTCAGCGCCGCCGGCTCGCCGGCAAAGGCGGCATTCGATGCTTCCTTCGTCACCAATTTCGGTTTCACCCCGGATGACCCGGCAGCCGCCAACATCACTGCCGCGCAGATGGACGATTTCATCACCAACGACGTCGTACCGCAGTTCATGGGTCCGGGATGGCAAGGCAACTGGTCGAACGCCACCGACCAGCAGATCGTCAGCCGCATCGCGCTCAACGAAACCACACCGACCTCGACCAGTGCCAACAGCGACGGCATCCAGAAGCTCGCCATGGCGGCAACCATGGTTGCCAGCCTGATGTCCAGCAACATCAGCCAGGCTGCGAAGAACACGGTCGTCAGCCGCTCCACGTTGCTGGTCGGCGAAGCGCTGAGCGGCATTGCCCAGGTTCAGTCCGAGACCGGCATCGTCCAGAAGCGGCTGTCCGACGCAAACGACCGTATGAAAACTCAGACCGATCTGTTCGAACGGCATATTGTCGATCTGGTTGGCGTCGATCCAGCCGAAGCCGCGACCCGCGTCGCCGACCTGACGCAGCACATCGAAACGTCCTTCGCGCTGACCGCACGCCTGCAGCAGCTCAGCCTGCTGAATTACCTGACCTGACAACGCTTAACGGAACGGTAGAGCCCCAACGATGTACCAATTCTCCTACGCCGACATCCAGAGCACCTCAGTAGCCGATGCGAAGGACCGCGAGCGGGAACTCCTGACCCGCTCGATCGACATGCTGGCGGCAGCGGCGGCGGCCGGCCACAGTTCGATGGAGGCGATCGAGGCACTGAATTTCACCAACCGTGTCTGGACCGCCTTCGTCGAGGACCTCGGCTCCAGCGACAACGCCCTGCCCAAGGAACTGCGCGCCAACCTCATTTCCATCGGTCTGTGGCTGCTGCGCGAGGCGGAGGACATTCGCCAGGGCCGCACCAACAATTTCGAAGGGCTGATCGAAGTGTCCCAGATCATCAGGGACGGCATTCAATGACCAACACACTGAAGATATCGCTCAAGCCGAATGAAAAGATCTACATTAACGGCGCCGTCATCCGTGTCGACCGCAAGGTCACCGTCGAATTGATGAACGACGTGCAGTTCCTACTCGAAAGCCACGTGATCCAGGCCGAAGATGCCTCGACGCCGCTCAAGCAGCTGTATTTCATCCTGCAGGTCATGCTGATGAACCCGGCCGGCGCGGCCGCCGCGCGCGACATGTTCCGCCGCTCGCTGCCGTTGCTGCTTGTAAGCTTCGAAGACACCCAGATCTGCGGCGCCTTGAAACAGATCGACCGCATGGTCGGCGAGGATTATATTTACGAGGCGCTGAAAGCAATTCGCGCGCTCTATCCGCTTGAACGCCGCGCGCTGGGCGGCAATGACGACGTTCCGGGTGCCGAGCGCCCGCTGGCTGTGGGAGCACGATACTGATGAACGTGGACATGACGACGAAGATACCGACCGGCGCCAACCAGGCCACCGCGTCGACGTCGAAGACAGCGGTCGACTATCAGTCCTTCCTGAAGCTTCTGATCGCCGAGATGAAGAACCAGGATCCGACCAAGCCGATGGACTCGACGCAGTACGTCGCCCAGCTCGCCACGTTCTCGCAGGTCGAGCAATCGGTGCAAAGCAATACCAAGCTCGACCAGATCATGCAGTCCTCGGCGCTGTCGCAGGCCGACGCGCTGATCGGGCGATCGATAACCTCCGCCGACGGCAACACGACAGGCACAGTGGCGTCGGTGCGCCTCGCCAGCAGCGGCCTCATCGCCGTGCTGCAGAACGGCACCGAAGTCGCGGTCGGGCCGGGAGTCTCGGTCAAGGCAGCGAGCTGAGGCTTTCGACAGAGAGCCAGTCCCATGAACGAGGCCGACGCTCTCGATATCGTCCAGTACGCGGTATGGACGGTGCTCACCGCGTCCGCCCCGGTGGTGCTTGTCGCCATGGTGGTCGGCATCGGCATCGCCCTCGTCCAGGCGCTGACGCAGGTCCAGGAAATCACCTTGACCTTCGTGCCGAAGATCGTCGCCATCATGCTGGTGGTGGCGCTGACCGGCCCTTTCATCGGCAGCCAGATATCAGCCTTCACCAACGTCATCTTCGAGCGCATCCAGAACGGCTTCTGAGCGGCAGCTATCCGACTTTGTTGGAACGAGTGCCAAGGCTTGCAGACGGCTACGGCTGGATTGTCCTTTGCATTCGGGCAGGTCGGTTGCCGACCCGATGCATCTCCTCAGGTCTGGCGGCAGATAGGGCGTGGACCTCCTCTATCCCATTGTTGGACCATGAGCTTTTTCGAAAGACATTCGCCCTTTGCGGGGTCATGCCCTACTTTCGGCAAACGGCCTGAGCAAACGGATCGTCTGACGAATCGGCACGACATGGCAGGAACCACCGATGATTGACGAAAAGCCGGACAGCGAGAGCGTCTCGGCACTGGCGCCCTTCCGGCACGGCATTTTCCGCGCCGTCTGGGGTGCAAGTCTCGTCTCCAATTTCGGCGGCCTGATTCAGGGCGTTGGCGCCGCCTGGATGATGACGACGATTGCCACCTCGCCCTATCAGGTGGCCCTGGTCCAGGCTTCGACCACCTTGCCGATCATGCTGTTTGCGCTTGTCGCCGGCGCCATTGCCGACAGTTTCGACCGGCGCAAGGTGATGCTGGTCGCCCAGACCTTCATGCTGGTGGTCTCGGTGCTCCTGACCCTGTTCACCTATTCCGGCCTGATCACGCCGTGGACGCTGCTTGCCTTCACTTTCCTGATCGACAGCGGCACCGCGCTCAACAGCCCGTCATGGCAGGCCTCCGTCGGCGACATCGTGCCCCGCAACAAG
Source organism: Mesorhizobium sp. M0276 (assembly GCF_040321755.1). Taxonomy (NCBI): domain Bacteria; kingdom Pseudomonadati; phylum Pseudomonadota; class Alphaproteobacteria; order Hyphomicrobiales; family Phyllobacteriaceae; genus Mesorhizobium; species Mesorhizobium sp. M0276. Next base: position 255,088 of record NZ_JAMYSC010000001.1, on the reverse strand, counting down.
GTGCCGGCCGCCGTCGCACTCAATTCGATGGGCTTCAATCTGACCCGCAGCGTCGGCCCGGCGATCGGCGGCATCATTGTCGCCGCTGCCGGTGCGGCGGCCGCGTTTGCGGCAAACGCGGTGAGTTATATCGGCCTGATCGTCGTCCTGGCGCGCTGGAAGCCTGACGTGCCGGTATCGACCTTGCCGCGCGAGTCGCTGGGTGCCGCCATGGGCGCCGGCCTGCGCTATGTCGCCATGTCGCCCAACATCGGCAAGGTGCTGGTCAGGGGCGCGGCTTTCGGCTTCAGCGCCGGCGCCGTGCTGGCACTGCTGCCGCTGGTGGCGCGCGATGTCGTCAAGGGCGATGCCCTGACCTACGGCATCATGCTTGGCGCCTTCGGCATCGGTGCCGTCGGCGGCGCCTTGATCAGCGTCAGGCTGCGGCAATTGCTGTCCAGCGAGACGATGGTGCGCTGTGCTTTCGCCGGCTTCGCCGTCTGCGCCTTCAATGCCGCCTTCAGCCATCATGCCTGGCAGACCTCACTCGGCCTGCTCGTCGGTGGTGCTTGCTGGGTGATCGCGCTGTCGCATTTCAATGTCACGGTGCAGATGGCCACCCCGCGCTGGGTGGTCGGCCGGGTGCTGTCGGTCTATCAGACCGCGACCTTCGGCGGCATCGCGCTCGGCAGCTGGATCTGGGGCGTCGTCGCCGATGCCCATGGCGCCGAAACCGCGCTGATCGCGGCCAGCATCGCCATGCTGGCCGGCGGCGCCATCGGCCTGCTCTTGCCGTTGCCGCAACAGCAAGTGCTCAATCTCGATCCACTCAACCGCTTCAGGGAACCGCACCTGGCGCTCGACCTCAAGCCGCGCAGCGGGCCGATCGCCATCATGATCGAATACGTCATCCGCGAAAAGGACGTACCCGAGTTCCTCGCCATCATGGCCGAACGTCGCCGTGTCCGCCGCCGTGACGGCGCCCGCAACTGGACGCTGGCGCGCGACCTCGAAAATCCGGCGATCTGGATCGAGCACTACCATACGCCGACCTGGATCGAATATGTGCGCCACAATGGACGCATCACCCATGCCGACGCCGTCATCGGCGAGCGCGTGCGGGCGCTGCACAGCGGCGACGAGCCGCCGCGCGTGCGGCGCATGATCGAGCGCCCGACGACCGCCGGCACCGCTCTCGTGATGGCCAAGGGGCCGATCGAGCATTAGGCTTGGCAACCGCGCCGGCTCTCGTAAGGATTTTGCCCTGGGTTACGCTAACCCTCGCCCGACAGGTCCCGGCGCGCCTTGTCGAGTTCCTCGGCGTAGCGCCGCATCAAATGGCCTTCGGTCAACAGCCCCAGCACGATATGGTCGGTGAAATCCTCGACCACGGCGAGTTCTTCGGCGCCAGCGCGCTGGAAGGTCTCGGCGGCGGCCTGCACGTTCATGCTGGGCACCAGCACCGCGTCCTTGTACTTGGCAAGATCGCGCACCGCGACCTCGCCGTCGGATAGATCGCTGTGCAGTTCGGCCACGATCAGCATGCCGACATAGTGGTCGCCCGCATCGACGGCGATGACGCGCTGGGCCGAGCCGAGCGGCACTTGCCTGCGGAAGGCTGCCAGCGTCGTCGAGGCAGAGATGGTCTTGATATCCTTGCGCATCATCGAACCGACGGTGAGGCTGCGCATCCAGCCGACGTCGTGGGCGCTGCGGATAGTCTCGCCGCGCAGGTGGAAGCGCCATGTCGAGAACGAGTAGCCGAAGGTTTCCCGCACCAGGATCGCCGCCATGAGCGAGGCCGCCAGCACGACGCCGGTCAGCGTCAGGTCGCGGGTCGATTCCAGCGCCAGGAAGGTCATCGTCAGCGGTCCGCCGACGACGCCGACGGCGAGCGACGTCATGCCGACGACGGCGGCGACGGCAGGGTCGATGCCGGTTGCCGGGGAGACGACGACCATCACATCCGCAAACGCCTTGCCGAGCAGCGCGCCGAGGAACAATGAGGCAAAGAACAATCCGCCGCGAAAGCCCGATCCCAGCGAGACCGCCGATGCCGCCAGCTTGAGCACGAAGACGCTGGCCACCACGGTCAGTCCGTAATTCATCGAGAATTCGCGATGCAGCGCGCCATGGCCGCTGGACAGGACCTGCGGCGTGATCAGCCCCAACAAGCCGACCACGATGCCGCCGATGACGGGGCGCAGCGACGCATCGATCGACAGCTTGGCAAAACCGCGCTCGATCAGCGTCACCAGATGCATGATGGCGATCGAGGCGGCCCCGCCAAGCAGACCAAGCAGTAGGAACGGCACGTACTGGCTGGCGGTGAGCGGCGGCAGGCCCGAAAGCTCGAGCGGAAACGGCACTCCGCCGAACATTTCGGCGGTCAGCGAGGCTGAGATCGCCGCTGTCATGACAGGCGCGACATTGGCGACCGAATAGATGCCGATAATCAGTTCGAAGCCATAGAAGGCGCCGGTCAGCGGTGCATCGAAGGCGGCCGCTATGGCACCGGCCGCACCACAGCCAACCAGGATGCGGACATCGTTGCGGCGCAGCCTGAAGAAGTGCGCCAGCCGTGACGCCAGGCCGGACCCGACCTGCGTGTAGCCGGCTTCCAGCCCGACCGAGGCGCCAAAACCGCTGGAGATCATCGTCTGGCCGGCGATGATGAAGGTGTCGGTCAGCGACATGCGTCCGCCATAGAGCGCGTTGGCTTCGATCGGGTCGATCGGGGCGCGGAATTTCCGGATTCTGAGCCAGATCACCGTTAGCCCGAGCAGGATGCCGCCGATCGCCGGTACCAGCGCCTGTACCGGATTGGTGAGCGAGAACATGCCTGAAAGCCGACCACCGGGCTGGACGCCGAACAACAGCCCGTGCAGGTCCTGCACGATCTGGCTCATCGCCGTGACCAGTAGGCCCGCCATCATGCCGACGGCGCCGGCCAGGATGACCACCGCGATGCCGCGCGCCTCGAGCAGCGGCACCGATCGGATCAGCACCGCGCGCAGCCGGCGGGCGTAGACTTCGCTGTGGTTTCTGGAAAGCACCGGGGCGGCTCGCCGACATCACAAAAGGCAGTGGAAAGGCCGCCTGATACGCCCGGCGACAAGGCATGGCAACCACAATGGCGACAGACGAGGCGCCATTGTGGCAAACCGATCAGGTCGGCGTGGGCTCGCCGGCTTCATAGAGCACGAGGTTGCGCTCGCCGATGCCAAGTGCCGGCCAGCTCGCACGCCAGTCCGCAAGGTGCGGCGAGGCGAAATGCGCGTCCAGCGCTGCCCGGTCGCTCCAGACTTCCGCGACCCGGATGAGCCCGGCATCGAGCACATCCCGCGCGTAGGAATATTGTACACAGCCGGCCTCGGCACGGCTGGCCAAAACCATGCGCTCCATGGCGGGTTTGGCTTCCTCCAATTTGTTTGGCGGCAAGCGGATGGTGCCGATGATCAGAAGCATGGGTTTTCCCTTCTTTGCCAAGCCGGCCCGCACGGCCACCCGCGCATGACCGTTCGAACTAGCCAGTCTCCCACCCTCGCGCAAGCTTGGCGGGCTACCTTCACCAGGCTGTCGCGCGCTCGGCAGTCTATGGTTTTGGGGACGACATGGCGATCAGCGAAAGCATCCAGCCCGGCGCGGTAGCCAAGAACGGCCGCGACGTCTTCTTCGCCATCGGCATCGTCATCATCCTGGCCGTGCTGTTCCTGCCGATCCCGGCCTTTCTCATCGACATTGGCCTCGCCTTCTCGATCGCGCTTTCGGTACTGATCCTGATGGTGGCGCTGTGGATCCAGCGGCCGCTCGATTTCTCGTCATTCCCGACCGTGCTGCTCATCGCCACCATGCTCAGGCTATCGCTCAACATCGCCACCACGCGCATGATCCTGTCGCATGGCAATGAGGGCACGCATGCGGCCGGCTATGTCATCGCCGGTTTCTCCAAGCTGGTGATGGCCAGCGACTTCGTCATCGGCCTCATCGTCTTCATGATCCTGATCGTGGTGAACTTCATCGTCATCACCAAGGGCGCCACCCGTATCGCCGAAGTCGGCGCCCGCTTCACCCTCGATGCCATTCCCGGCAAGCAGATGTCGATCGACGCCGATCTCTCCGCCGGCATGATCGACGACAAGACGGCGCAGCTGCGCCGCCGCGAGCTGGAAGAGGAATCCTCCTTCTTCGGCTCGATGGACGGCGCCTCGAAATTCGTCCGCGGCGATGCCATCGCCGGCCTCATTATCACCGCCATCAATATCGTCGGCGGCATTGCCATAGGCTACATCAGGCACGGCATGGGCATGGGCGAAGCCGCCGACGTGTTCATCAAGCTGTCTGTCGGCGACGGCCTCGTAACCCAGATCCCGGCACTCATCGTCTCGCTCGCCGCCGGCCTGCTCGTCTCGAAGGGCGGCACCCGCGGCTCGACCAACCAGGCGGTGTTCGGCCAGCTCGGCGCCCATCCGCGCGCCCTCTACGTCGCCGCATCGCTGCTGGTGCTGCTCGGTCTGATGCCTGGCCTGCCGGTGTTCCCGTTCTTTGCGCTCGCCGCCGGCATGGCCGGCCTCGGCTACGTCATCCCGATGCGCCACAACCGCGCCCTCGCCGAAGCTGAAGCGATCAAGGACCAGGAGAAGGCGACCAAGGTCGAGGAGGAGAAGAACTCGGTCAAGGCCTCGCTCGCCACCGCCGAGATCGAGCTGCTGATCGGCAAGCAGCTGTCGACGAGGCTGCTGACGTCGCATCAGGAACTGGTTTTCCGCATGGCCAAGATGCGCAAGAAATTCGCCACCCAATACGGCTTTGTCGTGCCGGAGGTGCGCGTCGCCGACGATTTCGCCATCCCGCCGAAGAGCTATCAGATCAAGGTGCACGGCACCGTGGTGGCCGAATACCAGATGCGTGTCGGCGAGATCATGGTGCTGCTCGGCAGCCGCGACATGCCCGAAATACCGGGCGAGGAAATTCGCGAACCCGCCTTCGGCATGCGGGCCTACTCCGTGCTCGAAACCTTCTCTGAAGACCTTAAGCGCGAAAACTACACCTTCGCCGACAACATGTCGGTGCTGCTCACCCATCTCTCGGAGGTCATCCGCAACAACCTGCCGCAGCTTCTGTCCTACAAGGACATGAAGGCGCTGCTCGAACGGCAGGACCAGGAATACCGCAAGCTTGCCGACGAGATCTGCACCACGCACATCTCCTATCCAGGCCTGCAGGCGGTGCTGAAGCTGCTGCTCGCCGAGCGGGTCTCGATCCGCAACCTGCATCTGATCATCGAGGCGATCGCCGAGATAGCACCGCATGTGCGCCGCACCGAGCAGATCGTCGAACATGTCCGCATCCGCATGGCCCAGCAGATCTGTGGCGACCTCTCCGAGGGCGGCGTTTTGAAGGTGCTGCGCCTCGGCAACCGCTGGGACCTCGCCTTCCACCAGAGCCTCAAGCGCGACGCCAAGGGCGAGGTGCGCGAATTCGACATCGACCCGCGCCAGCTGGAAGAGTTCGGCCAGGACGCGACCAAGGCGATCAAGAAATTTCTCGAAGCCGGCGAGCGTTTCGTGCTGGTCACCGCGCCCGATGCCCGCCCCTATGTGCGCATGATCATCGAGCGGCTGTTCACCACGCTGCCGGTGCTCAGCCATGTCGAAATCGCCAAGGGCGTCGAGATCAGGGTGCTCGGAACCATATCGTGAGCGTGCTCTCGCAAGGCGTCGTCATCGCGGCGTTCCTCGCCTTCTGCCGTATCGGCGCCTGCTTCATGCTGATGCCGGGCCTGTCCAGCGCCCGCATTCCGGTCCAGGTCAGGCTGTTCGTGGCGGTCGCCGCCACCGGCGGCCTGCTCGCTTTCCTCTGGGACAAGATCTTTCCCTTCGTCGACCCGCGCCCGCAAATCCTGATGCCGATGATCATCTCGGAACTGCTGGTCGGCGGCCTGATCGGCGCGATGACCAGGCTTTACATGGAAGCCCTGCGCTTCATGGGGTCGGCCATTGCCATGCTGATCGGTTATGGGGGCACCGGCGGACCGGCGATCGAGGAGCCCGAACCCCAGGCGGCGCTTGCAGCCATCATCTCGTTTTCGGCGTTGCTGATGCTGTTCGTCTTCGATTTCGATCACGAGATCGTGCGCGCGCTGGTGTCTTCCTACACAGTCGCGCCGGTCAACATCTTCTTCAACCCGCAGGCCGCGCTGGTCGATGTCACCGACACGGTCTCGGACACCTTCTTCCTGGTCATCCGCCTCGGCAGCCCGTTCGTCGCCTATGCCATTCTCGTCAATCTGACGATCGGGTTCGTCAACAAGCTGACCCCGCAGATCCCGATCTATTTCATCTCCCAGCCCTTCATCATCGCCGGCGGCATGATCATCTTCTACTTCGCCATCGGCACAATGCTGTCGCTGTTCGTCGACGGTTTTGTCGACCTGACGCTGGCGAGATGACCATGGCCGCGCGCAAGGACCGCCTCAGGAAACTGGTCAAGGTGCAGGAGCAGGTGAAGGCGCTGCACGAAACCCGTCACGCCACCTTCCTTGCCGCGGCCAGCAACGCCGAGGCCGAAGCCCGCGATCTGGTCGGGCATTTCGACCAGGCCGATTCCCTCTCCGGCCTGTTTCCCGATCTCTACCACCGTCGCATCGCCCAAGCCGTCGTCCGCCAGGAGGCGAACCTGGCAAGCGCCAAGCAAGAAGCCAGCCTCATCGCCGCCGCAACCGCGCGCACCAACATGGTCGAACGCGCCTACAAGGAGGTGCGCAACCGCGACGAGCGTGAACGCTCCGACCGCGAGCGGCTGGATCTGATCGCGCAGAAGCTGGGACATGAGAAGTAGGTGGCATCCGCTACCCGCTTGCGCAAGCCAACGAAGCCGAGCCCGAATTTAGGGTTCATTCGAAGTGACGGGCCTTTTTGACCAGAGGTCAGTTCGATCAGCCATATTTTTGGTCGCGGCTGATAAAATTGCGCCAACCACCATAGGCAGAGATATCGGACGCGTTCGCTAGGCCGGCGGTCTCTACGAGAAATCCCTTGGCCGCGCTGCCATCCTCGAGTTCGATCGTTCCTACACCGAGTGGCGCCGGAATGGCGGCGACGAAATGACCGAAGGCCTCCGGTCCAAGCCGCCAGACCTCGACATCGATCCGCATGCCGCCATCCGCAACGCGGATCAGGCCGGGTTTCGGCACCGACTGCCCGGCCAGTGCATAAAGCTTGTAGGCGGCGGCGGTTCTTGTGGCGCGCAGGAATTGCGCGCAGAGCTGGTTGAGCTGGCCGTTGAGTGGCATGCCCGACAGATGCGCGCCGACCACCACCAGATCGATCATGCCGTCGCCGGCCGGCACGGTGGCCGGCTGCGCGTCGGGCTGGGGCCAGCCCGTTGCGCCGAGCGAAGCGCCGCTCGCCGCATGCAGGTCGCGGGCGAGCGCCGCTGTCAGCGCATCGCGGCTTGCCGACGCCAGCAAGGTCACGCTCATCGGCAGCCCGTCGTCGCGCGTGCCTGTCGGAACGGCGATGCCGCACATGTCGAGCAGGTTGACGAAATTGGTGTAGGTGCCGAGGCGGCTGTTGGTCTCGATCGGATCGGCGAGCACAGCGGCGGTTGTGTAATGCGTCGGCGCGGTCGGCACGCAGAACAAGTCGACAGAGGCGATGACGGGAGCGAGCTTTGCCCTGTAGGCCTGCAAGGCATAGAGGCCGCGGAAGGCGTCCGCCGCCGAAAGCTTACGCGCGCCGCCGATGATCTTGCGCGTCACCGGATGCAGGGCCGCTTCGTTGGCCTCCATGAAATCGCGGATCGCCGCATAGCGCTCGGCCACCCAGGCGCCCTCGTAGAGAAGGTTGGCGGTGGCGTAGAAATCGCCGAAGGGGATTTCCACCAGCCGGCAGCCGAGCCGCGACAGCGTGGCAAGCGAGGCCTCGAAGCCGGCTTGCATCGCCGCATCGCCGAAGAATTTCAGGTCGGCCTTTGCCGGGATGCCGACGCTCAGCACGGGCGGGCGTACGGCGAGCGGCTGGACAGCGATGTCGCGCGAATATGGATCGGTGGCGTCGCGCGCCGCCGCCACCGAGAACACCCGATAGGCGTCGTCGACGGTCAATGCGAACACCGACACGCAGTCGAGCGTGCGGCAGGCCGGCACGACGCCGGCGGCCGACAGCGCGCCGACCGTCGGCTTCAGCCCGACGATGTTGTTGAGGCCGGCGGGGATGCGGCCGGAGCCGGCGGTGTCGGTGCCGAGCGCAAACGAGACGATGCCTCGCGCCGTCGCCACCGCCGACCCAGACGAGGAGCCGCCCGGCACCAGCTCGGCGTCGATGGCGTTGCGCGGGATCGGCCATGGCGTGCGCACGCCGACAAGGCCGGTGGCGAACTGGTCGAGATTGGTTTTGCCGACGACCAGCGCGCCGGCCGCCTTCAGCCGTGCCACCACGGTGGCGTCGCTGTCGGGCCAGTAGGTGTATTCGGCGCAGGCCGCGGTCGTCGGCATGCCGGCGACGTCGATATTGTCCTTGACGGCGAAGGGGACGCCCCAGAGCGGCTGGGCCACCGGGTCGAACGGGCAGAGGGCGGCGGCGGCCGCCAGCAGCGCGGCCTTGTCGGCCAGATGAATGAAGATGCCGGGATCGTCGGCGGCCCTCAGGCGGGCATGCACCGTCTCGATGACTTCGTCTACGCCGATGCCTGCCTGATAGGCGGCGTGCAGGCTGCTTATGTCGAAGCGCAGGTCGCTCATTTGGCCTCCCCCAGAATGATCACCGGCAGGTCCCACTGGATCAGCACGACGCAGCCGTCTTTCGTCCACACCGAATGCTCTGTGCCGACCGGATTGAGCACCACGCTGCCGGTGGGATAGTCGCCATTCTCGTCACTCTGCGTTCCCTCCAGCACGACGATGGTTTCCAGCCCGACATGGCGATGGCGCGGCACGCCGGCGCCGGGCCGGTAGCTGAGGACGGCGACCGACGGCTCCACCGGCCCGCCCTTCAGCAGCCAGTGCACACTGATTCCATCTCGGAAAGGCTCGAACGCCAGATCGCGCCAGCCGCCGTCGAGCAGGCCGGCAAAGGCAAGATTAGGCATTGGCAATTCCCTCGAGTACCTGATCGGTGGTCGCTGTCCAGCCGACGATGGCGCCCTGCGCCCTGATCATGGCGATCGCCGCTGCCTTGAACTCAGGGAAATAGCTTTCCGTCGCGTCCTCGGCGAGCAGGCACTCATAGCCACGGTCGTTGGCCTCGCGCATCGTCGTCTGCACGCAGACTTCGGTGGTGACGCCGGCAAAGACGAGTTGCTGCGCGCCGAACCGCTTGAGGTCCTCACCGAAGCTCGTGGCATAGAATGCCCCCTTGCCAGGCTTCTCGATGACGATCTCGCCAGGCAGCGGCGCAAGCTCGTCGAGGATAGCCGTGCCCGGCTCGCCGACGATCAGAACGCGGCCCATCGGCCCTACATCGCCGATGCGGATCGAGGGATTGCCGCGATTGCGCTTGGCTGGCGGCAGATCCGAAAGGTCCGAACGATGGCACTCCATCGTGTGGATCACCGGCAGGCCGGCGGCGCGAAATCCCTCGATCAGCCGCTTCACCGTCGGCACGATCGCCACGACCCGGCTGACGTCGTTGCCGAGGCTGGCGCCGAAGCCGCCGGGCTCGGCGAAATCGCGCTGCATGTCGATGACGACCAGCACCAAGCTCTCACGCTCGAAGGCGAACGGAAACGGCTGCGCTGCGATTTCAGCCATCAATGATGTCCAGCCATATGCGCGCCGATCGTCTGCACGCTCGCCTGCGCGATAGGCGTCTCGTAGACCAGTGCGCCGTCCGACATGACCAGGATACGGTCGGAGAGTTCGAGCAGCTCGTCGAGGTCTTCCGACATCAAAAGCACGGCCGCACCCGCATTGCGCGCCTTCATGATGCGGGCGCGGATTTCGGCCACTGCCGAGAAGTCGAGGCCGAAGCACGGATTGGAGACGATCAGAAGGTCGACTTCGCCGGTGAGTTCGCGGGCGAGCACGGCGCGCTGCACATTGCCGCCCGACAGCGAGGCGATCGGCGAGGATAGCGAGGCGGTCTTGACCTTGAACTGCTCGACCAGGCGGGCGCTGAAGGCCTTGATGGCACCGGCGCTGATCCAACTCACCGGCTTGCCGTTGTCGTCAATATCGAAGGTGCGGAAGGAGATGTTTTCGGCCACGGTCATCTTCGGCGCGCAGGCGTTCTTCAGCGGCTCCTCCGGAATGAGGCGGACGTTGAGCGCACGCGCCTCGGCGCGCGTCGCCGCGTAGGCAGTGCCGCGCACCATCACTTCGCCGGCATCGCGCGGGCGCTGCCCGGCCAGTACTTCGAGGAATTCCTTCTGGCCGTTGCCGGAAATACCGGCGATGCCGACGATCTCGCCGGAGCGCACGCCAAGATCCTCGATCCGGATCGACTTCAGCCCGGTGCGATCAGGCGCCTTCAGTGCCTTGACCTTGAGTACGATCTCGGCGTCCGGCTTCGGCTCGGCGCGGCTGTCGAGCGCTGCGATCGGCTGGTCGCCGATCATCATCGCCGCCATCTGCCTGTGGTCAAGGTCGGCGACGCGGCCGGTCCCGGTCAGCCTGCCCTTGCGCAGCACGCTGACGTCGTCGGCGAACGCCGTCACTTCGTGGAACTTGTGCGAGATCATCAGCACGGTGAGGTCGCCGGCCCTTGTCATGGCGCGCACGAGGCCGAGCACCTCCTGCGCCTCGGCGGGGGTGAGTACCGAAGTCGGCTCGTCCAACACCATGAAGGAGCGGCCGAGATAGAGCTGCTTGACGATCTCCAGCTTCTGCTTCTCGCCAGCGGCAAGCTCGGCCACCTTGACATCGAGCGGAAGCTTGAAAGGCATCCGGTCCATGAACACGGCAAGTTCGTCGCGCTCCTTGCGCCAGTCGATGATGGCAGGCACCTTTTCGCGCGAGATGACCAGGTTTTCCGCGCCGGTCAGCGACGGCACGAGGGTGAAATGCTGGTAGACCATGCCAAGGCCGAGCGCCGAGGCGTCCTGGGGGCTGGCGATTGCCACCTCGCGGCCGTCGACCCGCATCTCGCCGGAGGTCGGATGGTAGAAACCCATCATGCATTTGACCAGCGTCGACTTGCCGGCGCCGTTTTCGCCGAGCAGCGCATGGAATGATCCCGCCGGCACCTTGATCGACACATCGCCCAGCGCCGTGAAGGCGCCGAAGCGTATGGTCATGCCGATGGTCTCGACGCCGACGGCCTTGTGGCCGATGATCTTGCTCATCCTCGGTTCCTCACGGCAATTGAGCGACGAATGAGGCCGAGTTCGATACCGCGCCGAAGACGCCGCCCTGCATCTTGATCATCTTGATGGCAGCCAGATGGTTGCCGTAGTCGGTGGCGCCGCAGCAATCCTCCAGCATCACGCATTCGAAGCCGCGGTCGTTGGCCTCGCGCATGGTGGTGTGGACACAGACATCGGTCGTGATGCCGGTAAGCACGATGTTGTCTATGCCGCGCCGGTTGAGGATCAGCTCCAGGTCAGTGGCGCAGAAGGAGCCTTTGCCCGGCTTGTCGATGATCGGCTCGCCCTCGGCCGGATAGAGGTCCGGGATGATGTCCCAGCCCGGCTCGCCGCGCACCAGGATGCGCCCGCAGGGGCCAGGATCGCCGATGCCGGCATTGATGCGACGCGAGCGCCAGCGCTTGTTGGCCGGCAGGTCGGCGAGGTCGGGCCGATGGCCCTCACGGGTGTGGATGATCGTGTAGCCCTTGGACCGCATCGCCGACAGCACCGACTTGATCGGCTCGATCGGCGCACGCACTAGCGACAGATCGTAGCCCATATGATCGACATAGCCGCCCGGCCCGCAGAAATCGGTCTGCATGTCGATGATGATCAGCGCCGTGTTGTCTGGACGAAGCTCGCCATTGTAGGGCCATGGATAAGGATCGGCGTCGATATAGCGCTGGGTGATACCGGCTCTGGCGTTCATGGCAAAAACTCCGGTCTCATTTGGTGATCGACAGTTCGCCCGGAGCGCCGGCGAGCGAGCGGCTCGGCGACGAGGTGGCGATCATGATGACCAGGGTGAGGATGTAAGGTGCGGCGTAGAAGAGGTAATAGCCTTGTGTGACGCCGACCGACTGCAGCGCCGGCCCGAGCGCCCCAGCACCGCCGAACAGAAGTGCGGCGGCAAAGCAGCCGAGCGGGTTCCAGCGCGCGAAGATAACCAGCGCCACCGCCATCAGCCCTTGTCCAGACGAGATGCGCTCAGTCCAGCTGCCGGGATAATAGAGCGACAGATAGGCGCCGCCGATGCCGGCGAGCGCGCCGCCGACGCCGGTGGCGATCAAGCGCACGGTGTTGGGGTTGAGGCCCATGGCGCGCGCGGCGTCGGAACTGTCGCCGACGACGCGCACGATGAGGCCGGCGCGGGTGTTGCGGAAGGCCCACCACAGGAACACCGCAAGAGCGGCGCCGATCAGGAACAGCACGTTGACGTCGAGGGCTGCCTGCACCTGCGGAATGTCGGACCATGCGCCCAGGGGGATGGCCGGCAGGTCGGGCGCCGAGGGCTGGATAAACGGCTTGCCGAAGAAGAAGGCGAGGCCCGAGCCGAACAGCATCAAGGCGATGCCGATGGCGATGTCGTTAACCCCTGGGAATTTGCAGATCCAGCCGTGGAAGAGGCCGAAGCACAGGCCGGCGAAGGCGGCGGCGGCGAGGCCGAGCCAGGGCGAGCCGGTTATAACGGCCACCGCATAGGCGGCCATGGCGCCGAACACCAGCGTGCCTTCCAACCCGAGGTTGATCCGGCCCGAACGCTCGGTGATGGCTTCGCCGAGCGAGACGAAGATGAAGGGCGTGGAGACGCGGATGGCGCCGCCGAGGATGGCGAGCGGCACGCCCCAGAGGCCGATCCCGCTGGCGTCCATCAGCTGCTCCTCTGCCACAGATCGGGGTTGAAGGCCTTGAAGCGGCCGTAGAAGGTCTCGCTGAACAGGATGACGATGAACAGCATGCCCTGCAGCACCAGCACGGTGGCATCAGGCAGGTCCATGCGGCGCTGGATCAGCCCGCCGGAGGCGTCGATCCCGCCGAGCAGGAAGGCGACCGGGATGATGGCCAGCGGATTGTGGCGGGCGAGGAAGGCGACGAGGATGCCGGTATAGCCGTAGCCGGCGGCAAGCGAGGCGTTGGCGCTGCCCTGTACCGCCGCGACCTCGAGCATGCCGGCAAGACCGGCGAAGGCGCCGGCCAACCCGGTGAAAACGACGATCAGCGAGCCGACGGCAAGCCCCTGCACCTGGGCGGCCCTGACGTTGCCGCCGGCGATGCGGGCGGCGAAGCCCCAGCGGGTCTTTTCGATCAGCACCCAGGACACGACGCAGGCGATGACGCCAACGGCAAGGCCCCAATGCACCTCCATGCCCGGCATGTCGCCGATGCGGTAGATATCGGCCAGCGGCTGGGTGGAGGGCTTGTTGAGCGAGGCTGGATCGCGCAGCGGCCCTTCGACGAGCTGGTTCATCAGGGCGATGGCGATATAGGCCATCAGCAGGCTGGAAATGGTCTCGTTGACGGCACGGTAATGGCGGAGCGCGCCGACGGCACCTATCCAGATGCCGCCGGCGGCCATGCCCGCCACGCCCATGACGAGTATCACGATGAAGGAAGGCGCGCCGTCGAGCGCCGTGCCTGCTGCCGCGGCGGCGACGCCGCCGAGCACGATGGCGCCCTCGCCGCCGATAACGACGAGGCCGAGCCGCGCCGGCAGCGCCACGCAGAGCGCCGCCAGCAACAGGGGTGCGGCGCGTGACAACGAGTTCTGCATCGAGAACCACGAGCCGAAGCCGCCACGCCACATCGTTTCATAGAGCTGGACCGGCGACTTGCCGACAGCCAGGATGAACAGGCTGAACAGGGCCATGCCGACGACCAGCGCGGCCAGCGGAATTACGAAAGCCTCGGCCCGCCGGGCCATCCATTCCAGCGCTGCCGGATGACCCCTGGCGCCGAACGTCACCGGCATGCCGACTTCTGTCACTATTTCGGCCATCGCCCCGCTCCCCTTCGATCAGGCGGTCGAGCCGACGACCCCGTCGACCAGATAGTCCATGCTTTCGAGTTCGATCGCGTTCTCGGGGAAGGCTTGGCCCGCAGTGGCTACAACAGCGCCCTTGTTGCTGTTCAGAGGACCCTTGATGACGGCGAAGCCGCCCTTCATCATTTCGGCCAGCGTGGCGTCGAACTGTTTGCGCGCCGGCTCACCGACGGCCGGGCCGAGCGGGCTCATCTTGACGAAGCCATCGGCCAGTCCGCCGCGGGTGAAATTGGGCAGCGGGTTGCCGGCGACGAGATCGTCGACGAACATCTTGTAGACCTTGGCCCAGTTCCATTCGGCACCAGTCAGGTATTTCTCGGGCGCCAGTGGGCTCTGGTTGGCGTGGTAGCCGCAGACGAAGGCGCCGCGGCCGGCGGCCGTCTCGACCACGACCTTGGGGCTGTCGACATGGCAGGTGACGACATCGACGCCCTGGTCGACCAGCGCGTTGGTGGCCTCCGCCTCCTTGACCGCCAGGGACCATTCGCCGGTGAAGATCACCTGGCAGGTGATGGTCGGGTCGACGGAGCGCGCGCCGAGCAGGAAGGAGTTGATGTTGAGCAGCACCTGCGGGATCGGCTTGGCGGCGACAAAGCCGAGCTTCTTGGTCTTCGTGGTGTGGCCGGCGACGACACCGTTCAGGTACTGGCCCATGCCGATATAGCCAAAATAGGATCCGGCATTCTTCGGATGCTTGTCCTTGTTCCACATGCCGCCGCAATGGCGGAACTGCACGTCGGGGAATTTCGTGCACATGACCAGCATATGCGGGTCGAAGTAGCCGAAGGAGGTCGGGAAGATCAGCGAGGCGCCGTCGAGGTTGATCATCGATTCCATCGTCTTCTGGACATCGACGGTCTCGGGCACGTTCTCCTCCTCGACAATGGAGAGGCCCTCGATACCCTTCAGCGACGCGGCCCCCTCGGCATGCGCCTGGTTATAGCCATAGTCGTCCTTCGGGCCGACATAGATGAAGCCGACAGTGGCCGAAGCGGCGAAGGCGCGGCCGATGGGAAAAGATGCCGACGCGAGCCCAAGTGCGGCTCCGGCAGCGGAGGTCTTGAGCAACTCGCGGCGGTTAAGCGTGAATTTCGCGGTCATAGTGAATGCTCCCCTGTAAGACCCTTTTCCGGGTCGGTTAACATGCCTTCGAGAAAGTGCATGCAATCGCCGTGCCAATTCTGAAGACGAAATTTATCTAATAAAATCAGCACCTATATGAAACGCACCTGCTCACGTCAAAGGCAATTGCATGCACTTTTTGCCTTGAAAACAGCCAGTTTGACAGGCAGATTAAAATAGAGGCATAAACAAGAAATATCGATTCGACGGCCGCTGAGCCGCCCAACGAGAAGACCAAACGGAGGAAACTTGTCGGGGAAGCGCAGCTTGATCAGGTCGGGTACGACTGTGGATCAGATGGTGAGGGCGATCGGTGACCGGATCGTCACCGGCTTCTTGCGCCCCGGCGAAAAGCTGGACGAGACCTCTCTCGCCGCGCGCTTCGACGTATCACGCACCCCGGTGCGAGAGGCGCTCGGCCAGCTGAGCGCCATGGGCCTGGTCGAAAGGCGGCCCAACCGCGGCGCCATCGTCGCCGTGGTGACGCAGGAGCATCTCGCCTCGATGTTCGAGAGCATGGCCGAACTGGAAGCGATCTGCGCGCGCTTCTCAGCCGAGCGCATGACCAGCAGCGAGCGCCGCGCGCTCGAGGTCGAGCACCAGGCCTCGGCGCGGATGGTGCGTCTGGGCGCCGAGGAGGACTACGAATACTTCAATACCGAGTTCCACAGCCGGCTTTATCGAGGCGCCCACAACGCACATATCTACGAAATGACCGTGATGACGCGCAGTCGGCTGGCGCCGTTCCGCCGAGCCCAGTTCATGCTGCCAGGCCGGCTCGCCAAATCCTGGCAGGAGCACGATGCCATCGTCACCGCGATCATGCGCGGTGACGGAGTTACTGCGGGAAACGCCGCCAAGGATCACGTTTCCATCGTCAGCAAGGCCAGTTCCGTCTTTGCGCTCGGCGAGCAGTCAAAGGGCACAAGTACGACAATGCCGGTTACCGCCGGTTGACCGCCCACACGCCTTCATCTCGCTTTCCTCCCTTACGCCGCGCAAGCCTGCCACAAGCTTGTTGAGGCATGGTCTGGCTAAGGAAAACCGACAAAAGGCGGACTTTCTTGGCGATTTCTCCACCCAGCGACATCGTTATGGATGTGGCCCGAGCCGTCGACCCGACGGATATTGAAGCCGCCCGCGCCGCGCTTACAAAGCGAGCCGGTGGTGCTGCTGGCGCATTTTCGGTCGGTGACGCCGCTTCGGTGAATGCCGGCTCGATCCTGTCGCGCGCCACCGCCGACAAGGCCGCCGCTTCAACCGACCCCGCCAAGAAGTTCAAGAAGTTCGAGGCCATGGTGCTGCAGACCTTCATCCAGAACATGCTGCCCAAAGACACCGAAGGCGTCTACGGCAAGGGCCTGGCCGGCGACATGTGGAAATCGCAGCTTGCCGAGCGGGTGGCCGACGTCATGGCCGACCGCGGCGGCATCGGCATCGCCAAGTCGATGCTGGCCGACCACTATGTCGAAGGCAAGCGCATCGTGCCGGTCGGCCCGGTTTCGGGCGGGCCGGAAAAAACCGAGATCGATCAACAGAGCAGCCTGTCGACCTCGCTGGTCCACGAATTGCAGCGCAAGGCGGCGCGGTCAATCACCGGTGGCGAGACCACCATCAGGACAGACATCAAGATTTAAGGCATGCCCGGAAGCGGAACCAGTTTTGGAAAGTCATGCTGAACCAAGCAGATAGTGCGTATCCGAGTTCAATCTAACCAGACCGGGATTTCTCATGGCCGACTTTTCGGAATTCACCGCCAACCTGCCAGCACGCACGACCGTGTCGGAAGCGCCGATCCCGTTCGCGCGGCCTGGCAACCTCGCTGCCATCATCGGCCGCATCGAGGACGTGGTTGAGGAAGAGACGGCCGGCATTCGCAACGCCACCGATTATGATCTCAAGGCATCGAACGCCCGCAAGAGCCGCTACCTCTATGAACTGACCCGCGCCATGAAGGGCGGCAGCGAAGCCGAATTTCTCGAACAGCACCGCGAGGGCCTGACCCGGCTGCGCCATAAGCTGGCGAAGAACGAGGCGGCGATCCTGGCGCACCTCAGCGCGGTCAACGAGGTTGCCAACCTGCTGCGGCACGCCATCCAGCGCGCGGAAACCGACGGCACTTATTCGGCCGGCGAATTCGGCTGGGCAAAGGCATGATGCGGGACACAAGGAACGCATCGGCGACCCTGCTCATGCAGGAGGGCAGCGCCGCGTTGCCATCGCAAGTCAATGACGGGGCCCGATGATCAAGGTCATCGCGATCGCGGTCTGGATCTGCGCCGCGACGCTCGGCGCGGTGTTCTATTCGTTCCAGGCTGCGGGCGAAAAGGGCGTCGGCGAAACGCCGAAGCCGATGCTGGGCGGTCTCGACTACGTCAAGACGGATATCATTTCAGTGCCATTGATCCGCGATTCGCAGATCGGCGGCTATTTCCTGACAAAGCTCGTCTATACGGTCGAACCCGAGCAGATAAAGAAGCTGTCCATTCCGGCGGAAGCGCTGATCACCGACCAGGTCTATTCCTACCTCTATTCCAATCCTCAGATCGACTTCACCAACAAGGCGACGATCGATCTCGATGCCTTCCGCGCCGCGATCCGCGATACCGTCAACACGCGTGTGGGCGCCACTTTGGTGCATGAGGTTCTGATCGATCAGGTCAATTTCCTGTCGAAGGACGAAATCCGTGACAACTGGCTGCGTCGCAAGAAAAGCGAGACGGCCGCGGAAATGACCAAGGCTTTCAAGGAACACTGAGTTGCCCTGCCCACGGGTTCCGATCACATCGGGCCCCACCTGCCGCCAGCGCAGGAACCAGCCACCGGAATCCGCGTTGACGTAAACGTCAACCCAAAGCTATATGCGCCAGCGACCGTGATCGCGAAACCGCGGCATGGGCTTCGGCCGGATCGAAGCGCCGTTGCGAGACAGATGCAACCAGACAAGGAGAACAGCGTGAGCGTTCAGGAGATTGCCGAGAAGATCAAGTCGCGCGTGGCAAGCAGCGGGTTCGATCGTTCCGTGAAATTCGACACCGGCAGCGACGGCGTCATCGTCATCGACGGCGCGACAATTTCAACCACCGACGCGCCCGCCGATTGCACCATCAAGCTTTCGATCGACGACCTGGATTCGCTGATCGCTGGCGACCTGAACCCGACCATGGCCTTCATGACCGGCAAGATAAAGGTCGAAGGCGACATGACCGTCGCCATGGCGCTCAGCCAGTTGATCGGCTGAAAACATGCAGCCGCCCAAGGCGGCGCCCACCAATCGCGAAAAAAACGCCGCCTTTTCGGGCGGCGTTTTTGCATGAGCTGCTGGCGCTTCGTGTCTCAGGCCGCCGATGTCAGTTCCTGCGCCTTCAGCTTGCGGCCGGCCGCCTTCAGCGTGCCGTGCACGCCGTCGAGCGCGCCTTCCACCAGTTCCAGGGCCAGCAGGCGGTGCCGCTCATAGGGTCCCGGCATGGCAAGCGAACCGGTCCTGGCGGCCGAGAAGCCGAAGCGTTCATAGTAGGGCGCATCGCCGACCAGCAGGATCGCCGCGTGGCCAAGACGCGCTGCTTCGGCAACGGCATGGCGCATCAGTGCCGAGCCGATGCCGGCACTCTTGAGCGACGGATCGACGGCAAGCGGTCCAAGCAGCAGCGCTGCCGGGCCGCCCTCGCCCAACGTGACATCCCACAGCCGCACGGTGCCGGCCACGCCGCCCGCCGCATCGCGGGCGACGAAGGCCAGGCCTTCCGATGGCCGCCGGCCACGCCGCAGCTTCTCCGATGATTTTTTCCGCCGCTTAGAGCCCATGGCCTCATCCAACAGCGCTTCACGCGCGGCAGCGTCGGCCGCGGTTTCGGCAACGATGGCAATGGCACTCTCCCTCCTCGAGGGGGAGATTTCGCACGGAGCGCCTTCAACAATGAAATTTGCAATATCCATTTCCGCGATCCTTCACGAGCGGAGGTTGTTCCACAGGCGAGCCCGGGCGGGCGACGGACGCCCACCTGGGATGATCTGACCGGCTCTTTCGAACCGTCAGATCACGTAGGATCGGAGAGGCTCGAAGCCGTTGAAGGCGACCGCCGAGTAAGTGGTCGTGTAGGCGCCGGTGCCTTCGATCAGCACCTCGTCGCCGATCGTCAGCGACAGCGGCAGCGGGTACGGCGTCTTCTCGTACATCACGTCGGCCGAATCGCAGGTCGGGCCGGCGAGTACGCAAGGTGCGGTCTCCGTGCCGTCATGGCGGGTGACGAGGGGATAGCGGATAGCCTCATCCATCGTCTCGGCCAGGCCGCCGAACTTGCCGATGTCGAGGAATACCCAGCGCACATTGTCGTTGGCCGCCTTCTTCGAGATCAGGACGACTTCCGACTTGATGACGCCGGCGTTGCCTACCATGCCGCGGCCCGGCTCGATGATGGTTTCCGGGATGGCATTGCCGAAATGCTTGCGCAGCGCCGAGAATATCGCCTGGCCATAGGCCTGCGCTGCCGGCACGTCACGCAGATAACGCGTCGGGAAACCACCGCCCATGTTGACCATCTTCAAGACGATGCCTTCCTCGGCGAGCGTCGCGAACACCGCCTTGGCATCGGCCAACGCGCGGTCCCAGGCGGTCAGGTCGGTCTGCTGCGAGCCGACGTGGAACGACACGCCATAGGCATCGAGGCCGAGCCCCTTGGCATGGCGCAGCACGTCGACGGCCATCGCAGGCACGCAGCCGAATTTGCGCGACAGCGGCCACTCGGCGCCCTCGCCATCGGTCAGCACGCGGCAGAACACGCGGGAGCCTGGAGCGACACGGGCGATCTTCTCGACCTCTTCGACGCAGTCGACCGCGAACAGGCGGATGCCGAGCTGGTAGGCGCGTGCGATGTCACGTTCTTTCTTGATGGTGTTGCCGAAGGAGATGCGGTCCGCCGGCGCACCGGCGTCCATCGCCATCTCGACTTCGGCAACGGAAGCGGTGTCGAAAGACGAGCCCATCGCAGTAAGCAGGCGCAGGATTTCCGGCGCCGGGTTTGCTTTCACCGCATAGTAGATTTTCGAATCGGGCAGCGCCTTCTCGAAGGCTCGGAAATTGTCGCGCACGACATCGAGGTCGACAACGAGGCAAGGGCCGGACGGACGTCGGGTGGCGAGGAAGTCAAGGATGCGCTGGGTGGCCATCGGGGTCTCTCCATCAGCGCCTTTCGGCGCGCAATAAGGCTGCGGGACGCGGGCTGTTGGCCTCGCGAACACGCGGTGGACAAAGGCGGGACGGAAATCCATGGAACCAGCCGGTGGAGACCCCGGAACCATGAAACGCCGTCTCGCGGCGGTGAACCTTGGCCTTGCCCGGCCTCGGTTCGCTTTGTCTGCCTTGGCTTGGATGGGAGACCCGTCCGCACTGCCGGCAATGAAGGTGTGCCTCTTCAGTAACCCCGGTCTTTGGACAACCGGCAGAACACCAGAAAGGCCCGCACCGTCGTTGCTTCAAGGTGTCCTCGGGCTTGCGGTTGGCCGCTAGACCGACTGGAGGGGTTAGCTCCAGTTACCTTACCGATTTCCCTCACCATTCGAGGATCGGCGGACACCCACAGGCACGTGCGACTTTGGGCAAGCGCGATATAAGGTTGAACGATTTCACAATCAATAAAAATCGTATTCCAGGTTGTAAAATTCCTGGCATCGAACAATGCTGCGCCAACCGTATCCGGATAGCGAACGATGACAGGCACGCACGGCCCTCTAAACGCCTTTCTCGACCTTCGCCAGATGCCGGTGGCGCATGCCGAAACTGGCCCTCTGGCCGGCTTGCGGCTGGCCGTCAAGGACATCTACGACGTCGTCGGCTACCGCACCGGTTGCGGCAACTTGCAGAAATTCGCAGACAGCCCCGCCGCCTCGCGCACGGCGCCGGCCGTGCAAGTGATTCTCGATGCCGGGGCGCGCTTCGTCGGCAAGACCCAGACCGACGAGCTTGCGTTCGCGCTGTTCGGCCAGAATGCGCATTTTTCGTTTCCGGTGAACCCGGCCGCGCCCGACCGTGTCACCGGCGGCTCGTCATCGGGATCGGCGGCCGCGGTGGCGGGCAGGCTTGCCGATATCGCCACCGGCTCCGACACCGGCGGCTCGATCCGCGCGCCGGCGAGTTTTTGCGGACTGATCGGGCTGCGCACCACGCATGGCCGCATTTCGCTCGATGGCACGATGAAGCTGGCCCCGAGCTTCGACACGTTCGGCTGGTTCGCCGACGACATCGAGACCTACGAGACCGTTGGCAGGCTGCTGCTCGGCCGCGACCCGCACCAGAACACGCTCAATCGGCCGCTGGCGCTGGACTGGCTGGATGGGATGGTCCACCACCCGGCGCTTGCCGAATATGCCCGAATGAAGGCACTGGCGAGTACGGTGTTCGGCGCGCCGGCGCCGGCAACGACGCGCTTCACCTCATCTCCCGATGAACTCTACTGGTGCTTTCGCCGGCTGCAGGCCAAGGAGGCTTGGGCGGTGCATGGCGAATGGATCACCAGCGGCGAGCGCGACCTCGGTCCGGGCGTCGAAGAGCGCTTCGGCTTCGGCCGTGCCGTCGATGACAAAACAGCCCAGGCCGAGAAGGTGCGCCGACTGACCTTTCGCGGCGAATTGAGCGCCCTACTGGGCAAGGATGGCTTCCTCATCCTGCCGACGGTGCCGGGCCCAGCTCCCTACGTGGACAGCACGCCGGAGCAGTTCCAGGCCTATCGCGAACGGGCGCTTCAACTTCTGTGCCTGGCCGGCCTGTCCGATTTTCCACAGATCACCCTGCCCATCGGCTCGGTCGCCGGCGCCCCGTTCGGCCTGTCGCTGCTTGGCCCTTCCGGCAGCGACATTGCCCTGATACGGCTCGGCCGGAAACTTCTCGACGCCGCACGAAAGGCCTGACCATGGACACACTGACCCGCATGCGTGCCTTCATCGACGTGGTCGAGGCCGAGGGCTTTTCGGCGGCGGCACGCAAGATCGGCCGTTCCAAGGCCCTTTTGTCGAAATATGTGCGCGAACTGGAGGACGAACTCGGCGCGCTGCTGCTCAACCGCACCACGCGCCAGTTCTCCATGACCGAGGCCGGCCACACCTATTACCGGCGCGCCTCGGAGATCGTGCGCGAGGTCGACAGCCTGGCCGACGCCGTGCGCGAATCCTCCGGCGACGTGCGTGGCCGGATCAAGCTGTCGGCGCCGCGCACCTTCGCCGACGCGCCGGTCGGCCAGTCGCTGATCGATTTCGCCAAGCAGCATCCCGACATCGTGCTCGACGTCCAGCTCGACGACCGCTTCGTCGATTTGGTCGAGGAAGGCTTCGACCTCGCGGTACGCATCTCGCGGCTCGAGAACTCGTCGCTGATCGCGAGGCGGCTGGCGCCATTTTCTATTAAGCTCTGTGCCTCTCCCGAACTGATCGCCAAGCATGGCATGCCGACGCGGCCGCAGGATCTTAGCCGCATGCCCTGTATCGTCGACACCAATGGTCGCGGATTGAGCAACTGGCCGTTCAAGGGCGACAATGGCGATCCGGTGAGCGTTTCGGTGTCGGGTCCCATCGAGGTCAACAGCCCGATGACGGCGCGTGCGGCGACCGTGGCCGGGTTGGGGTTTTCCGTCCTGCCGGATTTTATCGCCGCGCCCGACCTCGAGAGCGGCCGGCTGGTGTCGGTGATGGATGACCGCATCCTGCCGGGCGGCGGCATATTCGCCGTCTACCCGCACCGCCGTTACCTGCCGGCCAAGGTTCGCGTTTTCGTCGATTTCCTGGTGCAGTGGTTCAGGACGCGTGAAGCTGCCTGACCCATTCAGTCGAGTCCCGGTCCCAATTTCGCCCCCTTTCTGATAACTCTCGACATTACTCCAAGGCACATGGAATCGCGACTGAGAATGCACCTGAAACGGCACGCAATCATGCTGGCTTCGGCCTTGGCGGCAACCATTGCCGCCACCGGACCGGCTGAGGTGCACCCGCACGTCTTCGCCGAGGCCCGCCTGGACGTGATCCTCTCCCCGGATCACCAAAGTGTGAAAGCGCTGCGTCATCTCTGGCGCTTCGACGATCTCTTCTCCAGCACGGTGATGATGGAGTTCGACAAGAACTCCGACCTGAAGCTCGACGACAACGAGCTCAAGGAGGTCGCCGACACCGTCCATGCCTCGCTGGCTGAATTCAATTACTTCCAGCTCGTCACCGTCGACGGCAAGGACGTGGCGATGACGCCGCCGCCGCATCTGATGGCCAATTTCGACAACGATCAGTTGATCATCCTGTTCGAGTCCGAGCCGAAAGTGCCGATCAGGCTCAACGGCAAGATAGACATCGGCGTCTACGATCCGACATTCTACACCGCGATCGACTTCACCGACGATTCCAACATCACGGTTGAAGGCCTGCCGTCGAACTGCACCAGTAAGGTGATCCGTCCGGACCCGGACGAGGCCATCAAAGAAAACCAGAAGACCCTCACCGATGCCTTCTTCAACGATCCGACAGGCACCGACATGAGCAAGATCTTCGCCACCAAGCTCGAACTGACCTGTCAGCCAGAAGGATGAAGCCGGTGACGAAACCGTCCCTGCGTTTGGCATTCGGCCTGTTGGCCGCCACTGTCGTCATGATGCATCTCGCCAACTCCGCCCACGCCCAGAGTTCGCTCGGCATCGGTGTCAACGACGGCATCGCGCCCAGCACCGGCCCCTTCGCCCACATCCTGATTTGGATCAATCTGCGGCAGCAGGAATTCTATCGCGCGCTGGCAACGGCAATGAAGGCGATGCGCCAGGACGGCAGCAAGATTTGGATACTCGTCGGCCTGTCCTTCGCCTACGGCATCTTCCACGCCGCCGGACCGGGCCACGGCAAGGCGGTGATCTCGTCCTACATGGTCGCCAACGAAGTGGCGCTGCGGCGCGGCATCCTGTTGTCCTTCGTCTCGGCGCTGCTGCAGGGCCTCACGGCGGTCGCGGTGATGGGGGTAGCCTATTTCGTCCTGCGCGGCACCTCCGTGACGATGACGGACGCGGCCTGGTTCATGGAGATCATGAGCTTTGTCTTCGTCACCCTGTTTGGCGCCTGGCTGCTGTGGCGCAAGCTCGGCCCTGCCGTTCTGCGCTTGTTTGGCAAAGGTCCAGCCTACAGCCTGTCGGCGGCGCACGCCGGCCATTCTCATGGTGGCCATTCGCATGCCGGTCATTCGCATGCAGCCCATGGCCATTCGGCGCATGGCCATTCGCATGCGCTGCAGGTGCATCACGATCATGACCACGTGCACAACCATTCCCACGATCATCACGACCACGGAACGCATGACCATGATCACGCCACCCACGATCATGCCCATCACGATCACGCGGCGGGCGAGGTTTGCGACACCTGCGGCCATTCGCACGCACCCGATCCGGCGTTGCTGTCGGGCGATCGCTTCGATTGGCGCACCGCATGGTCGGCGGTGGCGGCGGTCGGCATCCGCCCCTGCTCCGGCGCGCTGATCGTGCTCAGCTTCGCGCTTCTCAACGGACTTTGGCTCGGCGGCCTGCTGTCGGTGCTGGCGATGTCGCTGGGCACTGCGATCACCGTCTCGGCGCTGGCGACACTGGCGGTGACGGCAAAGAACTGGGCGGTGTATTTCGCCGGCGACGGCCGCATGGGCAACCGCATCCACTCGATCGTCGAGATCGGCGGCGCCGCCTTCGTGTTCCTGTTCGGACTGTTGCTTTTGTCGGCGAGCCTGGCGTCAGGCGGATGATATCCCCACCGTAGTGCTGCGGGTTTAACTCGCGATCTTGCCGCCGAGTTCATCCTCGATATGGGCGCGGATGATCTCGTCGAAACTCTTTTCGGCGCTGAAACCAAGCTCTCGTGACCGCCGCGCTTCGAACCTTGTCGGCCAGCCCTTGACGATCGCCCAGATCGTCTCGTCCGGCTCCTCGCGGATAAGGCTTGCCACCTTCGGCCCGGCGATGCGTTCCAGCGCCTCGATCTGCTCGCCAACGGTGACCGCGACGCCGGGCATCGTCAGGTTGCGGCGCGGCCCGACAGCGGCGCCATCGATCTCCGCAGCATGGATCAGGAAATTGACCGCCGAACGCGGGCTGGCGTGGGTGTGCACGACAGAGCGCGGCACCGGCAGGATCGCCTCGTGGCCGCTCAAGGGCTCGCGGATGATGCCAGAAAAGAAGCCGGACGCCGCCTTGTTCGGCTTGCCGGGTCGCACGCAGATGGTCGGCAGCCGGATGCCGATGCCATCGAAGAAGCCGCGCCTGGTATAGTCGGCCAGCAGCGCTTCGCTCATCTGCTTCTGGGTGCCGTAGGAGGTCAGCGGCGTCGGATGGAATTCGTCCGGTATGACATCCGGGAACGGCGCGCCGAACACCGCGATCGACGAGGTGAAGACGACACGCGGTGCAAAGCCCGCCAGGCGAATGGCATCGAACAGCGCGCGCGTGCCGTCGAGATTGACGCGGTAGCCGAGTTCGAAATTTGCCTCCGCCTCGCCGGAGACGATGCCGGCGAGATGGAAGACGACATCGGGGCGCGATGCGACCAGGCGCTCGGTGGCACCCGCCTCGGCTAGATCGCCGGTGTGGAGGGTGATGCTGGCCCCGTCCATGCTAGGTGCCTGCGGCGACACGATATCGTGCAGTTCGAGCGCGGTGATCTTGCCGCCGCGCAACGTGCCGTCCTTGGCCAGCCGGGCGATGAGCTTGCGGCCGACCATACCCGCGGCGCCGGTGATCAGAATGCGCATGTCGAAAATCCCTTGCCTATTTACCCTGGTTTTTGCGCTGGTTGCGGGCCCGCAGCCAGAACACCGAGAAGAACGCCAGCACGAAGACGATGGCAAAGGCGCCGGCCAGCACGGTCGAAAGGCTGCCGAGCGCCAGCATCATGGTCGGCAGATAGTAGGCGCCTATGCCGAACAGAAGCATGATCCACACCGCTGCGATGGCCGCATTCCTGGTGTCGCGGTCCATCATGCCGCGTCCGGGCAGTGGGCGTTCATCAAGCTGGTTTTCAAGGTTTGGAGCTCCTGAGGCAGGACCAATCGGTCCTAGTGACGGTGGTCGTGATGCGCGGCAGCGTGCCCGTGCCCGTGGTCGTGCCCGTGGCTATCGTCGGCGCACTGTCCGAATTCCGGTTCCACGGTGGCATGGCTGATGCCGTGCTCGCTGGCAAGCCGCTTCTTGACGGCGCTGACCGCCTGGTGCGCGTCGACGCCCTCGTCGAGACAGGCATGCAGCGTCGCCATGTTGCTGGTCCCGTCGAGCGACCAGACATGCATGTGATGCACTTCGCGGACGCCGGGGACCGTCGCTTCGATGTCCATGGCGATGAGATCGCGGTCGAGGCTGGGCGGCACGCCCTCGAGTAGGACATGGGCGGCTGCGCGCATCAGCGACCATGCCGTATACAGGATCAGCAGCGAGACCAGGACCGACAGGATCGGGTCTATCGGCGTCCAGCCGGTCGCAAGGATGACCAACGCAGCCGCGATGGCGGCGGCTGAGCCGAGCAGGTCGCCCAGCACATGCAGGATGGCGCCGCGCATGTTCAGGTTCTCGTGATCGCCGCCATGCAGCACCAGGAAGGACCCGATATTGACCAGCAGCCCGAGGGTCGCCACCACCAGCATCGGTCCGCCAAGCACCGGTGCCGGCGCCTGCAGCCGCCTCCAAGCCTCGTAGACGATCCAAAGCGCGATGACGAAGATGGCGATGCCGTTGGTATAGGCCACCAGCGTCTTGACCCGGCCGAAGCCATAGGTGAGGCGCACGGTCGCCGGACGCCCCGCAAGATGAAACGCATACCAGGCAAGGCCGAGCGCGATCGAATCGGCGAGCATGTGGCCGGCATCGGCCAACAATGCCAGTGAGCCGGTAAGGATGCCGCCGAGCGCTTCGGCGACCATGAAGCCGCCAGTCAGGCAGGCCGCGGTAAGCACGCGTTTCTTGTCGGTCGAGCCAGGCACATGACCGGGCGCATGATCGTGCCCAATGTGATCGTGCCCGCTGTGATCATGCCCGCTGTGATCGTGGATGTGGGCCAATGGCAACTCCCGTTACGCGCCTGATCTCACGCACCGAACTGCACGCGAAAATCCTCAAGCCGTCGCTTCTGCTGGCCGTCGCCATCGAAATTGGCCGGATCGAGCCACGCTTCATAGGCCTTGCGCAAGGCCGGCCACTCCTTGTCGATGATCGAATACCATGCCGTATCGCGGTTTTCACCCTTGACGATGAGATGCTGGCGGAAAATGCCTTCAAACTTGAAGCCGAACCGTTCTGCCGCCCGCTTAGATGGCTCGTTGTGGTTGTTGCATTTCCATTCGTAGCGGCGATAGCCAAGCTCGTCGAAGATGTATTTCATGAACAGGAACTGCGCTTCGGTCGCTCCCGGCTTGCGCGAGATGAGTGGCCCCCAGTAGATGTTGCCGATTTCGATGACGCCGTAGGCCGGATCGATGCGCATCAGCGTCTGGCGTCCGGCGACCTTGTCGCTGGCCTTGTCGATAACCGCGAAGAACAGCGGATCTTCACTGGCCTCCACCTTGTCCAGCCATGGCTGGAAGGCGGCACGGGTCTCCGGCGGATAGTCGGGCAGCCAGGCGAAGCGCCCATCGACATCGGATACGGACGACGCTTCATAGAGACCGTCGCCGTGTCTTGCAGCGCTCAGCGGTTCAAGCCGGACATACCGGCCGTCGATGGCCTTTCGTTCGGGCCGCGGGCGCGGTTGCCAGTCTTTGAGATTTTCCGACACCGAAAAGCTCCAATCCGTTTGACTTTTGCGGCCTGAGGCTCACAAAAACGCGACCCAACAGTAAGAACCACACGGACGGGAAAAATGCTCCACACGATTTCGGCCTTCGACCGTCTCGGCGAGGAAAACGCCTTTGCCGTGCTCGCGAGGGCCACAGCACTGGCCCAACAAGGCCGCGACATCGTCAATCTCGGCATCGGCCAGCCCGACTTCAAGACGCCGCAGCACATCGTCGAGGCGGCGATCAAGGCGCTGCGCGACGGCCATCACGGCTACACGCCGGCCAATGGCCTTTTGGCGACGCGCGAGGCGGTGGTGCGGCGCACGCTGACCACCACCGGCGTAGAGGTGTCGCCCGAAGCGGTGATGATCCTGCCCGGCGGCAAGCCGACCATGTTCGCCGCGATCCTGATGTTCGGCGAGCCTGGCGCCGAGATCCTCTATCCCGATCCCGGCTTTCCGATCTATCGCTCTATGATCGAGTTCACCGGCGCGGCACCTATTCCAGTGCCGATGCGCGAGGAAAACGGCTTTGCCTTCTCCGCAGAGGAAACGCTGGCGCTGATCACCTCCAAGACCAGGCTGTTGATCCTCAATTCGCCCGCGAATCCGACCGGCGGCGTCACGCCGCGCGCCGAGATCGAGAAACTGGTCAAGGGTCTGGAGGCACATCCCCAGGTTGCCATCCTCTCCGACGAGATCTACGACGTCATGACCTATGACGGCGAGACGCATTGCTCGCTGCTTGGCTTCCCCGGGATCCGCGATCGGCTGATCGTGCTCAATGGCTGGTCGAAGACCTGGGCGATGACAGGCTGGCGCATGGGCTGGTCGATCTGGCCGAATGGCGACAAGGGCGCTCACCTCTACGACAAGGTGCGCAAGCTAGCGGTCAATTGCTGGTCCTGCGTCAACGCGCCGAGCCAGTTTGCCGGCATCGCGGCCATCGACGGCCCGCAGGACGACGTCGACAAGATGATGCGCGCCTTCGACCGCCGCAGGAAGATCGTGGTTGACGGATTGAACGCCCTGCCTGACATATCCTGCATCACGCCCAAGGGAGCGTTCTACGCCTTCCCCAACGTCTCGAAGACCGGCTGGAAAGCAAAGAAGCTTGCTTCGGCCCTGCTCGACGAGGCCGGCGTGGCATTGATTGGCGGCCCCGATTTCGGCATTCTCGGCGAAGGCTATATCAGGCTCTCCTACGCCAACTCCGAGGAGAACATCTTGCGGGCACTGGAGCGGATCGGAGCGTTCCTGGCCAAGTGAGGCTGTCGGGCCTTGCGACCGGCGCTGGATGTTTGCAATCACGACAGAAGGTGACTCGATGTTTTACGCCATCCTCGCCTACGATGTGGAAGGAGCCATCACCGCGCTGACGCCGGAGCAGGACGCGGCATTGATGGCCGACCTGCTCGAAATCAACGATCGGCTTTACCGGGAAGGCAATCTTGGCCCATCGGCGCGGCTTGGGGCGACCCAGTCGGCCTGCACCTTGCGTGGACCGGGCGACGGAACCATTTTTGACGGGCCGTTCGCCGAGACGAAGGAACAGCTTCTCGGTCTCTATGTGGTCGACTGCGCGACACGTGACGATGCGATCGTTATCGCCCGCGACCTGCGCCGCGTTAATCCGACCGCCGTCTACGAAATCCGTCCAATCGCGCTCTACCTGCCGGGCGTGCCATTGGCCGGGAAATAACTACCCACGCCCGACGAACGGCATCTTGGTCGCCATCACCGTCATGAACAGCACATTGGCGTCGAGCGGCAGGCTGGCCATGTGGACAACGGCGTCGGCAACGTGCTGAACGTCCATCACCGCTTCGGCAGCGATAGAGCCGTTGGCCTGCGGCACGCCGACCGTCATCGGCTGCGCCATGTCGGTCAGTGCGTTGCCGATGTCGATCTGGCCGCAGGCAATGTCGTAGGGCCTTCCGTCGAGCGCCAGCGTCTTGGTCAGCCCGGTGATGGCATGCTTGGTCGCGGTATAAGGCACGGAGCCCGGGCGCGGCGCGTAGGCCGACACCGAGCCATTGTTGATGATGCGGCCGCCCATCGGGCGCTGCTTGCGCATGGCGCCAAAGGCGGCGCGAGCGCACAAGAACGAACCGGTGAGATTGACGCCGACGATATCGTTCCACACCTCGACCGGGATCTCGTCGATGGGCGTCGATTTGTAGCCCATGCCGGCATTGTTGAAGAGCAGGTCGACGCGGCCGAAGGCCGCCGCCACCGTCTCGAACAGATCGTCGACCTCGCCGGCCTTGCTGATATCGCAGGCAACCGCCAATGCCTTGGCATCGGTGCGGCCAGCCTCGGCGACCGCGGCATCCAGCACCGGCTTGCGGCGCCCGCAAAACACCGTGTTCCAGCCGGCCTTGAGCAGCGCCGTAGCGACGCTCTTGCCGATGCCGGTGCCGGCGCCGGTGACGATGGCGGTTCTTTTTACGGTCATGGCTATTGTCCTCCGAAGCGACGCGCGCTCGCGCTATTTTCCGGGTTTGCGCACGAAGCAAAGGGATCGCAAATGACGGCGGCGATGGCAAGCCGAAGCACAAAGCATGATCCGAAAATTGGGATCCGATTTTGCTCGAGATCATGCTCGGGCGAGCAGATCGTGCCGACAAAAAGGGCGGTCATTGGCGACCGCCCTGATCTGGACCGGGCTTGGGAGGAGGAAAGCCGATCCAACTGGTTAGAATGATGCGCTTGCTGGGTTAACGAAAGGTTAACGCCAGACAAGCCACCTGTGCCGTTTTGGCCTACCAGCGCGGATTGGGTGAAGTTCCGGCCTTGGCCGGCACCTTGGCTGCCGAAACTGTCGCCTCGACATGATCGACCAGCGCATCCGGCAGGCCAAGCCGGCCGGCCAGCAGGTCGAGGTAGCCGCGCTCGGCGCGTGTGTCGGGATCGATGGTCAGGCGCGATGCCGTGTAGAGTTCGAGCTTCTGCGCATCGGTCTGGGCGCCTGCCACCAGCGCGTCGAGGTCGAGCGGGCTCGCCAGCTCCGCCATCAGGAATTTTTCGGCGTCGGAGCCGATGCCCGAAAGACTGAGCTTGCCGGCGATCTTCTGGCGCTCGTCATCGTCGACATGGCCGTCGGCCTTTGCTGCCGAGATCATCGCCCGCACCAGCGTCAGCGTGAATTCGTCCTCGCCTTGCGGCGCCTGCGACGGGTGGAAGGCGGTGTCCTTGGGCGGCGGCAGCAATTCAGGTTCGCCGCCTGCCGGCGCCTCGGCCGGAGCATTGCCGGCCTTGTAGTTCTGGTAAGCCTTGTAGGCGAGCCCGCCGATCGCGGCCAATCCACCGAGCTTCACCGCGGTACCCGTCACCTGGCGGCCGGCACCGGTTCCGAGCAGCACTGCAGCGAGCGCTCCAGCGGCCAGCGGATTGTCCTTGGCCATCTGCACGGCCTGGCCCGCCTTGTCGCGAACGGTGCCACTGGTGCCCGGGATTTGCGAGCCGAGCAGATCGTCGAGAAGCTTCTTGGGATCGAACATTCAGTGCCTCC
Source organism: Mesorhizobium sp. M0276 (assembly GCF_040321755.1). Lineage (NCBI taxonomy): Bacteria > Pseudomonadati > Pseudomonadota > Alphaproteobacteria > Hyphomicrobiales > Phyllobacteriaceae > Mesorhizobium > Mesorhizobium sp. M0276. Next base: position 223,601 of record NZ_JAMYSC010000001.1, on the reverse strand, counting down.
AGGATTGCCCGGCCGAACGGGCAGGTTTCGGACGTCGAAGACGTAGGTCCCGGATCCTTGCATTACAATGACAAACCGTCGCCTTGCGGCTGTCGATAACAGAGCCAAACTAGGATCCGATGTGCGGATCCCTGCCCCGCGCCTGCGCAAGCTCGACTTGCCGCTGACGCTCGGCATAGCGCTGGCGGTCCTCGTCCGAACGCGCATCGAAGCAATGCGGGCACGAAACACCGGCGGCAAATTTGGGCGATGTCAGGTCGTTCGGCGTCAGCGGATGGCGGCAGGCGCGGCAGAGTTCCGCCTCGCCCTCGGCGAGGCCGTGCGACACAGAAACGCGCTCGTCGAAGACGAAGCACTCGCCTTGCCAGAGGCTCTGTTCGGACGGAACCTCCTCGAGGTATTTGAGGATGCCACCCTTGAGGTGGAACACGTCCTCGAAGCCGAGCGATTTGACGTAGGCGGTCGCCTTTTCGCAGCGTATGCCGCCTGTGCAGAACATCGCGACCTTGCGGCCTTCGAACTCCGCCCGGTGTGCTTCCACCCAGGCCGGAAACTCGCGAAAGCTGGCGGTAGCAGGGTCGATTGCGCCCTTGAAGGTGCCGATCGATACCTCATAGGCGTTGCGCGTGTCGATGATGACAGTGTCGGGCTCGGAAATCAGCGCATTCCAGTCGGCAGGCGCGACATAGGTGCCGGCGCTCGTCGCCGGATCGATATCGGCGATGCCCATGGTGACGATCTCGCGCTTCAGCCGCACCTTCATGCGATGAAACGGCATTTCCGCGGCTACGCTGTATTTGACCTCGAGGCCGGCGAGCCCTTCGACGGCTTCGAGATAATCGATCAGTTCGCCGATCGCCGTTTCGCTGCCGGCCACGGTGCCGTTGATACCCTCATGCGCCAGAAGCAGTGTGCCCTTGATGCCGCGCCCGCAACAGAAGGCAGCGAGCGGCGCGCGCAACTCCTCGAAGGCGTCGAGCCGGGCAAACCGGTAGAGCGCCGCGACGCGGAGAGGTTGAAGTGATGTCATGGCCGAAGCCACTAAACGCTCCCGCAAGCCGATTCAAGGCAGCGCCGGAATCCAGCCAAGTATCGGCCGCGCGTGACATCGCGACACGCTTCGTTTCATGGACAGAAAAACACCCGTCTGCTAATCGGTTGAATTGCCCTCAAGCGCGTCGCGCCGAAACCAATTCATACGACGCGCTTTAGGTCTTTGTTTTATGGATGTCGTTTTCCCAAAGCCGGGATCCCTTTGGGCGACATGCGCTAGGATACGGAGAGACAGATGCCCAGCAAGACCGAAAACCTCCTGTCGCTCCTAAACGGCCAGCCGGTCATCCCGGTGCTGAAGATCGCCAATGTCGCTGATGCCGTGCCCTTGGCCCGCGCCCTGGCACGCGGCGGCCTGCCGGCGATCGAGATCACGCTGAGGACCGCCGACGCGCTTGAGGCGATCCGGCGGGTGGCTGGTGAGGTCGAGGAAGCCATCGTTGGCGCCGGCACCATTCTCGATGTCAGGCAGTTCGAAAAGGCAGCGAGCGCAGGCTCGCGATTCATCGTCAGCCCCGGCATCACCCGCGAGCTTCTGGCGGCAGCAAGCGACAGCGCTGTTCCGCTGCTACCCGGCGCCATCACGCCCGGCGAGATCATGGCCGCACGGGAAGCCGGCTTGCGCTTTCTCAAATTCTTCCCGGCTGAGCAGTCGGGCGGCATCGCCTCACTGAAGGCCTTCGCCTCGCCGCTTGCCGATGTGAAATTCTGCCCGACCGGCGGCATCACCGGCAAGAACGCGGCCGATTATCTCAGCCTGCCCAATGTCATCTGCGTCGGCGGCTCCTGGGTGGCCCCGGACGATATGGTCAAGGCCGGCAAGTGGGACGAGATCGAAGCCCTGGCGCGTGCGGCAAGCAAGCTGGCGAAGTAAGGCCTTCGTCGCCGCATGAAAACCCGGCCGGCTTCCGTCGACCGGGTTGCGTTCCTGCTGCGAGCAGGGTCCGTCGCAGGTTTCGAGCCATCCGCGATCACTGCGATGTCACACCGGAGTGATCCGCCGATGGCAGCGGCATAGCGGCTGGTCTCGCAGCAAAAAGCCGCGCAGGTTGCCCAGCGTGGCTTTGTCGATTGGCTGATCGCTCACTTGGTCTGGAAGCGGGCGACCGAGAGGAACTTGACCGCGTTGCCTGTAAAGCGGTTGGCATCAGCCATCTGGTTGTCCTGCTGGAAGCCGGCCGTGTAGACCTCGCTCGGCGCCGTGTGCACGATGCTGTAGGCGTAGCCCGGCGCCGTCGTCGCGCTCGAGACGGTGGCGACATGCTCGCCGCTGGTCAGCGCCCAGCGGGCGGCCTGCGGTGCGGCGGCAACCACCATGGCCTTGGGGCCTGGCTTCAGGTCGCGCGCGGTGGCTCTCGATTCCTTGCGGGTGGTTTTCACGCCGGCACCGATCGCGGCGACCGGATCGGAGCCGGCCGGGCGGGCAACGACAGCCTCGCGCGGCGATGCGGCATCATTACCCGACGGATCGTTGAAGGCCGAACGCGGCTCGGACTCGGACAATGAAGCAACCTGGTATTCGCCGGCCGCGCCGACCTGGGCATTGGCCTCGTCGAGAACGGCCTTGACCGCGTCCGGCCGGGCCATCTCGGGGCGCGCCGTCGGCAGCACCGAGAACGCGTCGGTCGCGGTCTTGCTGTGCTCAGCCGTATCGGCCAGCGCCATCAGCACAGTCTTGCTGGGGGACGCAGCCAGAGCGGCCGGCAGAGAAGCGTCGGGGCGCCATGTCGGCAACGGTATGTTGTTGACGGCAATCTGGGCCGGATCAGCCGAAGCCGTTGCATCGGCCATGCCGAATGGAACGGTAGCAGGCGCATGTGCGGTCGCCACGGCCTGCTCGGTGGTGGCTGTCGCATCCGCCATCCCAAAAGGAACGTTTTCAGGCGGCTGAGCGCCGACATCGGCCTTCGGCCGCGGTGCGAAATCAGGCAACGGAACGCTGCGTGCAGGCAATGCCGCTATGATCGTCTCCGGCGTGTCCTGTTCAGGCTCGGGGGCCTGCTCCTCGGTCACCTGCGGAATCTCGGCGCGCTGCGCGTTCTCCGGCGCCACGATGGCGATGCCTGGCAGGTTGCTGGTCTTTGCTGCCTCGGCCGGCTTCAGGTTTCTCGCCTTGGGCGGAGGTGCGGCCGAAGCGGTCTCGACATCGGCGCTGTCGTCGGCCTCGTCGTCGCCGCCGCCAAAAAAGGCCGACAGGAACCCGCCTGATTTCTTGCCGCTGCCAGCGGCGCTGGCCAACTCGATGGCCGGCGAGCCCGAACCCTTGCGCGCCTTGTAGGAGGCGAGCGCCTGCTCAAAGCCGGGCAGCGGCCTGCCGTCGCTCGGCACATGCAGCGTCTTGCCATTGGGGAACAGGCTGACCAATTCCTGGCGGCTGATGCCGGGCCAATGGCGCACATTGCCGACATCCATATGGACGAACGGCGAACCGGAGGACGGATAGTAGCCGACGCCGCCGCCCTGCATCTTGAGACCGATATTGCGCAGCTTCTTCAGCGGCACGCCGGGAATGTAGAAATCCATCGCCTTGCCGAGCATGTGCTGGCTCTTCTCGGCGACACCCCGGCTGCGGCTGCGCAGCATCGAGTTCGTCGACGGCGAGCGATAGCCGCAGACGACCTGGATGTAGTCCGTGGCGCCGGCTTCCCGGTACGCTTCCCAGACCAGATCGAGCAGACGCGGATCCATCTTGGTCGGCTCGTTGCGACGCCAGTCGCGCAGAATGATGTTGATCTTCCTGAGACCCTCCGGGACGTAGCGGCCGTTGCGCTTGTAGACGATCTCGGCCTTCTCGTGTGTATGGAGGTGATAGAGCTTCAGCGAACGTGTTTCGGCGCTAGCTCCGGTCGCAGCCGCGGCAACAAAACCAAGTGCGACAATCAATGCCGCCAGCCACTTCGGCCAGACGTTCACTTGATGGTGCCGCCCGTTTGTGTGTCGTTCGATTCTGTCCAAATCAAAAGGCCCTGCAGGCTGCCGTTTGTCCCCGGATTTGTCCAAACGGATGTGTCGTGATCACATCCGAATATCGATCCTAATGGTTAATCATCGCTTATTGAAGTCGAAATGCGGTAACACCGTGGCGATATCCCGTCCAAAATTGTACACGGGGTTTCTTGGTAAACCACTGGTTTAGATCATGTTTCCGCCTTTGCGTGGAACACGATCTGTTACCGTTAGCCTTAATGCGTGAACAGCGCTGTCCATAGGCCCGCCACAATCCGCCAACCGCCGGTATACGGCCTGTTGTGGCATTGCAGACTGGTGCCGAGCTTGCGGCTCAGGAAGCGAGCCGGTCGACCCGGCCGGTCTCGGGGTCGATGCCGTATTCCTTGAGCTTGCGATAGAGCGTCGAGCGGCCGATGCCGAGTCGGCGGGCGACTTCGCTCATCTGGCCGTTGTAGTGATCGATGGCGAGCTTGATCATCTCGAATTCGACATCGGCCAGAGCGCGTACATTGCCGCGATCGTCGAGCGCCCGCAACGTGCCGAAGCGGGGCGGCAACCTGGCTGGCGAATTGGACTCGGTTGCCGGGCTAACCTCGCCGGGCAAGGCTTCTTCTTCGTCCCCCTGCGGAGGCAAGGACGGCGACAGCGCATCGCCGTCGGTGTCGAGGTTGACGGTGCCTTCCACCTGCGCCCGGATCTGCGGGAAGTCCTCCGTGGTCAGCAAATCGCCTTCGCAGAGCACCGAGGCCCGGAAGACGGCATTTTCGAGCTGCCGGATGTTTCCGGGCCAGTCATAGGCCTGCAGCACGGCGAGCGCCGCGGCCGAAATGCCTTGCAGGCGATGACGCGGGTCGGCCGGCGCCACCTTGTCCATGAAATGGGTGACCAGGTAGGGGATGTCGTCGCGGCGGTCGCGCAGCGGCGGTACGAAGATCGGATAGACGTTCAGCCGGTAGAACAGATCCTCGCGGAACTTGCCGTCCTTAACCTGCTGCAGGAGGTTGCGGTGCGTTGCCGAAATCAGCCTGATGTCGACCCTGACGGTCGAGCGTCCGCCGACCGGGTCGACCTCGCCGTCCTGCACGGCGCGCAACAGCTTGACCTGCACGTCGAGCGGCAGGTCGCCGATCTCGTCGAGAAACAGCGTGCCGGAATGCGCTTCGACGAATTTTCCGGTGTGCTTGTCGGTCGCTCCGGTGAACGAGCCCTTCTCGTGGCCGAACAGGATCGATTCGACCAGATTGTCGGGAATGGCGCCGCAATTGACGGTGACGAAGGGTTTCGAGCGGCGGTCGCCGCTGCCCTGGATGGCGCGCGCCACCAGCTCCTTGCCGACGCCGGATTCGCCCTCGATCAGGATCGGAATGTTGGATACCGCCGCCTTCTGGCCAAGGCGGATCACCCTGTCCATGGCCGGGCTGTGCGTGATCATGTCCTTGAAGGTCAGAAGGCCGCTGCGCCGGCGCGACGTGCGCTTGACCTCGCCCTCGACGGCCTCGACCTTGAGCGCATTGCCGATCGACGCCTGCAGTCTGTCCGGAGACGCCGGCTTGACGACGAAATCGAAGGCGCCGTGGCGCATCGCCGAGACCACGGTCTCGATGCCGCCCTGGGCGGTCTGCACGATCGTCGGGACATTTATGTCGCGCTCGCGCATCGCCTTCAGCACGCCGATGCCGTCGAGACCGGGCATGACCAGATCGAGGATGACCACCGAAACCTCGCGGGCGCTGAGCCCGTCGAGGACATCGAGAGCAGCCGCGCCGCCATCGACGACGATGGCCGTGTAACCGAACCGTGTCACCGCCGCTTCGAGCAGCCGGCGCTGCACGGGATCGTCATCGACTATGAGTATGGAACCTGTCATGACTGGTATGACTGCCCGCCCGAGGAATTCTGCCCTGTGGACCATCTTGGCACAGGGTTCTAAATAAGGTTTCAAAAAACCCGGTGAATGAATTCCTTAGGATTTGACCGGCTTCTCGTTTCCCCCTGAATCTTGGCCACGGAAGGTGTCGGCAATGCACATGGTCTCTGGGCACATGGTTTCTGCTCGGCAGCTTGCGGCACCAGCGTCCGGTCAGGGCGCGGCCGAGCTTGGCGACCTGCCGGAATGGAATCTTGCCGACCTCTATGCCGGCATGGACGCGCCGGAACTGAAGCGCGACATCGCCAAGGCCGCCACCGATGCGATCAGCTTCGAGAGCCGCTGGAAGGGCACGCTGGCCGCCGAGGCAGAGCGCGGCGGCGCAGGCAGGCTGGGCGAGGCGCTTGTCGCCTACGAGGCACTGGAGGAACTGATCGGCCGCATCGTCTCCTATGCGGGGTTGGTCTATGCCGGCAACACTGCCGACCCGCAGCGCGCCAAGCTCTATGGCGACATCCAGGAGAAGATGACCGACGCCAGCGCGCACCTTCTGTTCTTCGCGCTCGAACTCAACCTGATCGACGATGCCGCCATCGAAGGCGCGCTCACCGGCGATCAGGCATTCGGCCACTACCGGCCTTGGGTGCTCGATCTGCGCAAAGACAAGCCCTACCAACTCGAGGACCGTGTCGAGCAGCTCTTCCACGAAAAATCTATCACCGGACGCGGTGCCTGGAACCGACTGTTCGACGAGACGATGACCGATCTTCGCTTCGACATCGACGGCGAGGAACTGACGCTGGAGCCGGCGCTGAACCGGCTCCAGGACGCCGATGGCGAGGTGCGTCGCCGGGCGTCCGAGGCGCTGGCCACAACCTTCCGCAAGAATTTGCGCACCTTCACGCTGATCACCAACACGCTGGCCAAGGACAAGGAAATATCGGACCGTTGGCGCGGCTTCGAGGACATTGCCGACTCACGCCATCTCGCAAACCGCGTCGAGCGCAGCGTGGTGGATGCCCTGGCGTCCGCCGTTCGCGATGCCTATCCGCGCCTGTCGCACCGCTACTACGCGATGAAGGCGCGCTGGCTGGGCATGGAGGCGATGAACCATTGGGACCGCAACGCGCCGTTGCCGGACACGCCTCAGGCGATCATCGGCTGGGACGAGGCCAGGAACACCGTGCTGTCCGCGTATCACCGCTTTTCGCCAGACATGGCGGAGATCGCGCGAACCTTCTTCGACCGCAACTGGATCGACGCTCCGGTGCGTCCGGGCAAGTCGCCCGGCGCCTTCGCGCATCCGACCGTGCCGTCGGCGCATCCCTACGTGCTGCTCAACTACATGGGCAAGCCGCGCGATGTGATGACGCTGGCGCATGAACTTGGCCATGGCGTGCATCAGGTGCTGGCCAGCGGCCAGGGCGCGCTGATGGCCTCGACGCCACTGACCCTGGCCGAGACCGCGTCCGTCTTCGGCGAGATGCTGACCTTCCGCTCACTGCTCGACCAGACCACCGACAGGCGCGAGCGCAAGGCCATGCTCGCCCAGAAAGTCGAGGACATGATCAACACGGTCGTGCGCCAGATCGCCTTCTATGAATTCGAGCGCAAGGTGCATGCCGAACGCAAGAACGGCGAACTGACCTCTGACAGGCTCGGCCAGTTCTGGCTCGAAGTGCAGGCCGAAAGCCTGGGTCCGGCGATCAAGCTGCGCGAAGGCTACGAGGTGTTCTGGACCTACATCCCGCACTTCATCCATTCGCCCTTCTATGTCTATGCCTATGCCTTCGGCGACTGTCTGGTGAACTCGCTCTATGCCGTCTATCAGAACGCCGAGCGCGGCTTTCAGGACAAGTATTTCGAAATGCTCCGCGCCGGCGGCACCAAGCATCATTCGGAGCTTCTGGCGCCCTTCGGCCTTGACGCCACCGACCCCGCCTTCTGGCAGATCGGGCTCGGCGTCATCAGCGGCCTGATCGACGAGTTGGAAGTGCTCGACACTTGAAATGCGTCCCGCAGGCGTCGCCAAACAGTTTAGCCCGAGTGCATGTTGGTATCGCTGTATTCTTGCTCTAAATATCTGTTCTTGAAGTACTCTCCATCGAAGTTTTCAGATAGCTTTCCACAAGCTCTATGATAGCCTTCGCTCCAAGCTCAGCCGGAGCGCATGCGGATCGGCGAGGAAAGATCTCAGCCGGCCGTAGCGCTCAGGCGAACGCGACGATGGCCGTTGGCCATGGCAAGCAAGGCCGATTGCCGACAGCTCGAACCGAAGCCGGCTGTTCTGCGAACCGCGGAACCACCATCGAGTAGTCCTGCGCCGAAGGTCATGACCCCACGGCAGACGGATCTGACTGGAGAGAGACAATGGGCACTTTTTTCTACATGCTCCTGGCATTCCTGGTAGGCGTGCTTGTGGGCTGGTTCCTGTGGGGCCGCCTGCGCGGTGAGTTGGACAGCTTGCGTGGCGACATCGACCGCACACGCAGCGAGCGGGACAGGCTGCGCGCCGACAGCGACCGGCTGACCGGTGAACTCGATGCATGCGGCAAGACTCGCGCCGATCTTGAGCGCCGGCTGCGCGACGCGCAGGCGACGCCCGCTGCCAGTGCCACGACAAACGCCGCCCCCTCGGCCCTGATGTCGCCGCCTTCGACGGCCAAATCCGCGCCCACAAAGCCGGCGCCTGCCAAGCCGGTGGCCGCAAAGGCAGCCCCTGCAAAGGCAGTGGCTGCGAAATCGGCGGCGCCAAAGGCGGCAGCGTCGAAACCTGCGGTCAAGCCCGCGGCGAGCAAGCCGGCAGCCGCGACCTCGGCAGCCAGGAGTTCGACCGCACCAAAGGCAGCCCCAGCCAGGAAAGCCGCACCGGCACCGGCCAAGCCAGCATCCGGCAAGCCCGACAATCTGCGCCGGCTGATTGGCATTGGGCCGGTCAACGAGAAGCTGCTCAAGGCGCAAGGCGTCACCAGCTTCGCCCAGATCGCCGGCTGGACAGCCGCCGATATCAAGCGGATCGAGGACGTGATGAATTTCGACGGCCGCATCGCACGCGAGCGCTGGATCGAGCAAGCGAAGCTGCTCGCTGACGGCAATGAGAAGGAATTCGCCAAGCAGTTTCCAACTGCTGGAACCGCCAGCAACACCTGATTGTCAGGCAATAGCTGAAGATTGCAACGGCGGCGCCAATACGGTGCCGCCGTTTGCTTTTTGGCCTCTGGGTTGGCCCAAAGTCGACCCGACGGTCGGCTCAAAGGTCGTCCCCAAGGTCGGCCCGAGGTCGGCTTTGAGTGGCAGGGTGCCGTTCCCTCGATTGCGCGCGAGCGGCCCCCCATATAGAGCGATCGACGGCTTCATCGACCGCAGCATCCGGTGCCCATGTCCCTGCCCGCCGCAATTTTCCGCAACGACGAAAGCGCGCGCCAGCTCGTTTTTGACCGGCCGGCCGACGTCATCATGGCGCATGAGGCAAAGGATTTCCTGCCGGCGCTGGTAGCTGCACAAGCCGCGCACGACGCTGGCAAATGGCTTGCCGGCTATTTCTCCTACGAGGCGGGTTATTTGCTCGAACCGAAGCTCGTTCCCTTGCTGCCGGACAGGCGCCGAACTCCGCTCGTGTGCCTTGGCGTTTTCGATGCGCCGGTCGAAGAGGCGGTGCCGCCGCGCAATACCGTGGCGACCAATGGCCCGATCTTCGACGCCCGCGCGACGTGGTCGCCCGAGGATTACGAGAAGCGGTTCTCACGGCTGCACCAGCACATCAGACAGGGCGATTGCTACCAGGGCAATTTGACCTTTCCGGTGCATGCGCAATGGGCAGGCGACCCGCTGGCCGCCTTCGATGCGCTGACCGAACGCCAGCCGGTAAAGTATGGTGCGCTCGTCGCGCTCGGTGAACCCATCGTGCTGTCGCGCTCGCCCGAACTCTTCTTCGAGATCGACGCTGGGGGCATGATCGAGACGCATCCGATGAAGGGCACGGCGCCGCGCGGCGCGACCAAGGCCGAGGACGAACGGCAGAAAATCTTTCTGCGCAACGACGAAAAGAACCAGGCCGAAAACCGCATGATCGTCGATCTCCTGCGCAACGATATCTCGCTGATCAGCGAGGTCGGCACGCTGGATGTGCCGGCGCTGTTCCGCATCGAAACCTATCCGACGGTCCACCAGATGGTGAGCGACGTCAGGGCCAAACTGCTGCCGGGTCTTTCCATCCGTCAGATCTTCGCGGCGCTGTTTCCTTGCGGCTCGATCACCGGCGCGCCAAAGATCCGCGCCATGGAAATCCTGCATGATCTGGAAGGCACGCCGCGCGATGTCTATTGCGGTGCCATCGGCTGGATCGCGCCCGGCGGCAGGATGCGCTTTTCCGTGGCGATACGCACCATCTCACTCTTTTCCGGTGGCGCGGCCGTCTACAATGTCGGTGGCGGCGTCGTCTTCGATTCGACGGCGCAGGAGGAGTATCAGGAGTGTCTGCTGAAAGCGCGCTTCGCGACGGGAACACCGCCAATTTCCAGCTGATCGAGACCATGCGCTGGGAACCCGGTTCGGGCTTCCTGCGCTTCGATCGCCATCTCGCCCGCCTCTATGGTTCGGCGGCGGAACTCGGCTTCCGCTATGATCCGGGCAAGGTCGGCGAGGCATTGAGCAGCGCGGTCAGCGGATCCCGCATTGCCATGCGCACCCGCCTCGTCCTGTCGCAAGACGGCGAGGTGACGGCCTCGGCACAGCGCTTTGAACCCCTCGCCGCCGACAAGGTCTGGCTGCTGCGGCTGGCGCGAACGAGGCTCGATTCGCACGATACGCTGCTGCGCCACAAGACCAGCCGGCGGCAGCTCTACACGCATGCCCGCGCCGAATATCTCATCACCCAGGCGGACGAGGTGATCCTGGCCAACGAGCGCGGCGAAATCTGTGAAGGTACCATCACCAACGTCTTCGCCGATTTCGGCGACGGAGCATTGGCGACGCCCCGGCTCGACTGCGGCCTGCTGCCTGGCGTATTGCGCGCGGAGCTTCTGGACGAAGGCCGCGCCCATGAAGCGATCTACAGCTTGGACGATCTGAAGACCGCCAGGGCGCTGTTCGTCGGCAACTCGCTGCGCGGACTGATTCCGGCCAAACTTACCTGAGAGAAGCCCAAACAATGTTTGTCGTCTCGCTGAACTACAAGGCGCCGCTGACCGAAATCGACCGCTTGCAGGCGGCGCACGTGGAATGGCTGAACGCCTGCTATGCGGACGGCATCTTCGTTGCCTCCGGGCCGAAGAAGCCGAGGACCGGCGGCATCATCATCGCACGATGTCCGCGCGAGGTGCTCGACGCCAGGCTGGCCGCCGACCCTTTCGCCAAGGCAGGCGCGGCCGAATATGATGTCACCGAATTCCTGGCGAGGATGACCGCCGCCTGCCTCGATCATCTCAAGGAGGCATGAGCTTGGCCGAGGCGCTGCCCGCCCACACGCCTTATGACGGTTCGTCGAAACTCTTCAGCATCGGGCTGAAGCCTCTCGATCCGGCGGACTGGATCGAGGTCGACGATCATCTGCTGCCTTATCTCGCCGAGAAGCGCCGGCTCTACGCGGAAATCCCCGAGCGCGTTTTTGTCGAGGAGGACGGCACGCGGGACGCCCAGCAGGAAGTGCTCGAATTGCTCCGCGCGTATCTGCCCGGGAGATTTCCCGGTATCTATCACCCCACCGATACGGGCATCGAGGCTGCTGATGCCGCGAACCATCCCGCCATTCCTTCCGGTCTGGGCGATGCGCCGCTGGTCACGGCTTCGCTGCTGGTCCAGGAAGACCTGATCCTGATGCGCCGCAGCGACAGCGGCTGGCGGCTTGTCGCAGGCTCGCTGTGCTTTCCCTCTTCCTGGTCGCTTCTCGAAAAGTTCGGCAAGCCGCTGCAGGACATCCACGCCCCGGTGCCGGGTTTCGGCCCGGGCACGCGTCCGGCCGAGCTGATCAACCGCATGTTCGACGGTCTGCAGGGCCAAGCCGTCGAGCGCTACAACTGGTCGATCCAGTCGGGCGACGCGCTCTACCATCCGCTCTCCGACCTGCAGCGCATCGACCGCGCCACGAACCGGCCCTCGCGTTTTCCCGACGGCGACATCGACGCCCATGCCTTCATCCGTGTCGAGCGTCAGACATTGCGAAGACTGCCTGTTACACGCGATATCCTGTTCACCATCCGCATCCATCTCGACCCGCTCGCCGTCCTCGCCCGGCACCCGGATCGGGCGATGCTCGCGGTGTCTTTCGCCGCCCAGCTCGAAGCGCTCGATCTCGCCCAGCTCGACTACAAGGGCCTGACCGCAGACCGTGACCGGCTGATCTCAGTCCTTAACCACATGGCCAATGACGGCTAGCCGCTGGTTGGCGCTTTTCGCTGGTTTGTGACAATGATCTGTGATGTAGCGCATGGCCGCCGGGCAAAGATGCCCGGTTTTGTGTGCGTGTTCCCAGTTTCCTGGGCTTTGAAGGAGTGTTCGATAAAATGGCGACCGAAAACTGGCCCGTTTACGGTGAAATCACCGGCCCTGTCGTGATGATCGGCTTTGGTTCGATCGGCCGGGGAACGTTGCCGATGATCGAGCGCCATTTCCAGTTCGACAAATCGCGCATGACCGTCGTCGACCCGCGCGACACCGACCGCAAGCTGCTCGACGATCGCGGCATCGCCTTCGTCCAGGAAGCGGTAACCGAGAAGAACTACAAGAAGCTCTTGACGCCGCTTCTAACCAATGGCGGCGGTAAGGGCTTTTGCATCAACCTGTCGGTCGATACCGGCTCGGTGGACCTGATGCGGCTCTGCCGCAAGCTCGGAGTGCTCTACATCGACACCGTCGTCGAGCCATGGCTCGGTTTCTATTTCGATGCCGAGGCCGACAACGCTAGCCGCACCAACTATGCGCTACGCGAGGCGATGATCCAGGAAAAGCACGACAAGCCCGGCGGTGCGACGGCGATCTCCACCTGCGGCGCCAATCCCGGCATGGTCTCGTGGTTCGTCAAGCAGGCGCTGGTCAATCTCGCCACCGATCTTGGCCTCGAGTTTTCAGAGCCTGCGCAGGACGACCGCGAGGGCTGGGCCAAGCTGATGAAGAAGGCCGGCGTCAAGGGCATCCACATCGCCGAGCGCGACACCCAGCGCGCCAAGAAGCCAAAGCCGATGAATGTGTTCTGGAACACCTGGTCGGTCGAGGGCTTCATCTCCGAAGGCCTGCAGCCTGCGGAGCTCGGCTGGGGCACGCATGAGAAGTGGATGCCGAAGAACGCCAAGAAGCACAAGCATGGCTCCAAGGCCGCGATCTACCTGGAGCAGCCCGGCGCCAACACGCGCGTGCGCTCATGGTGCCCGACGCCCGGCGCGCAGTACGGTTTCCTGGTCACCCACAACGAGGCGATCTCGATCGCCGATTTCTTCACCGTACGCGGCAAGAAGGGCAAGGTGCACTACCGCCCGACCTGCCACTACGCCTACCATCCCTGCAATGACGCGGTGCTGTCGCTACACGAGATGTTCGGCGCCGCCGGCACGGCCCAGCCTGTGCACCACGTGCTCGACGAGAACGAACTGGTCGACGGCGTCGACGAGCTCGGCGTGCTGCTCTACGGCCACGACAAGAATGCCTACTGGTACGGCTCGCATCTTTCGCTCGCCGAGGCGCGCAAGTTGGCGCCCTACCAGAACGCCACCGGCATGCAGGTCACCTCGGCGGTTCTCGCCGGCATGGTATGGGCATTGGAAAACCCGGAGGCCGGCATCGTCGAGGCCGACGAGATGGACTACAGGCGCTGCCTGGAAGTGCAGTCCCAGTATCTCGGGCCGGTCGAGGGCCACTACACCGACTGGACGCCGCTCGATAACCGCCCCGGCCTGTTCCCGGAAGACCTCGACCGGAACGACCCGTGGCAGTTCCGCAACATCCTCGTCCGATAGCGCCCTGCTCGGAATACTCCATTGCCTTGCAATCGCCCGGAAATCGGGCGATTGAAGGGATGCGGACGAGAGCGACGCGTGCCCGTTTGAAGGCACGATGTACGCTCTGGAAACTTGGATGCGCGCATCGTGCTTTCCGAAAATCGATTCCGATTTTTCGGCCGATGCGAGAGGAGAGGATTTTCACATGACTTTTGCGCGCAAAGTTCTTTCTATGAGTTTGGCGGGGGCCATTGTGGCGATGCTTGCTGCTTGTGCCACCAGTGGCCCCGACGGACCGCCGATGGCGGCGTCGCCGAAAGGCGTTGAAGGCTCCTGGATCGATGCCAAGGGCACCGGCCTGTCGACCTTCACCGGCGGCACCTTCACAACCGTCGCCACCGACACAGGCCAGAAGCTTGCCGATGGCAGCTACACGATGACCGGTGCCACTTCGGTACAGATCAACGGCACCTCGCTAATCCGCCAGACGCCAGTCAGCTTCAACTGTCTGATGGTTTCGACAAGCCAGCTCAACTGCACCAGCTCCAGCGGCCAGAATTTCGTGCTGACACGACGCGTCTGAACCTGCTGGCATTCGCTGACCACGGACGGCGGCCGATTGGCCGCCGTCCTTTTTACGCCGGCAAAGTTCCCGGATTTCCGCTTGCGTCATCCGGGACGCGATGGGAACATGGCCAAAGCGCCGACTGTTATGTTCCAGTCAAGCAAGAGCGTTAAAGGCGTCTGATCAGCTTTCCGGGAGACGAAGATGAAGAAGCTTGCTGCCGTTGCCGCCCTGTCCGCCTCAGCACTCGGCCTGTCGGCCGGCGCATCCTTTGCCGACTACACTTTGAACATCTTGCACATCAACGACTGGCACAGCCGCATCGAAGGCAACAACAAATACGAGTCGACCTGCTCGGCCGACGAAGAGACCAAGGGCGAGTGCATCGGCGGCGCGGGCCGGCTGATCACCGCGATCGCCCAGGAACGCAAGAAGCTGGATGGTCAGAACGTGCTGCTGCTCAGCGCCGGCGACAATTTCCAGGGCTCGCTTTTCTACACGACCTACAAGGGCAAGGTCGAAGGCGAGTTCCTCAACCAGATGAAGTTCGACGCCATGGCGCTCGGCAACCATGAATTCGACGACGGCGAAGCGGCCTTGGCGCCGTTCCTCGACATGATCGAATTTCCGGTGCTGGGTGCCAATGTGAAGGCCAATGCGCAATCCAAGCTCGGCGATCGCGTCAAGCCGTCGATCGTCGTCGAGGTCGGAGGCCAGAAGATCGGCATCATCGGCGCGATCACCAACGACACGCCGGAGCTCGCGTCCCCCGGTCCCAACGTCGCCATCGAGGACGACGTCAAGTCGATCACTGCCGAGGTCGAGAAGCTGAAGGGCGAAGGCGTCAACAAGATCATCGCCGTGACCCATATCGGCTACAAGCGCGAGCGCGACGTCATTGCAAAAATCCCGGGCATCGACGTCGTCGTCGGCGGCCACAGCCATTCGCTGCTGTCGAACACCGACCCCAAGGCTGAAGGCCCCTACCCGACGATGGTCGACAACCCGGACGGCTACAAGGTGCCGGTCGTGCAGGCGGCGTCTTATTCGAAATATCTCGGCGAGTTCAAGGTGGTGTTCGACGACAATGGCGTCGTCAAATCGGCCAGCGGCGACCCCATCTATCTCGACAAGTCGATCACGCCCGATCCGGCCGTGCTCGCTCGCATCAAGGAGCTTGGCGCGCCGATCGAGGCGCTAAAGAACAAGGAAGTGGCCGAGACGACCGACGTGATCGACGGCAGCCGCGAGAGCTGCCGCACGCGCGAGTGCGCGATGGGCAACCTCGTCTCCGACGCCATCCTGGACCGCGTCAAGGGACAGGGGGTCGAGATCGTCATTTCCAATGGCGGCGGCCTGCGCGCATCGATCGACAAGGGCACTGTGACCATGGGCGAGGTGCTGACCGTGCTGCCGTTCCAGAACACGCTGGCAACCTTCCAGATTTCCGGCAAGGACCTGGTGGCCGGTCTCGAGAACGGCCTCAGCCAGGTCGAGGACGGCGCCGGGCGCTTCCCGCAGGTCGCCGGCCTGAAATACACCTTCGACAGATCCGCCGCACCCAATGCCGGCCGCGTCAAATCGGTGGAGGTCATGGAAGGCGGCGCCTGGACGCCGCTCAATCCGGACAAGGACTATCTGGTCGCCACCAACAATTATGTCCGCCAGGGCGGCGACGGCTACAAGGTCTTCGCCGACAAGGCGAAGAACGCCTACGATTACGGTCCAGGTCTTGAACAGGTGGTTGCCGACTATCTCGGCGCCCACCGGCCGTACACGCCGAAGCTCGACGGCCGCATCACCGAGATCGCGGCGACCGTCGCGGCGGCACCCGCGGCCGAACCAGCCAAGCCTGCGGAAGCGGCCCCGGCAATGCCTGAACTTCCGGCCAACTCGGGTGATATCGCCAACACACCGCCGGCCGTATCGACAGAGACAGCGCCAGCCGCGCCTGTCGCACCGGCCGAGCCGGCAAAACCGGCTGAAGCAGCACCGGCTCCTGCCCCTGCGGCACCGGAGCCGGCAAAGCCCGCCGAGCCCGCACCGGCCGAAAGCAGCCATGTCATCGTTGCCGGCGATACCTACTGGGATCTGGCGGTGAAGGCCTATGGCGACGGCACCAAGTGGAAAGTCATTTCGGACGCCAACAAGGGCTACGAGCCGCGCCGTCTTCCGGTCGGCGCAACGCTGACCATCCCGCCGAAATAGCATCGCTTCTATGCCTGAAAGACACCGCCCGCCCGAGAAACCGGGCGGGCGTCCTGTTTTCGAGCTAAGGTGCGGCCAGACGCTGCATTGAAAGTGCCCACAAGATGGTTAGGTTCGCGTCTCCCGGAGAACCCTATGACGCTGTCCACCCCTGTCGATCGCAAGGCCGCGAAGGCACTTGGCCCATTGCCCGCCGGACATCCGCCAGTCAAGGCGGGCAAGATCGGCATCATGCTGGTCAATCTGGGCACGCCTGATGGCACCGATTTCAAGTCGATGTGGCGCTATCTCCGAGAATTCCTCTCCGACCCGCGCGTCATCGAGCTCAACAGGGCGATCTGGTATCCGATCCTCTATGGCCTGGTGCTCACCAGGCGGCCGAAGACGTCGGGCGCCAACTATGCCCGGATCTGGAATCGGGAGAAGAACGAGTCACCGCTGCGCACCTATACCCGCGGCCAGGGCGAGAAGCTGGCCGAAGCGCTGCGCGACCTGCCCGATGTTATCGTCGATTGGGCGATGCGCTATGGCAATCCTTCGACCGAAAGCGTTGCCCAGCGTCTGGTCGAGCAAGGCTGCGACCGTATTCTTGCATTCCCGCTCTACCCGCAATATTCGGCGACGACCACGGCAACCGCCAACGATCAGCTGTTTCGCGCCTTGATGAAGATGCGCCGCGCACCGGCCATCCGCAGCGTACCGCCTTACTATGACGAACCGGTCTACATCGAAGCGCTGGCGCGCTCGATCGAACAGCATCTGGCGACGCTTGATTTCGAGCCGGAAGTGGTCATCACCTCCTATCATGGCATCCCAAAGCCCTACTTCGAGAAGGGTGATCCCTATTATTGCCATTGCCAGAAGACGACGCGATTGTTGCGTGAACGGCTCGGCTGGGATGACAAGAAACTGATCATCACCTTCCAGTCGCGCTTCGGCGCGCAGGAATGGCTGCAGCCCTATACCGACAAGACGGTAGAGAAACTTGGCAAGGACGGCGTGAAATCGATCGCCATCGTCAATCCCGGCTTTTCCGTCGACTGCATCGAGACGCTGGACGAGATCGGCCGCGAGGCGGCCGAGACCTTCCATCATGCCGGCGGCAAGAACTTCGCCCATATCCCGTGCCTCAACGACAGCGCCGAGGGCATGGCAGTGGTCGAAGCGATGGTGCGGCGCGAACTGTCCGGCTGGGTCTAAAGCAATTCTGAACCGGAACAACACAAGCTCCGGGGCGTTAAGGCGCGCCCTCCGGAGAATTCGATGCCTCGCAAGCTCGACCTGAGAACCGGCCGGCCCGTCTGGTCCGCCTATCGCGCGCCTGCGGTGCCGACGGACAGCCTGATCCGGGACGTCAAGACGGATGTGCTGATCGTCGGCATGGGCATCAGCGGAGCCATGATGGCGGAGGCCCTGACGGCGCAAGGCCATGCGGTAATCTGCATCGACCGGCGCGGCCCGCTGAAAGGCTCGACATCCGCGACCACTGCGCTGGTGCAATTCGAGCTCGATCAGCCGCTTTCGACGCTTTCAAAGATAATCGGCAGTGCCTCGGCGAACCAAGCCTGGCGACGCTCGCGGCTCGCCATTTCCAATCTTGCTGCCCGCATCGCCGAACTCGGCATCAATTGTAGTCTGAGCCGCACGCCGTCGCTCTACCTGGCCGGCACCTTGCTCAGCCCATCGCAGCTGCGTGACGAGGCCGACGCGCGGCGGCAAGCCGGTATCGGCGCGGCCTATCTCACACCAGCGCCGCTGGCGGAGAAGTTCGGCATCGATCGCAACAGCGCCGTCCTCAGCCATGGCAATATAGCGCTCAACCCGAGCAAGCTGACGGCCGGGCTGCTGCTCAAGGCCCTAGAGCGCAAGGCAGGTCTCTACGCCCCCGCCGAAGCGACGGCGATCGTCGACAAAGCCGACGCGGTAGTGGTCGCAACCAGGGACGGCCCGGCCGTCACCGCGCAACATGTCGTGCTTGCCACCGGCTACGAACTGGTCGATATCGTGCCGGCGACTGCCCACCAGATCCGCTCGACCTGGGCGATCGCGACACGACCGCAACCGCGAAAGATCTGGCGGCAGGCAGCCTTCATCTGGGAGGCGTCGGACCCCTACCTCTATATGCGCGCGACGGCCGACGGCCGGGTCATCTGCGGCGGCGAGGACGAGGATTTTGTCGACGAGGCGCGGCGCGACGAGCTGATCGGCGACAAGAGCGCACGCATTGCCGAAAAGCTTGGCCGGATATTTCCGCATCTCGACAACAGGCCTGAATTCGCCTGGACTGGTTCTTTCGGCACCACGACCACCGGCCTGCCCTATATCGGCGCCATTCCCAGCCACCCTCGTATCCATGCCGTGATGGGCTACAGCGGCAATGGCATTACCTTCTCGCAGATCGCTTCCGAGATTGTCTCGGCTTCGATCAACGGGCTGGACGACATGGATGCAAGGCTGTTTTCTTTCAACCGTAAGTCGCAATCCGACAAACAATGCATCATCACCTGATTGTAACGCATCTGAAATACACTTAAGCCTTTGGTGAAGTCGGCTGCGCGAGAATGGCTTGTGCGGCCTTCGTCTGGGGGAGAGCCAAATGGATTTCAGTGGTTTCGATATTGCGGTTGGTGCACTTGCCCTTCTGGTATTGGTGCTTCTGATCAAAGGCATAAGGACGATCCCGCAAGGCTACAATTATACGGTGGAGCGCTTTGGCCGCTACACCAAGACACTGAGCCCGGGCCTCAATTTCATTTTCCCGTTCGTCGACCGCATCGGCGCCAAGATGAACATGATGGAGCAGGTGCTTGACGTTCCAAGCCAGGAAATCATCACCCGCGATAACGCCATCGTCGGTGTCGATGGCATCGCCTTCTACCAGATCCTCAATGCGGCTCAGGCCGCCTACCAGGTTGCGGGTCTGCAGAACGCCATCCTCAACCTGACAATGACCAACATCCGCACCGTCATGGGTTCGATGGATCTGGACGAGCTTTTGTCGAATCGCGACGCCATCAACGAGCGGCTGCTGCGCGTCGTCGATGAAGCAGCGCATCCGTGGGGCATCAAGATCACGCGCGTCGAGATCAAGGACATCAACCCGCCGGCCAACCTCATCGAATCGATGGGCCGGCAGATGACGGCGGAACGCAACAAGCGCGCGCAGATCCTCGCAGCCGAAGGCCTCAAACAATCGCAGATCCTCGAAGCCGAAGGCCGCAAGGAAGCCGCCTTCCGCGACGCCGAGGCACGCGAGCGTTCGGCTGAGGCGGAAGCCCGCGCCACGCAGGTGGTATCGGAAGCAATTTCCAAGGGCGACGTACAGGCGCTGAATTACTTCGTTGCCCAGAAATACACCGAGGCATTGGGTAAGATCGGCACCGCCACCAACAGCAAGATCGTGCTGATGCCGTTCGAGGCGTCGTCGCTGATCGGCTCGCTCGGTGGCATTGGCGAGATTGCCAAGGAAGTCTTCCGCAGCGAAGGCACGACCGGCGCGCAAAGACAGGCCGCACGCCCGCCAGTCGTGCGCCCAAGCGACAACTGAGATCGTCGGAGCATGACCCCGAAAAGTGGAAATCGATTTTCGGAAAATGTCATGCTCAAACAAGAAGAAACACACCCATGATCGACCGCATCATTTTCGAACTTGGCCCGTGGAACTGGATGGTTCTCGGCTTCGCCCTACTGGTGATGGAAATCATCGCGCCCGGTATCTTCATGCTGTGGATCGGCATCGCCGCCCTGATCATCGGCGCCGTGTCGCTACTGATCTGGGACACCGGTTTCTGGACCTGGCAGGTTCAGGTCCTCGCCTTCCTGGCGCTGTCGCTGGTCTCGGCCTATATCGGCAAGAAGCTGGTCGGCAGTCGCAATGATCCGACCGACCAGCCGCTGCTCAACCGCCGCGGCGCGCAAATGGTCGGCCGTATGGCGACACTTGCCGAACCGATCCGGGATGGACGTGGCCGCATCAAGCTGGGCGACACGCTGTGGCGTGTCTCCGGTCCGGATCTGCCGGCCGGCACGCAAGTGCGCGTGACGGGTGCGGCCGACACCGATCTGGAACTGACAGTGGAGCCCGTCTGAACGTTCAGGCCGCGCCGATCCGCAAGAGATCGTGCAGGTGGATGAGGCCGACTGGTCTCCGGCCCTCCACCACCATCAGGCTGGTGATGGCTGAATTGTTGATCGTCTGCAGCGCCGTTGCCACCAATGTATCCGGCGCCGCCGTCTTCGGTCCTTTCGTCATCACCTGATCCACCGTCATTGCCAGCAGATTGCTGCCTATATGACGGCGGATGTCGCCATCTGTGATGATGCCGACCAGCGCACCGTCGGCGTCGGTGATCGCCACGCAACCAAATCCTTTGCGCGACAGTTCCAGGATAGCGTCCTGCATGCCGGTGCCCGTGACCACCAGCGGCAGCCTGTCGCCGACATGCATGATCTCGCGGATCTGCGTCAGGTTGGCGCCGAGCTGGCCGCCTGGGTGAAAGGTACGGAAATGGTCCGGCGTGAAGCCGCGTGCTTCGAGGAGAGCAATCGCCAGCGCGTCACCCATTACGAGTTGCAGCAGTGTCGATGTCGTCGGTGCCAGGCCATGCGGGCAGGCCTCTGGCGCGCGCGGCAAAAGCAGCACCACATCCGCCGCTCGCGCCAGCGCTGATGTCTCTCCGGCGGTTATGGCGATAAGCGGAATGGAAAAGCGCCTGGAATAGGCGACGATGCCCATCAATTCCTTGCTCTCGCCCGACCACGACATGGCGATGATGGCGTCGTCCCTGGCGATCATGCCGAGATCGCCGTGATTGGCTTCGGCGGGATGGACAAAGAAAGCCGGCGTGCCGGTCGAGGCCAGCGTCGCCGCGATCTTCGAACCGATATGGCCGCTTTTGCCGACGCCAGTGACGATGAGACGGCCTTCAATCCCGGAGATCATGTCGACGGCTTGGCAGAAAGGCCCGGCCAATCCGCTCTCGAGGGCCTCGGCAAGGGCTGCGACACCAGCTTGTTCTGTCGCCACCGTCCTCAGCGCCGAAGCGATCGACGCTTGCCTGTCCAAAGGCTTGTTGTCAGGAGATCCCGCATGCATGGCTGATGCGATTAGCGCTTTGCCGGAGCGCTGTCCAACGGAAATGGCCGCAGGCATGTCGTCCGAATGTTTGCGGCGGTTTGCGATAGCGACAGGCATGGAGACAAAAGGCTTACACGGGCCGTATAAACCCCTTGGGAAATCAGCGCTTCAGGCGGCCGGCGGCCCGCCTCCTCAACCCTCCGTTAACCATCCCCATTTACGGTTCGGTAAGTATGGCGCGCGTGCGCCGCGCAAGCAGTGGTGGCGATGTCCCGGGTCCAGCCAGAAAAATCGACAGGACGAAAGGGCAAGGCGGCCTGCGCGTTGCTGCTGGCGACCAGCATGTTTGCCCTGCTGCGCCCAACGGCGCTCCATGCCCAGGAAACGGAACTGCGCGGCGAGGTTTCGGAATCGGCGATCCTGTCCGACCAGCAGCGCAAGGCGAGGCAGCTAGCCCAAGCAGCGCAGGGTCAGGCGCAGACCAACGCCGCGCAGGACGACGCGTCGGCCCGCACCTATCTGCCGGCCAGCGCCGGCGCTGTGCCTGACGACACCGATGCCGCCGATGCAACCGCGGACGGCAGTATTTTCGGTCCGCCGGAGGTCACCGGCGACACCCCTGCCGGCATTCAAGCGCCGCAGAAGCCTCGCCGTCGCGCATCGACCGCCGGGCAGAATGCGGCTGACCAGACCAAGGACAAGGCTGCGGACAAGTCTAGAAAGAAAAAAAAGTCGACGGCAACAGCCACCGACATCACTGCTTCCACGACCGCCTCCACGACGGACGCCAGCGACAGCGCTGACACCCCCGATGAGGAGACGGCCAACCGTCGCGCCCTCACCATCGACAGCGCCGACAAGCAGAAGCTCGACCCAGGCGCAAAACGCACGGATGCCATCGAAGGCCAGAAAAAGAAGCCGGAGGATGACCCGTTCGCCGCCACCGGCGTCAAATGGGGCTCCTTCGTCATCCGGCCGACGATCGAACAGGGCCTGACCGCCACGTCGAACGGCGATTCGAGCAATGCCGGCAAGTCGGCACTGCTGTCCGAGACGGCGCTGCGCTTTTCCGCCGCCTCCGACTGGCGCGAGAACTCCGCCACGATCGACGGCTATGGCCTGTTCCGCGAGACCGTCTCGGGTTACCCCGTTCACAACGAGCAAGGGCGCATCGAAGGCCAGCTCAATGTCGACCTCGACAATGAACTGCGCGCCATTGCCAAGCTCGGCTACGAGGCCGTACCGGAATCGGCATCCTCGCCTGACGCCATCGCGGGCGTCAGCAAGCAGCCGCTGCGGCAGACCGTCAACGGCAGCCTCGCCGTCGAAAAACACATCGGCAAGATGCAGTACACATTGACCGGTGCGGTCTCGCACGACTTCTACGGCGACGCCAAGCTTTCGAACGGCACCTCGCTGTCCCAGAAGGATCGAGACTCCACGCTCTACACCGCGACCTTGCGCACCGGCTACGAGATCTCCCCCGCCCTCACCCCTTTCACCGAAATCGAGGTCGGCCGTCGGGCCTATGATCAACGCATCGACAATGAAGGCTTCGAGCGCTCGTCGACGCGGCTCGGCGCCCGCGCCGGCCTTGCGCTCGACATGGGTGAGAAACTGTCAGGTGAATTCTCGGCCGGCTGGCTCAGGGAAGCGATCGATGACAAAGACCTGGATGCGATTTCGGGTGCCACCGTCAACGCCGACCTCAAATGGTCGCCCGAACGCGGCACCACGATCGGCCTGACCGGGCGGACCACCGTCGAGCCCACGACCACAGCCAATGAAAGCGGCGATATCCTCTATTCCGGCCGCCTGACCGCCGAACGCCAGATTCGCGCCAACCTCACCGGAAATGCGGCTTTGGGCCTGGACTGGCGTGACTATGTCGGCATCGACGGCCACGACAGGATCTGGAGCGCCGAGGCGGGCCTGACCTGGTGGCTGAACCGCTATGCCGGCCTGACGACAAGGGTGAGGACCGAACAGCTGACCAGCAATTTACCGGGCCGCGACTACACCGCCAACAGCATCTTCCTCGGTGTAAAACTGCAGAGATAGGAAAGCTAGCCAGGCGCAGTCTGGCAAAGCGATATGTCGCTAGCTCGACAGCCTTAAGCGACCCCGAGCCGCTCCGATGGTCTTATCTCATCGAGAAGTGTGCGGATCACGCCGGCCATGTTCCCGTTCATGTCGCTGCGCCACAGTGCGAAGGCGACATTTGCCTCGACAAAACCTTCCGGCGACCCGCAATCGAACGTGCGGCCCTGATAATGGTAGCCATAAAAGGCTTGCTGCTTCTCCAGCTTCAGCATCGCGTCGGTGAGCTGGATCTCGTTGCCGGCGCCCTTTTCCTGGCCTTCGAGGATATTGAAGATCTCGGGTTGCAGGATGTAGCGGCCGTTGATGTAGAGATTGGACGGCGCGGTGCCGGTCTTCGGCTTTTCCACCATCTCGGTGATGCGGAAGCCGTGATGCGTGTCCTCGCCACGGCCGACGATGCCGTATTTGTGGGCTTCGGCGGGATCGCATTCCTGCACGGCGATGATGTTGTTGCCGGTTTCCTCGTACAGATCGACCATTGCCTTCATGCAGCTCTTCTCCGACTGCATGATCATGTCGGGCAACAAAAGCGCGAACGGCTCGTCGCCGACGAGCTCGCGGGCGCACCATACGGCGTGGCCTAGCCCCATCGGCACCTGCTGGCGCGTGAAGCTGGTCTGCCCCGGCGCCGGCTGCAGCCGTTGCAGGCGGGCAAGCTGGTCGTCCTTGCCACGCTGGGCCAGCGTGTCATAGAGCTCGAACTGAATGTCGAAATGGTCCTCGATGACGGCCTTGTTGCGGCCGGTGACGAAGATGAAATGCTCGATGCCTGCCTCGCGCGCTTCATCCACCACATACTGGATGACTGGTCGGTCGACGACGGTCAGCATTTCCTTGGGGACGGCCTTGGTGGCCGGGAGAAACCGCGTGCCGAGACCGGCGACCGGGAACACTGCCTTGCGAACTCTCTTCATGCAGTCAATTATCCGCTTGATGGCTAGCTCCGCAACCCCCGTTGCAAGACATTTTCACGCCGGAATTGAGGATTACTGGGCGACAGGGCTAGAGCGATCGCCGGAAAGCTTCGAGACGTCTTTTCGTTCCCGGCGGCGCCTATGGTAAACTAATTCCTAACCTGGTTCGGCGATGAATGGTCTTCCTGAGACAGAGAAGGAGGAAAAGATGTCCGTTCGCAATGCCGCAAAACGTTTTACCAGCGTCATAGCGGCAGCCAGCCTCTCGCTCGCCCTGCTGATGCCTGGCCCCGCTTTCGCCGATGCCGGCTTCCGGCAATGGGTTGCCGGCTTCCGCGCCACCGCCGTGCAGAGCGGCGTTTCCGGCGCCCTTTACGACCAGGCCTTCAGGGACATCCGGGATATTGACCCGGTGGTTCTGGAAAAGGCGCGCACGCAGCCTGAATTCACCGCCCCTGCCTGGGACTATTTCGACAACCGCGTCCATGACCAGTCGGTCTCGGTCGGCCAGCAGATGGCCAGGAAATGGAAGCCGTGGCTGGACAGGATCGAGTCAAGGTTCGGCGTCGACCGCCACATCGTGCTGGCCATCTGGTCGATGGAATCGAACTATGGCGAGATCCTCAAGCGCGACGACATCATGCGCAACGTGGTCCGCTCTCTGGCGACCTTAGCCTATGCCGATCCGAAGCGCGCGAAATTCGCCCGCACCCAGCTGATCGCCGCGCTGAAGATCCTGCAGACCGGCGATATCGACGAAAGCCATCTGAGCGGATCGTGGGCCGGCGCCATGGGCCACACCCAGTTCATCCCGACCAGCTATCTGCACTATGCCGTCGACATGGACGGCAACGGCAAGCGCGACATCTGGAATTCGATACCCGATGCGCTGGCGACCGCCGCCAACCTGTTGGAGAAGAATGGCTGGCAGGCCGGCAAGACCTGGGGCTATGAGGTTGTGCTGCCTGCCGGCAAGCTTCCCGGCGGCTCCAAGACGCTGTCGCAGTGGCAGGCTCTCGGCGTGGTCAGGGCCAACGGAAAGCCGTTCAAGAACGGCTCCGACAAGGCAACGCTGAAAGTGCCGGACGGCCGTAGCGGGCCGGCTTTCCTGATGATCAAGAATTTCTCCGTCATCAAAGCCTACAACAACGCCGACAAATATGCGCTTGCCGTCGGTCTTCTTGCCGACGAGATCGCCGGCTCCAGCGGTCTCGTGCAGGACTGGAAGAGGCCATTCACCAAGCTCACCTTCGAGGAAAGGCAAGAGCTGCAGAAGCGGCTTTCCCAGCACGGCCTCTACGACGGCAAGTTCGATGGCAAGATCGGCGACGGCTCGAAGTCAGCCATCATGGCCTTCCAGGCCAGCGCCGGCTTGACCCAGGATGGCTATCCGAGCATGGAAGTGCTGAAGTGGCTCCGGCAGAAATAGAGCCGCATACAGTGCCGCGCGGCCCTTCGGGCGCGCAAAGGACACTGTAGCAATCTGCCAAGGGATGGAGGAAACGATTGGCTTCGGCTGCGCGCATCGCAGGGCTTGTTCGTCGCATGCCGGTGCTCATTCTGGCCGTAATCGTGCTCGCCGTCGGTGTGGCCGGCATCTATCACGCACCTGCAATGGCGCAGGAGCAGCAAGACCGCGGCTGGTCGTTGCGCGACCTTCTGTTCCCGCGCCGCAGCGAGCGGTTCGAGCCGCCGCAGGATATCCAGAAGGCAAGGCCCAGGCCGATGGTGAAAAAACCCCGCGCGCCCCGCCCGCCCGCGGAACCGGAAACCCCTGTGGTCGAAAAGGCGCCGGACGCCCGCGCCGTCCTGGTGGTCGGTGACTTCATGGCAGCCGGTCTCGCTGAAGGCCTCGACACCGCCTTTGCCGAGAATGCCGGCGTCAGGATTGTCGTGCGCAGCAATGGATCGTCCGGCTTCGTGCGCGACGACTTCTACAACTGGCCCGAACAGATCAAGTCGTTGATCGAGACCGAAAAACCCGCCACCGTGATCGTCATGCTTGGCTCCAACGACCGCCAACAGATGAAAATCGGCGACATTCGCGAACTGCCGCGGTCCGAAAACTGGACCAAGGAATATGAGCGTCGCGCCGACGCGTTCGGCAAAGCCATTACGGAGACCAAGGTGCCTTTCCTTTGGGTCGGCATGCCGGCCTTTCGGGTACAGAAGATGACCTCCGACATGCTTGCCTTCAACGACATCTACCGTCAGGCGGCCGAAAGCCATGGCGGCGAATTCGTCGATATCTGGGACGGCTTCGTCGATGAGAACGGTGCCTTCGTCACCAGCGGCCCCGACATCAACGGCCAGCCGGTGCGACTGCGTGCCGATGACGGCATCAACGTTTCGAAGGCAGGCAAGCGCAAGCTCGCCTTCTATACCGAAAAGCCGCTGTTGAAGCTCCTCGGACTGACCGCGCCGGGGAGCTCGGTCACGGCATCTGCCCCCGCAGGCGCTCCCGTGGAGGCGCCGGCGCCGGCCGCGGCCCCCATTGTCATCGACCGAACCGCACCGATGCTGCTCAGCGATCCGGCACTCGATGGCGGCACCGAGCTGCTTGGCGCGGCACCGCTGCCGAAGGCTAATCCGGACCTGCCGGGTGAAAAGCTAATAATCGAGGGCAAGGCACCAAACGCCTCGCCCGGCCGCGCCGACGATTTCTCCTGGCCGCCGAAGGCTACCACCGCGACCGACACCACGACCGCGATCAGTCGTTAGTATCGCAGAGCGGCTCTGAGGCCGTTTGGCTCAGCGCGGCAGAACGCTCGACCCCATTAGCGCCTCGTCGATCGATCGTGCCGCCTGGCGGCCCTCGCGGATCGCCCAGACGACCAATGACTGGCCGCGGCGCACGTCGCCGGCCGCATAGAGCCTGTCGACGCTGGTCCTGTAGTCACGGTCGTTGGCCTCGACATTCCTGGAGCGGCGGTTGTCGGTGACGATCTTCATCTTACCGTCCAGCTCCGTCGCCACGCCGACCTTCGCCGGTCCGGCAAAACCGATAGCGATGAAGGCGAGATCGGCGCGTATGACGAATTCGCTGCCGGGGATCGGCTTGCGCTTCTCGTCGACCTCGCAGCACTTGACGCCGGTCAACTGGCCTTCCTCGCCGATGAATTCGAGTGTCGCCACCTGGAATTCACGCTCCGCGCCTTCCGCTTGCGAGGACGAGGTGCGCATCTTGGTCGCCCAGTAGGGCCAGACAGAAAGCTTGTCTTCCTTCTCCGGCGGTTGCGGACGGATGTCGAGCTGGGTGACGCGCACCGCGCCCTGGCGGAAAGCGGTGCCGACGCAGTCGGACGCGGTATCGCCGCCGCCGACAACGACGACATGCTGACCGCCGGCGATGATCGGATGCGACGGCCACGCCACAGACTGGATCGGCTCGCCGCCGACACGCCTGTTCTGCTGCACCAGATAGGGCATCGCGTCATGCACGCCGCCGAGATCGTCGCCGGGAATACCGGCCGCACGCGGCGTTTCCGACCCGCCGCAATAGAGCACGGCATCATGTTCGGCGAGCAACTCGGCAACCGGCTTGTCGACGCCGACATTGACGCCGCAGTGGAAGGTGACGCCCTCGCCCTGCATCTGCTCGATTCGCCGGTCGATATAGTGCTTCTCGATCTTGAAGTCGGGAATGCCGTAACGCATTAGCCCGCCGGGCCGGCTCTCGCGCTCATAGACATGGACGTCATGGCCGGCGCGGCCGAGCTGCTGGGCAGCCGCCATGCCGGCCGGGCCGGAGCCAATGACGGCGACACGCTTGCCGGTCTTCTTCTCCGGCGGATAAGGCCTGATGTGGCCGGTTTCATAGGCCTTGTCGGCAATCGCCTGCTCGACCGTCTTGATGGCGACGGGGATGTCCTCGAGGTTCAGCGTGCAGGCTTCTTCGCAGGGCGCGGGGCAGATGCGGCCGGTGAACTCCGGGAAATTGTTGGTCGAATGGAGGTTGCGGATCGCGTTGTCCCAGTCGCCATTATAGACGAGGTCGTTCCAGTCGGGGATCTGGTTGTGGATCGGACAGCCGGTCGGCCCATGGCAGAACGGAATGCCGCAATCCATGCAGCGCGCGGCCTGTTTCTCGACCTCCTTGTCCGACATCGGCAGCGTGAATTCACGGAAATGCCGGATGCGGTCGGAGGCCGGCTGGTACTTGTGTACCTGCCGGTCTATTTCAAGAAAGCCTGTTACCTTGCCCATAGTCCAGTTCCTGCTGTCCAGATGGTGCGGTTTTCGCCGCACCCGTTAACCTCTTGAGGCAGCCGTGGCAACCTTTCGCACGAGGTCAAACTGTCGATGAAGATGGGCCGGGCGACCTGGGCCTCCCGGCAACTTCAAGTCTATTCCGCCGCCACGCCCATGCGCATGCGTTCCATCTCGATCAACGCGCGGCGGTATTCGACCGGCATGATCTTGCGGAATTTCGGCCGGAATGTCGTCCAGTCGTCGAGGATCTCGCGACCGCGCACCGAA
The DNA here is from genome assembly GCF_040321755.1 of Mesorhizobium sp. M0276. Taxonomy (NCBI): domain Bacteria; kingdom Pseudomonadati; phylum Pseudomonadota; class Alphaproteobacteria; order Hyphomicrobiales; family Phyllobacteriaceae; genus Mesorhizobium; species Mesorhizobium sp. M0276. Next base: position 194,458 of record NZ_JAMYSC010000001.1, on the reverse strand, counting down.
CCAGTGTAGTGCACATGGTTCGAGATCAGCTGATAGAGCCGCTCCTCGTCATGGCTGGTCATGTCGCCTGACACGTCGACGCGTCCCTTGTGGTCGAGGTCGCCGCCGTGATGCAGCAGCCTTTCCATCAAATCGTCTTCTTCCGGAACCGGTTCCAGCTCGACCATCGCCATGTTGCAGCGCTCAGCGAAATCACCCGCTTCGTCGAGCACATAGGCGACGCCGCCCGACATGCCGGCGGCGAAGTTGCGGCCGGTCTGGCCGATGACGACGACGATGCCGCCGGTCATGTACTCGCAGCCATGGTCGCCGACGCCTTCGACGACAGCCGCCACGCCCGAATTGCGTACCGCGAAACGCTCGCCGGCGACACCGGCGAAATAGGCCTCGCCCTCGGTCGCGCCATAGAGCACCGTATTGCCGACGATGATGGAGTCAGCCGCGACGATCTTGGCCTCTTCTGGCGGCCGGATGACGAGGCGTCCGCCCGACAGGCCCTTGCCGACATAGTCGTTGCCTGCGCCGACAAGCTCGAACGAGATGCCGCGCGCCAGGAAGGCGCCGAAGGACTGGCCGGCGGTGCCGGTCAGCTTCACCGAAATCGTGTCCTCGCGCAGGCCCTTGTGCTTGAAACGCTTGGCCACTTCGCCCGACAGCATGGCGCCGGTCGAGCGGTCGACATTTCGGATGTCGACCTCGATCTTGACCGGCTGCTTGCTTTCGAGCGCCGGCTTGGCCAGTTCGATCAGCCTGCGGTCGAGCACGTCGTCGATCGGATGCTTTTGCCGCTCGGTCCAGTGCACCGCTTCATGCGGCGCATCCGGCTTGAAGAACATCTTCGAGAAGTCGAGCCCGCGCGCCTTCCAGTGCACGATCAGGTCGCGCTTTTCCAGAAGGTCGGTGTCGCCGATGATCTGGTCGATATGGGTGTAGCCCATCTCGGCGAGCAGACCGCGGACCTCTTCCGCAACGTAGAAGAAGAAGTTGATGACATGCTCAGGCGTGCCCTTGAAGCGCTTGCGCAGCACCGGATCCTGCGTCGCGACGCCGACCGGGCAGGTGTTGAGATGGCACTTGCGCATCATGATGCAGCCGGCCGCGATCAGCGGCGCGGTCGAGAAGCCGAACTCGTCGGCGCCGAGCAGCGCGCCGACGATGACGTCGCGCCCGGTGCGCAAGCCGCCGTCGACCTGCAGCGCAACGCGTGACCGCAAGCCGTTCAAAACCAGCGTCTGGTGCGTCTCGGCGAGACCCATTTCCCACGGGCTGCCGGCATGCTTGAGCGAGGTCAGCGGCGAGGCGCCGGTACCGCCATCATAGCCCGAGATGGTGATGTGGTCGGCGCGCGCCTTGGCCACGCCCGCCGCAACCGTGCCGACGCCGACTTCCGACACCAGTTTGACCGACACGTCGGCCGCCGGATTGACGTTCTTCAAGTCGTAGATCAGCTGCGCCAGATCCTCGATCGAATAGATGTCGTGATGCGGCGGCGGCGAGATCAGGCCGACGCCCGGCGTCGAATGCCTGACCTTGGCGATGGTGGCATCGACCTTGTGGCCGGGCAGCTGGCCGCCCTCGCCGGGCTTGGCGCCCTGCGCCACCTTGATTTGCATCATGTCGGAATTGACGAGATATTCGGCCGTGACGCCAAAACGACCCGAGGCGACCTGCTTGATCGCCGAGCGTTCGGGATTCTTGCCGCCGCCAGGCAACGGCAGATAGCGGTCGGCCTCCTCGCCGCCCTCGCCGGTGTTCGACTTGCCACCGATCTGATTCATGGCACGCGCCAGCGTCGTGTGCGCTTCGCGCGAGATCGAGCCGAACGACATCGCCCCGGTCGAGAAGCGCTTGACGATGTCGGCCGCCGGCATGACGTCGTCGAGCGCGACCTTCTTGCGGCCGGTTTCCTCGGCCAGCTTGATCCTGAACAGGCCGCGAATGGCCTGTGCGCGGGCCGTCTCGCTGTCGATCTGGGCGGAATAGTCCTTGAACGTCTCCCACGATCCCTGGCGCACGGCGTGCTGCAATGTGGCGACCGCGTCGGGCGACCACATATGCGCCTCGCCGCGCATGCGGAACATGTATTCGCCGCCGACCTCGAGGCTGTTGCGCAGCACCGGGTCGTTGCCGAAACCGTCATTGTGGCGGCTGAGCGTCTCGGTCGCGATCTCGTCCAGCCCGACACCTTCGATCAGCGTAGCGGTGCCGGTGAAATATCGCTGCACGAAATCGGTCTTCAGCCCGACGGCGTCGAATATCTGGGCGCCGCAATAGGACTGGTAGGTCGAAATGCCCATCTTGGACATCACCTTGAGAATACCCTTACCGATCGACTTGATGTAGCGCGAGACGACTTCGTAGGCGTCCACTTCCTTCGGCAGTTCGCCACGCTTGTGCATGTCGAGCAGCGTGTCGAAGGCGAGATACGGGTTGATCGCCTCGGCGCCATAGCCGGCAAGGCAGCAGAAATGATGCACCTCGCGCGGCTCGCCGGATTCGACGACGAGGCCGACCGAGGTGCGCAACCCCTTGCGGATCAGGTGATGATGGACCGCGGCCGTCGCCAAAAGCGCCGGGATGGCGATGCGGTCCGGCCCGACCTGGCGGTCGGACAGGATGATGATGTTGTAGCCGCCGGCGACCGCCGCCTCCGCCCGCTCGCACAGGCGGTCGATCGCGCCTTGCATGCCTGCCGCCCCTTCGGCGGAGCCATAGGTGATGTCGATCGTCTTGGTGTCGAAGCGGTCCTCGGTGTGGCCGATGGAGCGGATCTTTTCGAGATCGCCATTGGTCAGGATCGGCTGGCGCACTTCGAGCCGCTTGCGGCGCGAATTGCCGACCAGGTCGAAGATGTTGGGCCGCGGTCCGATGAAGGACACCAGGCTCATCACCAGTTCCTCGCGGATCGGATCGATCGGCGGGTTGGTGACCTGGGCGAAGTTCTGCTTGAAATAGGTGTAGAGCAGCTTCGACTTGTCCGACATGGCCGAGATCGGCGTGTCGGTACCCATCGAGCCCACCGCTTCCTGGCCCGTCGTCGCCATTGGCGACATCAACAGCTTGGTATCTTCCTGGCTGTAGCCGAACGCCTGCTGGCGATCGAGCAGGCTGACGTCCCTACGCAGTTCGCGCGGCTCGACCGGCTTCAGATCTTCCAGGATGAGCTGCGTGTTGGCGAGCCAGGTCTTGTAGGGATGCTTGGCCGCGATTTCCGACTTGAGCTCCTCGTCGGAGACGATGCGCCCCTTCTCCAGGTCGATGAGAAGCATGCGGCCGGGCTGCAGCCGCCACTTCTTGACGATCTTCTCCTCCGGCACCGGCAGCACGCCGGCTTCCGAGGCCATGATGACGCGGTCGTCGTCGGTGACGATGTAGCGCGCCGGGCGCAATCCGTTGCGGTCGAGCGTAGCGCCAATCTGGCGGCCATCGGTGAAGACGACCGCCGCCGGTCCGTCCCACGGCTCCATAAGGGCCGCATGGTATTCGTAGAAGGCCTTGCGGTCGGCATCCATCAGCTTGTTGCCGGCCCAGGCTTCCGGGATCAGCATCATCATGGCGTGGCTGAGACTATACCCGCCCTGGAACAGGAACTCGAGCGCATTGTCGAAGCAGGCGGTGTCGGACTGACCGTCATAGGAGATCGGCCAAAGCTTCGAGATGTTGTTGCCGAACAGTTCGGAATCGACCGAAGCCTGCCGCGCTGCCATCCAGTTGTTGTTGCCGCGCACGGTGTTGATCTCGCCATTGTGGGCGACCATGCGATAGGGATGCGCCAGCTTCCACGACGGGAACGTATTGGTCGAGAAGCGCTGGTGGACGAGGATCAGCGCGGTCTCGAAGCGCGTATCCTTGAGGTCCTTGTAATAGGCACCGACCTGATAGGCCAGGAACATGCCCTTGTAGACGATGGTGCGCGCCGACAGCGACACGCAATAGGCGCCGATGTCCTTGTTGTCGTTCTCGGCATAGATCCGGCCGGATATGACCTTGCGCAGCAGATAGAGCCTGGCCTCATACTCCTCGTCGTCGGTAATGTCTGGCGTGCGGCCGATGAATATCTGCCGATGGAACGGCTCCGATGCCACGATATCAGCCGCCTTCGACAGTGACGAATTGTCGACGGGCACGTCACGGAAACCGATGAGCGGAAGCCCCTCGGATTGCGCCGATTCGGCAATGATGTCCTCGACATGGGCGCGAAGTGCCGCATCCTGCGGCATGAACCAGTGTCCGACGCCGTACTGGCCCGCCGGTGGCAGGTCGATGCCCTGGTCCGCCATTTCCTCGCGGAAGAAACGATCGGGAAGCTGCACCAGCACGCCGGCGCCATCGCCGACCAAGGGATCTGAGCCGACGGCGCCGCGATGCGTCAGGTTTTCGAGCACGGCAAGTCCGTCCTTGACGATCTGATGCGACTTCACGCTCTTCATGTTGACGATGAAGCCGACGCCGCAGGCGTCATGCTCGTTACGCGGGTCGTAGAGACCTCGGGCGGAAAAGCCGTTGACGGTGCGACCAAAGTTGGATCGGCCGATGTTGGTGAGGGACGTATTTTTGACGGTTGCCGCTTTCGTCTGCGCGGCCTGGCCGTTCGTCGCAGATTGCGTCATGTCCGTCATCTCCTGTCCTCCGTTCCCAGCCCCTCGGGCGCTGGTTTGCCTCGGCAAGCGCTTGGCTCACCCTGATCCTTGCGGCACGTCTTGCGAAATTCTTATCGGACCAGGCGGCTTTCCGCATGGTTCGTATTCGTACAGGCCAAATCGGGGCCGTCCATCTGTCGCTCGCAGCAACAGCCGGAGAGGCCCAAATGATACGCCAATCCAGCTCGTTTTGTGCGACAAAATAAGACAGCACTACTGTCCTAAATTTTTATGACAGAAATCCCGGACGCATACAAGACCGATTCACAAAAAACTTGGGCCTCTTGCGACAGAAAATTACGTGAAGCCGGGGAGAAACGTAAGGTTTAGTCGCCAATCTCTCTTCTGTCGGCTGGCTGGCTTTACCGATTTTTCGGCGCCCGGCCCCCTTGCGATCAGCATGCGAAACCGGTCAACTTCAGGCTGACTTCCCCAAAACCCGATTTCCCTAGACATAGGCAGATGAATGTTCTTCGCTTCCGACAATTGGGCAGGCGCCCATCCCAATATCGTTGCTGGCCTGTCGGCCAATGCGGGGGGCTATTCCACCGCCTATGGCGACGGTGCACTCGACCAAGCCGTCTATCAGCGCTTCAATGAGATCTTCGAACGAGAGGTCGCGGTGTTCTTCGTCGCAACCGGCACTGCCGCCAACTCTCTGGCGCTGACCGCCTATAACAAGCCTGGCGGCATCTCCTTCGCCCACCGCGAATCGCATGTCATCGAGGACGAATGCGGCGCGCCGTCATATTTTTCCGGCGGTTCGCGCCTGCATGAGATCGACGGCGCGCTTGGCAAGGTCGACCCGCACAATCTGGAACGGACCATCGGCCGTTTTGCGCCCGAAATCGTCCATTGGGGACGGCCGATGGCTGTTTCGATCACCCAGTCGACCGAGGTCGGCACCGTCTACGGGCTGAATGAAATCGAGACGATCTCGGCGATCGCCAAACAACATTCGGTGCCCCTGCACATGGATGGCGCCCGCTTTGCCAACGCGCTGGTCGCGCTCGACACCACGCCTGCCGAAATGACTTGGAAACGCGGCGTCGACATCCTCTCCTTCGGCGGCACAAAGAACGGCTGCTGGTGCGCCGAGGCAATCGTGTTGTTCGATCTTGATCGCGCCAAGGAATTGGCCTTCCTGCGTAAACGCGCCGCCCAGCTGTTTTCGAAATCGCGCTTCGTCGCCGCGCAGTTCGAGGCCTATTTCAAGGACGGATTGTGGCTGGACACCGCCCGCCACGCCAACGCCATGGCCGCGCGCCTTGCTGCGGCGATCGAGGATTCGGCCACGGCCAAGCTGGCATGGTTGCCGCAGGCAAATGAGGTGTTCGCAGTGATCAAGAAAGCCGAGGCCGAAAGGCTGCAGGCAGCCGGCGCTGCCTTCTACGACTGGCACAGGCCACATGGCTTTGACGGCCACATCAGTGAGGACGAGCTGCTCTATCGCTTCGTCACCAGCTTCGCGACGACCGCGGAAGACGTCGACCGGTTTGGCCTCATGCTCGCCTGATAGGTTTCTCCCGAAAGAGCTCGGAGCCCGTTTCGAATTAGCCTGGGCCGTGATAGGCAGACATAATGGTTGGCAAGGGATCGGGTTTCGGGAGACCGCTACGCCGTGCGCTACACTGGACAGTGCGGCTACGGGCAGTGCTGGTCACGATATTTCTCGTCTCCAGCTTGCAAGGGGCTTGGTCCCAGAGCTGCTCCGTCACGGCCGTCAGCGGGTCGTACGGCGCTGTCGATATCCTAAGTGGTGCCGTCGACGACACGACTGCGACCTTCTCGATCAGCTGCTCGGGCGTGATCTTCTCGACCGTGCGCCTGTGCGTCGAACTTTCGCCCGGCCAGACCAACACGGCCGGCAATCGCCGGCTGGCGTCGGGCACCCAACGATTGGTGCATGAGCTCTACAGCGACGCGGCGCGAACGACGATCTGGGGATCCTGGGGCCTGGCCACGACGGCCTATGCCCTCCATCCCATCGGAACGACTTACGATCTCAACATGGGCTTCTCCGGTAGCGCCAATGCCACGCTGACGGTTTATGGCAGGGTGGCCGCGAACCAGACCACCGCCGGACCCGGATCATACATCTGGACCATGACCTCCGCGCCGGCGATTGGCTACGACTACGTGACGGCAACGGCGTGCCCGACAGGCAGCCGACAAGCCGTCTCAAGCGGCTCCACCTGGACCGCGACAATCAACGCGAACTGCAACGTCTCGGCCACCAACGTGAATTTTGGCTCCGTCGGGGTACTGGCGTCGAATGTCGATTCGACAGGTTCGGTCACCGTCCGCTGCACCAATTCGACGCCTTACTCTATCGGACTCAGTGCGGGAACGGGTTCCGGAGCTACAATCGCCGCCAGGAAGATGACGAGCGGCACCAAGCTCGTCAGCTATTCGCTTTACCGCGACAGCGGCATGGCTACGGTTTGGGGGAACACGATCGGCACCGACACCGCCAGCGGCACCGGCACCGGGTTGGACCAGCCCTACACCGTATATGCCGAGGCGCCCGCACAGACGACCCCCGCGCCAGGAACTTACACCGACACGGTCGTCGTCACCGTCACCTACTGACATCCGGCGACCGCCGGCATCAACGGCAGGAAATCTCGACGACCACTTGCGCGTTTGTCTTCGGCGTATAGTTGAACGCAGCACTGCACGTACCGCTGGCGGTTTCGGCCACGACAGTGTTCTTGCGCGCCAGCCCCTCGACATAGGCACGCCCGTCATAGCCGATGACGAAGTCCTGCTTGCCGTTGATCGTGCCGTGCGACCCCGCCATGAGCGGCTGTCCGTCCGGGCCTGACAGGACCAGGACTGCGGCGTCCACATTCGTGCGAATCCGGAAATCGGCCCGTACACCGGCCCGGTCGGCCGGCGCGATGACATCCTGCGTTGTGGATACATCGGCATCGATCGGCAGGTTGGTGGTATCGATGGCGATTCTGTTTTTCTGATAGGAGCGCAGGCCCGGCACCAGCAGCCGGCCCTTGCCATCCGTAACCCCCACCGGTCGATTCTCGTACAACACGCCGACATCGGGCACGCCTGTTTCGACGACGGCGAAACTGTCGTCGATGCGGTCCGTCAGGAAGACGCCGGATCCCATCGTTGCGATTGCCCCATCGAACTGGGCTGTCGCCGTGGTGCCCGAGATTGAACGGCCGACGGCGGCATCGGCACGGCCATGGGAAGAGCGATAGGCAATCGCTGCGGAGCCCTCAGCGGATCCGCCCTGGCTAAGGCTGGTCCGCCAGCCAACGCTGCCCGGTTCCTCGCCGAGCGGCTTGCTCACGTCGGCAATCATGTCGAGCCCGTCCTTGCCGGCCGAGACAGCCGTCGATGCCATTGCATCGCCGCCGATCGGCATCGACAGTCCGGCGAAGAGACCGGCGCTCCTTCGCCCGCCAAGCTCGGCGAAGGCCGTGGCGTTGAGGTAACCGAAAGGCAGCGTGCGCGAATAGGACGCGGTGACGACCCTGGAGCTCTCGCCGTCGGCCGATGTCAGGTCGATGTAGCTTGCGCTGACGCTGCCGCTGTCGAAGGACAGTGGCGTTCCGACGGAAATGCTGTTCACTCTCTTCGGCGGCCTGGATCTGGCCACCGCGTCCGTAGCTTCCGGATCGAACGACGATAGATTGAAGAACACGTGACTGGGCGCTTCGCTATCCTGAAGCCGGTCGGTCACCGAGGCGAGATCGTCATAGGAGCCGAGGGTCATCCGCAAGCTGGCATTGACGCTGAGGGTTCCGATCCTGATCTCGTAGGAAGCATAGGCCTGCAGGCCGTTGCCGGCCCGGCCATGACTGCCGGCCAGCGCGAACGAGGCGACGCCAAGCGAGCCGGTTCGCATCGCCATGCCTATTCCGCCATTGACCAGATCCTTGCCGGCCTCCGCATGGCTCTCCAGCGTCAACCAGTCGTAGATGCCTTTTCTCAGGCTTGCCGACACGACGGGCTGATTGACGGCGTAGGCATCCGACGTCGTCGCATACCCGAGCCTTGGCAGGCCCCCCTCCAGCGAAAAGTCGAAGAGGCCCGGTCTCAGCAAACTGGGTGAGGCGTAGAACGGTACGCTCGTGCGCGTTTCATGGCCGGCGGCATCGCGCAGCACGACAAGTGCCTGCCCGCCGCCCGTGGTGACGGGAATGTCGGTGATCTGGAACGGACCCGTGTCGACTGGGTGTGAATAGGTTTTCAAGTCGTTGACGTAGACGTCGACCGTCGACGGCACCGCCGCGCTGCCGCTCACCGAGGCCAGCGGCTGCGTGATCAGGTCGGCGCGAAGCCCGAAATTGCGGCGCACCTGAAGCCCGCCGACGCGGATCGGCCTGGTCCAGGCGAAACCACCGGAGATGACATCGCCAGCCTGATACGTCACCAGCTTCGCCGGGTCGGAATAAGTATAGGCGGTGTCGAGCCTCAGCGCATCGGTCCGTCCGTTGTCCGTCAGCCGCATGATCGCCGACTGACTGAACGTGCCGACCGGCGAAAATGCCCTGGCGTCCAGGGTTGCGGACACGCCGCTGAAGGAGAAGCCGCTTGCGTCCGGCTCCTGTCGTGACGCCGCGAACAGATTGTAGTTGAGGACGCCGCCAAACCCCGCGTGAACGTCAGGCGATGCCTCGCGATCGGGCGCGGCGTCATAGGATATCGTCCCGCGCAGGCCGTTACCTACGGTCAGGAAAATACGCTGCTGCGCCGCCTCGTAGCGGTAAGTCAGGCCCTGGACACCGTCGAGCATGATGGTTGTGGCGGTGGATCGACCCTTGCCCAGATCCAGCCCCAATGCCTGCAGCTCATCAGGCGTGGCGCCGATATGCTGCCCGTCGGTAGAAATGAATGCCGCGATCTGATTGGTTGGAGCGTCGTTGATGAAGACTTCGAGTTGAAGCTGCTGGACCGCTCCGGCTGCCTGATTGGACTGCGTCAGTGCAGCGATCAGGATCGACATGGCCAGCAAGCAAGCCGGATTCACGGCGCGGCGACAACCGGCGCTATGGCCTCGATCGCGCCATCATTTCCCTGACCAGCGATCGAGATCGATCCCTTCGCGGCGAATTTGCGCCCGCCAGCCGGCGCCGTCCATCGCATGGTCGACTGACCGAGCGCATAGCCGACGAGCCCTCCCCCGAACGAGATCTTGTGTCCGCCCGCGTCGCGCAACGAGAGTGCGGAGACACGCAAGCGTGTACCGCCTTTGTTGTGGGCCGCCACGATCAGCCTGCCGTCCTGCTTCGATACGGTCCAGTCCACGGCCGGCGGCGTTCTTTCCGGCGAACTGAAGAAGACCGGGATCGAGTGGCGAACCAACAATCTAACCGTGCCGGTCTTGGCCCGGCTGGCGTCCGGAAGCTCGTCGACAAGGAGGCGATAGGCCTCCTCAGAGGCAATCGGCCGCTTCGCCACGCGCACGATGCGAACCACATAGTCGGCGCCCGGCTGAAGTGTAGCGCCCGGAGGAGAGGCGACCACATCTTGCGTGGGCAGCAGGCTCTCCTGGCCATCAGCTTGCGACCAGCGAAAAACACGAATCTGCACGTTGCTTGGCGTCTGCCCGTCATTGCGCAGCGTGATCGTCGACGCCGCGCCGGGAGCGACGACATCGACGAGAGCAGGCTGCACTTGAAGCGATTCCGCGTGCGCCTGCGCACCGCCGAACAACAATGCTCCCATCAAAGCCAAAGTCAGCCTTGCCAAATTCATTTGCACCCCCGGGCGTCGACCGTCGATGCGGCAGACCTAGTAAGTGACCGTGACCGTCACCGTATCTGTGTAAAGGGCTGGCGCAGGTGTTGATTGCGCTGGCACGCGTCCATACACGGTAAAGCTTTGTGAAGATCCGGTACCCGTCGAAGAGACCGTATTGCTTCCTATTGTGTTTCCCCAGACGGTCGTTCTGCCGCTGTCGCTGTAAAGAGAATAGGTGACAGTGGCGGCGCCATTGGTCATCTTGCGCGCGGCAACCGTCGCGCCCGATCCAGTGCCGGCGTCCAAACCAATATTATAGGGGGTCGTGTTCGTGCATTGAACCTGAACCGTCGATGTCTGGTCGACATTGGCTGCAATGAGGCCCGATGAGCCGAAGTTCAGCGTCGATGCGCTGCCAATGGTGCAGGATGCGGTGATTGTCATCTGCACGGTCATGTTTAATGTCGTCGTCGTCGCGCGTGCCTCGGCGCCGAGAAGCGCCAGGATCGCCAGGCACGCTGCCGTTTTTCTTCGCCACATTCGTCGAGAGTCCTTTTTCGATGGTTCCGGAGAGAAGGTGAAACGGGCGTTGGAGCCTCCGGGGCCTGTGGACTGGCCGAGCTAAATATGTTGGTTAAAAAGGGATTACTTATTTAGATAACGCTAAAGTAACAATCGCGCTCGTTTCCCGCGAAATCCTTTGGTCGCCCCATCCGGCGAGCGCGATCACCCTCAAGTCAAAGACTACGCAGTTCCGGCCTCTCGTCGAGCGAACTGATACAAAAAAAGGCGACGCCTTTCAGCGCCGCCTTTGCCTTGGGAGGCTGCAGGTTTAATTGGCGGTTTTGGCCTCGATCTGCTTGGCCTTGGCCGGAGCCGAGGTGATCGCGATCTTGCGGGGCTTCAGTTCCTCGGGAATGTTGCGCTTGAGATCGACGAAGAGCAGGCCGTTCTTCAGCGCGGCGCCGACGACTTCGACGTGATCGGCAAGCTGGAAGCGGCGCTCGAAAGCCCTCGAGGCGATACCGCGATAGAGCAGTTCGGACCCTTCGCCGGTGCCTTCGTCCTTGCGCTCACCCTTCACGGTCAACACATTCCGATGGGCTTCGATCGAGATTTCCTCGTCCGAGAAGCCGGCAACCGCCATCGAGATGCGATAGGAATCCTCGCCGGTACGCTCGATGTTATAGGGTGGATAGGTCTGCGCGCCATCCGGCTGCGCAAGCGAATCGAGCATGGTGAAGAGACGGTCGAAGCCGACGGTCGAACGATAAAGCGGGGAAAAATCAACGTGACGCATGGGGTGTTCTCCTGTTGAGCAACATGGTTTGCGTATGGCCGGTGCGAAACCCTTGAGCGGCATTTCGGCTGGACCAGCGACCCCAACATTGGCGGCCGCATCAGACATTTGGGGAGCAATCGAATGCATTTCAAGATTACATCCGGCGGCAAAAAACCGTGTGGCTGATGCCTTGATGAACGGCAGATGAACCGGCGCTTCGGCGCGCGTTCAGACAGCCGGCGCTAAAGTGCATTCCAGGATCAAGGACTGGCGGCGCCGACAGGCACCGCGACGAGGCCGACCGGGTGTCAACGTCCCTTCCTCCCGGATCGACAGGGGCCGGAAGCATGCTTTCAAGCGGCTTCCGGCCTTCCCCGTTACAGCCTCCGTTGCCGTGAATTGCTTTGCTTTTGGCGCATGGGCGTCTATCACCTTAGCAGAGCCGGCCGGCACAGGCAGGCATGCGAGACGCCAAGCACGAAGCGCCGAATGACGGATCTTTTCAACGACAACCGCCTTTTTCACGAAATTGAGGGCAATCCGCGGCCGGAAAACGCCTCTGCCGGCTTCTTCACCACGCGCGACGGCAAGAAGATCCGCTACGGCCTGTTCGGCGCGGTCGCCCGCCCGATCAAGGGCACCGTGGTCCTGCTGTCTGGCCGTAACGAGTGCATCGAGAAATATTTCGAAACCATCCGCGACCTCGCCGATCGCGGCTTTGGCGTCGCCACCCTCGACTGGCGCGGCCAGGGCGGTTCCGACCGGCTGATCCGCGATCGCCAGCGCGGCTATGTCAAGCGCTTCCGCGACTATACCGCGGACCTCGAACAGTTTTTCGAGGAGATCGTGCTGCCCGATTGCCGAGGGCCGTACTACATCCTGGCGCATTCGGCAGGGGCGTTGATCACGCTGCTTGCCGCACGGTCAATGATGAACCGCGTGCGGCGCATGGTGCTGATCGCGCCATTCCTGACGCTGCCCGACCTGCCGGTCTCGATATCGACGGTTCGCCGCGTCTGTTCGTTATTCTGCGCTGTCGGCCTCGGCCGGCTCTATGCCGCCTGGGGCCCGCGGCCGAAGGTGACGGCCCCGTTCGAGACCAACAAGCTGACGAGCGACCCGGTGCGCTATCGGCGCAACACGCGGATCTACGAAGAGTACCCGCAACTGGCACTTGGTGGACCCACGATCCGTTGGCTGCGGGCAGCCGCGAAAGCCTCTGAAGCCGTCAGCGACCCCGACTTCATGGCTCGGATCCAGATTCCACTGCTGATAATCGCAGCCGGCGCCGACCAGGTCGTTTCGACCAAGGCCGTGGAAGCCTACGCCAGGCGTCTGCGGCTCGGTTCGCTGCTGATGATCGACGGTTCCCGTCACGAAATCCTGCAGGAAGCCGACATCTACCGTGAGCAGTTGCTCGCCGCCTTCGATGCCTTCATTCCCGGCAGCGACGACCCGAGTGCCTGAAGCGCCGATCGCTGGTTCAGGACGCGCTGAGGCAATTTCGAGAGTCGCGTGAAGCGGTCAGCCGCGTAAGGCGGCCATGGCCGCGGCATGGAGCTCCGGCGTCGCCGCTGCCAGCACATCGCCACCCTGTTCCGCCGGCCCGCCGTCGAATGTGGTGACGACGCCGCCTGCCTTCTCGATGATCGGGATCAGCGCGACGATGTCGTAAGGCTTCAAGCCCGGATCGGCGACGATGTCGACGCTTCCTGAGGCTATCATGGCAAAGGCGTAGCAATCGGCGCCGTAGCGAGCGAGTTGGATCTGCTTTTCGAACTGGTCGTAGCGATTGCGCGCCTCGCCTTTGAACAGTGCCGGCGTGGTTGTGAACAGCGTCGCCTCGGCCAGCTTCGTCGTCTTGCGGGTTGTCAGTTTTCGCGAGCCACCTGGACCCTCATAGTGAGAACCCGAGGCGTTGGCGTAGAACAGTTCACCGGTGAAGGGTTGAGACATCATGCCGGCAACGGCGTCTCCGTCGACGGTGAACCCGACCAGCGTCCCCCACACCGGCAGCCCGGAAATGAAGGCGCGCGTGCCATCGATCGGGTCGATCACCCAGACATGCCGGCTCGAAATGTTCTCGCTGCCGTGCTCCTCACCGAGAATGCCATGGTCGGGATATTGCGCCGATATCAGCGTCCGGATAGCGCGCTCGGCCTCGCGATCGGCCTCGGTGACCGGGTCGAAACTGCCCATTTCCTTGTTGGCGACAGCGCCTTGGCTGCGAAAGCGCGGCAAGGTCTCCGCCGCCGCCGCCTGCGCGATGCGGCGCATGAAATCGATGCTGATGTCCAACTGATTCTCCCGCATTGCGGCATGCCCGAGCCGTGCTCTGCCGACAATTTTGTCCCAAAACAAGGGTGTTCGATGATTTTTCCGCGACGACATCTGTTGCCCGGATGTCACACAAGCATCTTCGAAACGCAATTTCCACATCACGGTGAATTAAAAAAACCTGAAGGTCGCTTGACATTTGTGCAGCGCACAATACCCTTGTTCTCGGACAGCTTATCTGTCCATGCCCTCCTTGGGCGTTTCCTCCCTAGACTTCGACCGTATCGTGCAAACGATGCGGTCTTTTTTTACGCCGGGATTTCCGAGGCATGTCAGCGGCTTTGCGCCAATGACATGCACCAACAAGGCGAATTTCACTCCGCAGCCAGCGGCAGGTCGACGAAATGATGGTCGGGCATCGACATCAGGTCGGCTGAAAATCGCGTCAAATCGTCGGCCAGAGCGTCGAAGCCGGCGACCTTCTCGAATGTCCGCTCGTTCATGTAGAGCCCGCGATTGACCTCGATCTGCAGCGCATGCAGATGGCGCGCCGGGCGACCGTAGTGCTCGGTGATGAAGCCGCCGGCATACGGTTTGTTGTGAGCGACTGCATAGCCCATCGCCGTGAGCAGGCCGATCGCGGCCTCGGTCAAGGCCGTGGTGGCCGAGATGCCGAAACGATCGCCGATGATGAAGTCGGGCCGCAAGCCGTTGTCGCCGACACGAATGCTCGCCGGCATCGAATGACAATCGATCAGCACGGCAAAGCCGAAACGCGCATGGGTCCTGGTCAAAAGCCGCTTCAGCGTCTCATGATAAGGCTTGTAGACGGCCTCGATCCGGGCGACCGCCTCGGCCAGCGGCAAGCGGCCGGGATAGATGTCGAGCCCCTCGCCGACCAGTTTCGGCACGGTGCCAAGTCCGCCGGCCACTCGCGCCGAGCGGATGTTGCAGAAGGACGGCACCGGCTCGGCGAACATGCGCGGATCGAGTTCCCAAGGCTCGCGGTTGACGTCGAGATAGGCGCGCGGAAAATTCGCCGCCAGCATCGGTGCGCCGAGCGCGACGGCGCCGCCGAACAACTCATCGACGTAGCAGTCCTCCGACCGGCGGATGGCGTTGCGATCCAGTCTTGCCATGGCCAGGAAGCGTTCGGGATAGTAGCGGCCGCTATGCGGTGAGTTGAAGAGGAAGGGGACGCGCTGCTCGGCGCCCGACCGGATTTCGAAGGGCGGAAAGACCGAAAAATCCTCGGCTGCCGTCTTCAATTTGAACGAACCCGAAAACACCAGTGCATCATGATGTGAAAGTGCCACCTTGCTGGCCGCGTGTCCAGCATTTCAGGGGTCGAGCCGCCGGGCAAATATGGATCATCGCCGTCCGCGTTCACTTGATGTTTACCCTCACCTCCTCATATACAGGATGGTTAACGGGCTTGCCCAACGGCAATCTCGGGCGGGTGATTCGGACGGGACATCATGGCACGCATTCTTCTGGCGGAAGACGACGACGATATGCGTCGGTTCCTCGTCAAGGCGCTGGAGCGCGCCGGTTACCAGGTCAGCGATTTCGACAATGGCGCCAGCGCCTATGAGCGGCTGCGCGAGGAGCCGTTCTCGCTGCTGTTGACTGACATCGTCATGCCGGAGATGGACGGCATCGAGCTGGCACGCCGCGCTACCGAGATCGATCCTGATTTGAAAGTCATGTTCATCACCGGTTTCGCCGCCGTTGCGCTGAACCCGGATTCCAAGGCGCCGAAAGACGCCAAGGTGTTGTCGAAGCCATTCCATCTGCGCGATCTCGTCAACGAGGTCGAGAAGATGCTTCAGGCGGCCTGAGCCGCTTTCCAAGCGAGGCGCCGCACCTCTTCGCCACTGCGGCGAGACGACGCCTTCTTTCCTTTTTCCTGCTATTGACGCGCTGGATCAAAAATGGTGTATGCGCGGCTTCGGATGGGCGTGTAGCTCAGCGGGAGAGCACTGCATTGACATTGCAGGGGTCACAGGTTCAATCCCTGTCACGCCCACCATCCAATCCAGACATTGGCGAGCTTGAGCGCAATGCGCCCGTCCCGGCACTGACCAGAGCGGGCATGCGTGAGATGATATCCGGGTTAGAAGCCAGGACATTGGTTCCGCGAGGGGACAGTCCCAGCTCAGACGCCCGCAACGGCGCAGAGGCTCCTCATCCTGGCAACCGCCAGGTCCGGATCGGCCAGCAACCCAGCCTGGTCGGCAAGGCGGAAAATATCGGCATAGTGACGGATGCTGCGCGCCGATTGCATGCCGCCGACCATCGCAAAATGGTCCTGATGGCCGTTCAGCCAGGCCATGAAGACGATGCCGGCCTTGTAATATTCGGTCGGCGCCTCGAAGATTTTTCGCGATAGCGGCACGGTCGGCGCCATCAATGCGTCATAGCCGGCGCGATTCCTCTCCGCCAGTTTCGCCAAGGCGGCATTGGCGACCGGCGCGATGGCGTCGAAAATGCCGAGCAGCGCATGCGAATGTCTTTTCTCGTCACCGGCGATCAGTTCGGGGTAGTTGAAGTCGTCACCGGTGAACATCACGACGCCGTCAGGCAGGCGGGTCCTGAGCGCGATCTCCTTGCCGGCATCGAGCAGCGAGATTTTTATCCCTGCCACCTTGTCGGCGTGGCGTTCGATGATGGCGATGACGGTATCGAGCGCGGCCTCGAAATCGCTGCTGCCCCAGTAGCCCTTGAGCGCCGGATCGAACATGTCGCCCAGCCAGTGCAGGATGACCTTGCCGGAGGCCTGGCCGAGAATGCGGTCGTAAACATGCACATAGTCATCCGGGCCCTTGGCTGTCGCCGCGAGCGCCCGGCTGGCCATCATGATCGCCTTGCCGCCCAGCCCTTCGATAAAACCGAACTGCTCCTCATAAGCGGTGATGACATCGTCGAGCGTCTTGGCAGCGGCCGGCGCCAGATGGTCGGTGCCAGCGCCCGAGGCCAGGTCGGCGCCATCGACGGTACGCGCCTCGGCGATCGAGCGGCGGATCAATTCCTGCGCGTTTGTCCAGTCGAAACCCATGCCACGCTGCGACGTGTCCATCGCCTCGGCGATGCGAAAGCCTAGCCGCCACAGATGGTGCCGGAACGCCATCGTCCTGTCCCAGTCGACCATCGGCCTGGACCACGGATCGGTCATCGCAAGCGGATCGGCAACGACGTGTGCGGCGGCATAGGCGATGCGCGTAAACCGCGCGCCGATCACCGGCTGCACCGGCTGGCCGGCAAGCGCGTAGCGGGCACTGCGGCCATCCTCGCCAGGCAAGGAAATGTCCATCGATCTCTCCCTTTCCCGCGCCTATAAATGGAACGTTCCAATAAATCAAGAACCTTTAGGA
The DNA here is from genome assembly GCF_040321755.1 of Mesorhizobium sp. M0276. Taxonomy (NCBI): domain Bacteria; kingdom Pseudomonadati; phylum Pseudomonadota; class Alphaproteobacteria; order Hyphomicrobiales; family Phyllobacteriaceae; genus Mesorhizobium; species Mesorhizobium sp. M0276. The sequence goes on along the minus strand of NZ_JAMYSC010000001.1, from coordinate 177,173 downwards.
TTCAGAGTTCATTCACAGGCAAATGCTGCATTGCATCAGACAAAGCCTTATACAATACGGCATTGGAGTACGTACGATCGATCGTTCCCGACCGGGAAAAAATCTGGGGTTGACTCAAGATCCAACCGATGATTAGAACGTTCCAATAAAACGCGATCATAAAGTTGGGAGGATGCATCTGGATGGCCAGCCGGGCCAAGGCGACGATATTCGACATTGCCCGTGAAGCAGGCGTGTCCAAATCGACGGTATCGCTCGTGCTCCAGGGCAGCGGGCTGATCCGGCCTGAGACAGCAAGCAAGGTTCGCAAGGCGATCGAAGATGTCGGTTACGTTTACAACCGCGGCGCCGCCAACCTGCGCAAGGCTCACTCCAACGTCATCGGCATGGTCATCAACGATCTCACCAATCCTTTCTTCGCAGAACTGGCGGTCGGCATGGAACGCGTCTTCCAGTCGGCCGGGATCGTGCCTTTCATCGCCAACACGGCTGAAAATCCGGTGCGCCAGGAAGAAGTGCTGAAATCGCTGATGGAGCAAGGTGTCGCCGGTCTCATCGTGTCGCCGGCCCGCGGCACGACGCCGGGCGCCTTTCGGAGGATCGAAACGGCGGGCCTGCCTGTGGTCTTCGCCATGCGCCGGCTGCCGGAAAGCCGCATCCCAGTGATCGCGCCGGACAATCATCGCGGCGCCTATCTCGCCACCGCTCATCTGATCGGCAAGGGACATCGCCGGCTGGTCTTCTTCGGCGGCTCGTCCGATCTGGTGGTCTATCATGAGCGGCTTGGCGGATTTCGCGAAGCCTGTGAGACGCAGGGCATCGCCGCCGGTGACGCGCTTGTCGTCGAAGGCGAGACCAGCCGCAGAGGTGGTATCGCGTGCCTGGAGACCGCTCTCGCGATGGCTGAACCGCCGACCGCGGCACTCTGCTTTAATGACGCCGTCGCCTTTGGCGCGATGCTGGCGCTGCGCAAGCGTGGGCTTGAGCCGGGCGCTGATTTCGCCATCGTCGGCTTCGACGACGTGGCCGAGGCCGAGCATCATATGCCGGCTCTGACCAGCGTCGCGGTGGACTCGGCGGGCCTGGGCGAACGTGCCGCGCATGTCATGCTGAAAATGATCCAGTCGCGCACCACGCGGGCCGAGGACCATATCGGCGCGGTCAATCTCGTGGTCAGGGAAAGCTGCGGCCCGGATCGCCGCACCCGAAACAGCCTCGCAGGTTCGAGGAGCGCGACATGAGCGTCAAATGGGGCTTGATCGGCGCCAGCACGATCGCCAGACAGTTCATGATCAACGCCATCCGCGCGCAAGGCGACGGCGAGGTCGCGGCAATAATGAGTTCCAGCCCCGAGCGCGCCACCGCCTATGCCGGGGAAAACAACATTCCGCTTGCCGTTTCGACGCTTGATGGCCTGCTCGGCGCCGATATCGACGCCGTCTACATCTCGACCACCAATGAATTGCACCTCGAGCAGGCGATCGCCGCCGTCAGGGCGGGAAAGCACGTGCTGTGTGAAAAGCCGCTGGCGCTGACCAGCAGCGACGCCCGCAAGATGGTTGCCGCCGCCAAGGCCGCCGGCGTCGTGCTCGGCACCAACCATCATCTGCGCAACGCCGGCGCGCACCGCACCATGCGCGAGGCGATCGCCGCCGGCCGCATCGGCAAGCCGATTGCCGCGCGCGTCTTCCATTCCGTCTATCTGCCTGAGAATCTGCAGGGCTGGCGCATCACCAAACCCGAAGCGGGCGGCGGCGTGGTGCTCGACATCACCGTGCATGATGCCGACACGCTGCGCTTCGTGCTCGGCGACGATCCGGTCGAGGTTTCCTGCTTCACGCAGTCGGCCGGCATGGCCGGCAGCGGGCTGGAGGATGGCGCCATGTGCATCTGGCGCTTCAAATCGGGCGTCATTGCGCAGTCGCATGAGGGCTTCGCCACCAAATTCGCCGGCACCGGCTTCGAGGTGCACGGTTCGGAAGGGTCGCTGATCGCCAGCAACGTGATGACTCAGAAGCCGATCGGCTCGGTGCTGCTGCGCACGGCAGCAGGCGAAGAGGAATTGAGCTTCGACCGCGAGGATCTTTATGCGCGCTCCGTGCGCCAGTTCCACACCGCGATCCGTGGCGAGGGCCGGCCTGCCGCAACCGGCGAGGACGGCATCTGGTCGCTGACCGCTGCCGAAGCAGCGCTGCAATCGGCAAGTTCCGGCAAGGCCGTCAAGATCGACCCGAAACTCGGGAGCATGAATTGAGCAAGGTCGTTTCCGCAACTGAAGCCGCCGGCCTTATCAAGGACGGCATGGTCGTGTCGGTGTCCTCGTCGAGCGGCCTCGGCTGCCCTGACGCCGTGCTGGCCGCGATCGGCGAGCGCTTCGATGGAGAAGGCCATCCGGAGAACATCACCACGCTGCATCCGATCGCCGCGGGCGACATGTATGGCGTCAGGGGTATCGACCATCTGGCCAAGCCCGGCCTGCTGAAGCGGACTTTGTGCGGTTCCTATCCGTCCGGCCCCTCCTCTTCCGAACCGCCGCAGATCTGGAAGATGATCGGCGACAATTCGGTCGCCGCCTACAACGTGCCGTCCGGCATCCTGTTCGATATGCACCGCGAGGCTGCCGCCAAGCGGCCGGGCGTGCTGACCAAGGTCGGTCTCGACACCTTCGCCGATCCCCGCCACCAAGGCTGCGCCATGAACGCCGCCGCCAGCGAGCCGATCGTTTCCGTGCAGCAGTTCGACGGCGAGGAATGGCTCTATTTCCGCTCCATCGTGCCGGATGTCTCGATCATCCGCGCCACCACGGCGGACGAGCGCGGCAACCTCACCTACGAGCATGAGGGCGCCTATCTCGGCGGGCTGGAGCAGGCGCTTGCTGCCCGCAACAATGGCGGCATCGTCATCGCGCAGGTCAAGCGCGTCGTCGAGAACGGCACGCTGAAGCCGCATGACGTACGCGTGCCCGGCGTGCTGGTCGACCATATCGTCGTCGCGCCCGACCAGTTGCAGACGACGCTGACGCCTTACGATCCGGCAATCTCGGGCGAGATCTTCCGGCCGCTGTCGAGTTTCCGCAACGCGGAGATGAATATCCAGAAGGTGATCGCGCGCCGCGTCGCCATGGAATTGCGCGACGGCATGGCCGTCAACATCGGCTTCGGCATTTCGGCCAATGTGCCGCGCATCCTTCTCGAGGAAGGCCAGCACGGCAAGGTCACCTGGGTCATCGAACAGGGCGCGGTCGGCGGCGTGCCGCTGCTCGACTTCAAGTTCGGCTGCTCGTCGAATGCCGACGCCTTCATGCCCTCGCCGCACCAGTTCATCTATTTCCAAGCCGGCGGCTTCGATGCGTCACTGCTGTCCTTCCTGCAGATCGACCGTCATGGCTCGGTCAACGTCTCGAAGCTTTCGGCGCGGCCGCATGTGACAGCCGGCGCAGGCGGCTTTGTCGACATCACCGCACGGGCGAAGAAGATTGTCTTCTCCGGCTTTTTCAACGCTGGCGCCAAGCTCTCATTGGCCGATGGCGGCATCCGCATCGACCAGGAGGGCAAGATCAAGAAGGTCGTCGCGGAGGTCGAGCACATCTCGTTTTCGGGCAAGCGGGCGGTCGCGCAGGGGCAGGACATCACCTATGTCACCGAGCGCTGCGTGATGAAGCTGACGCCGGAAGGTCTGGTCGTCACCGAACTCGCCCCGGGCATCGATCTGCAGCGCGATGTGCTGGCGCAGGCAGAGATCCCGCTCGGCGTCGCCAAGGACCTCAAGACGACACCAGAGGCGCTCTACCTGGACCAGCCGATAGGCCTGTCGCTGAATGGCGGCGCCTCGCTCGGAGGCGCGCATGGCTGAACGTCTCGTTACCTTCGAGCAGCATGGCGCCATCGGCACCGTCACGCTGCGCCGGCCGGAAAAATTCAACGCGCTCGACATCCCGATGCTGCGGGCGCTGGAGACGGCGCTCGACGCGGCCGAGTTGGCCGAGGGCGTGCGTGTCGTCCTGCTGCGCGGGGAGGGCAAGGGCTTTTGCGCCGGCGGTGATGTCGAGGCCTGGGCGCAGATGAGCGCGGCCGATTTCCAGGTGCAATGGGTGCGCTACGGCCACCGGGTGTTCGACCGGCTGGCGCGGCTGCGGCAGCCGACCATCGCGGTCCTGTCCGGCCATGCGCTGGGCGGCGGGCTGGAACTGGCTGTGGCCTGTGATTTCCGCGTCGCGGAAACACAGGTGAAATTGGGCTTCCCCGAAACCTCGATCGGCGTGGTGCCCGGCTGGTCCGGCACGCAGCGCGCGGTGCGCCGTTTCGGTGCGCAGACTGTGCGTCGCATGGCGCTGGGCGGCGAGATCTTGCTCGCGCCCGAAGCGCTGGCTCTGGGTGTGGTCGACCGGGTGGTCGAGACCGGCAATGCCCACGGCGAAGCCAGGGCATGGGGCGAAAAGATCGCCGAGCGCGGACCGCTGGCGACGGAGGCCGCCAAGCTGATGATCGCTGTCGCCGAAGGCGAGGAAAGTGCGGCCGCTACCGAAGCGCTGGCCAGCGGCTTCATCGCGATGTCCGGCGATCTCAAGGCCGGTGTCGGCGCTTTCAAGGCCAAGCACAAACCGACCTTTTCGAGATCCTAGAGGAAACACATGAACGCACCTCTCAAGATTTCCATGCCGGTCGAGGCGTCCACGGCGCCAAAGGCGTACAAGCTGCTGATCGACGGCAAGCATGTCGATGCCCGCGACGGCCGCACAATTGCGCGCCAGAGCCCCGGCCACGGCTTCACCGTCTCGCACTATGCGCGGGCCGGCGAGGCCGAAGTGGAAGCCGCTGTGCAGGCTGCGCACAAAGCTTTCGAAACGGGCCCATGGCCGCGAATGAAGGCTGCTGAACGTGCCGCGATTCTGCTCAAGGCGGCCGACTTGATCGAGGCGCGGCTCGAAGACATCGCCCGGCTCGACGCGCTGGAATCCGGCAAGCCGATTGCTCAGGCGCGCGGCGAGATCGGCGGCGCCGTCGACATCTGGCGCTACGCCGCCTCGCTCGCCCGCACGCTGCATGGCGAATCCTACGCCAATCTCGGCGATGCCATGCTGGGTGTCGTGTTGCGCGAGCCGATCGGTGTCGTCTCGATCATCACGCCGTGGAATTTCCCCTTCCTGATCGTCAGCCAGAAACTGCCCTTCGCGCTCGCCGCCGGCTGTACGGCGGTGGTCAAGCCGAGCGAAATGACCTCGGCTTCCACCTTCGTGCTCGGCGACATCCTGATGCAGGCCGGCCTTCCTGCCGGCGTCGTCAACATCCTCGCAGGACTCGGCGCCGATGTCGGCGCCCCGATGGTCAGCCATCCGCTGGTCGAGATGGTGTCGTTCACCGGTTCGACCCGCGTCGGCAGGATGACGATGGCCTCGGCCGCGCAGTCGCTGAAGAAAGTCTCGATGGAACTCGGTGGCAAGAACGGCCAGATCGTTTTCCCCGACGCCGACCTCAAGGCGGCCGCCGACGCGGCGGTGTTCGGCGGCTTCTTCAATGCCGGCGAATGCTGCAATGCCGGCAGCCGGCTGATCGTGCACGAGGCGATCGCCGACGATTTTCTCGACGCCGTCAAGGCGCTCACCGCTAGGGTGACGGTCGGCGATCCGCTCGATGACAAGACCAAGGTCGGCGCGATGATTTCATCCGACCATTTGGCCAAGGTCGCCGGTTACGTGGCAGCAGCCGCGGCCGAAGGCAGCAGCGTCTACAGCGGCGGCAATCAGCTGGCCTCCAATGCCGGCCAATACCTCGATCCCACCATCATCCGCGGCGTCACCGAGGATATGGCCATTGCGCGCGAGGAAGTGTTCGGCCCGGTGCTCTCGGTGCTGACTTTTGGATCGATTGAAAAGGCGTTGCACATCGCCAACGACACGCCCTATGGTTTGTCGGCGGGCGTGTGGAGCGCCAGCATCGACACTTGCATGTCGATAGCGCGTGGGGTGCGTTCGGGGACCGTCTGGGTGAACACATTCATGGAAGGTTATCCCGAGCTGCCTTTCGGAGGCTACAAGCAGTCCGGTCTCGGACGCGAACTCGGCAAACGCGCCGTCGAGGACTATACCGAGGAAAAGACAATCCAGTTTCATCGCGGCCAACGCACCGGATGGTGGGTCGGCTGAGTTGAGAAGAACCCGGTGGGCCTCCACCGGTCGTGTAATGAAACAAGGGAGGAAGTACATGTTGCGCAAACTGCTTATCGGAACGGCTCTCGCATCGGGTCTGGCTTTCGCGGCCCATGCCGCGGACGTCAAGGAAGTCCAGATGCTGCATTGGTGGACGTCGGGCGGCGAAGCGGCTGCTCTCAACGTCCTAAAGGGCGACCTGGCCAAGGAAGGCTATGCCTGGAAAGACGTGCCGGTGGCCGGTGGTGGCGGCGACGCTGCCATGACCGCGCTGAAGGCGATGGTCGCGGCCGGCAATTACCCGACTGCCTCGCAGATGCTCGGCTACACCGTGCTCGATTATGCGGCGGCCGGCGTCATGGGCGATCTGACCGAGACGGCGAAGAAGGAAGGCTGGGACAAGTCCGTTCCGGCAGCCCTGCAGAAGTTCTCGGTCTACGAAGGCAAATGGGTCGCGGCTCCGGTCAATGTCCACTCGGTCAACTGGCTGTGGATCAACAAGGCCGTCATGGACAAGATCGGCGGCACCGAGCCGAAGACCTTCGACGACTTCGTTGCCCTGCTTGACAAGGCCAAAGCAGCAGGCGTGATCCCGCTCGCTCTCGGCGGCCAGAACTGGCAGGAAGCCACCATGTTCGACTCGGTCGTGCTGTCGACCGGCGGACCTGAGTTCTACAAGAAGGCCTTCAACGATCTCGACGACGCTTCGCTCAAGTCCGACACGATGAAGAAGTCGTTCGACAACCTCGCCAAGCTCGTCACCTATGTCGACCCGAACTTCTCGGGCCGCGACTGGAACCTTGCCACCGCCATGGTCATCAAGGGCGATGCCCTCGTGCAGGTCATGGGCGACTGGGCCAAGGGTGAGTTCCACGCCGCCAACAAGACCCCGGGCACGGACTTCCTGTGCTACCGCTTCCCGGGCACCGACGGCTCGGTGATCTACAACTCCGACATGTTCGGCATGTTCAACGTTCCGGACGACCGCAAGGCCGCCCAGATCGCATTGGCCACCGCTACCCTGTCGAAGAGCTTCCAGTCGGCCTTCAACGTCGTCAAGGGTTCGGTTCCGGCTCGTACCGACGTTCCGGACACCGACTTCGACGCTTGCGGCAAGAAGGGCATCGCCGACCTGAAGGCTGCCAACGAAGGCGGCACGCTGTTCGGTTCGCTGGCCCAGGGCTATGGCGCGCCTCCAGCGGTCGCCAATGCCTATAAGGATGTCGTCTCCAAGTTCGTCCATGGTCAGATCAAGACCTCGGACGAGGCCGTGACCGAACTGGTCAAGGCCATCGACGACGCCAAGTAAGCGCAACACAAGAAAACGCCTTCCCCGCTCCGGTGGGGAAGGCTCCGATCCGCGAAACCGGTTGGTCGCGCGTCGACGGGAGGAGCTTCATGAGCACGGTAGCGACAAGCCAGATCAAGCTGACGCCGGAGCACGCACGCCCGCGCGCCTCGGTGCGCTCGCGCCTGCAGGACGCGCTGCCGAAGATCGTGCTGGCGCCGAGCTTCGCCATCACCATCGTCTTCGTCTACGGCTTCATCCTGTGGACGATCTATCTGTCCTTCACCAATTCCAAGACCTTCCCGTCCTATGCCATCACCGGCTCGCGTGCTTATCAGCGGCTGTGGGGCTGGACCTTCGACACCGACCCGCCATCGAGCTGGTACACGTCGATCACCAACATGGGCATTTTCGGTTTTCTCTACATCTTCATCTGCCTGGCGCTCGGCCTGTTCCTGGCCATCCTGCTCGATCAGAAGATCCGCGGCGAAGGCGTGCTGCGGCCGATCTATCTCTACCCGATGGCGCTGTCCTTCATCGTCACCGGGGTTGCCTGGAAATGGTTCCTCGATCCCGGCCTCGGCCTCGAGCAGACCTTGCATCAATGGGGCTGGACGAGCTTCCATTTCGACTGGATCAAGAACAAGGATTTCGTCATCTACACGGTGGTCATCGCCGGTGTCTGGCAGGCCTCTGGCTTCATAATGGCGATGTTCCTGGCCGGTCTGCGCGGCATCGACGGCGAGATCATGAAGGCGGCGCAGATCGATGGCGCCACCACCTTCCAGCTCTATCGCCGCATCGTCATCCCGCTGCTGAGGCCGATCTTCCTGTCGGCCTTCATCGTGCTCGCGCACCTCGCCATCAAGTCCTACGATCTGGTGGTGGCGCTGACCAGCGGCGGCCCCGGCGGCTCGGCCTGGCTGCCGTCCAACTTCATGTATGAGTACACCTTCAAGCGCAACGAGATGGCCGTCGGCTCGGCCAGCGCCGTGATCATGCTGATGACCATCATCGCCATCATCGTGCCCTATCTCTATTCGGAACTCAGGGAGAAGCCGCGATGAGCGCCGTCACCACTCCCGCCCGTCAGGCCTCAGGCGGCGTCAACGTCAAGCTCATCAACCGCGTCGTCATCTACGGGCTCTTGGCGCTGTTTGCGCTGTTCTACCTGATGCCGCTGTTCGTCATGCTGGTGACCTCGTTCAAGACCATGGAAGAGATCCAGAACGGCAACATGCTGGCGCTGCCGCAAGCGCCGACCTTCGACCCATGGATAAAGGCGTGGAGCGAAGTTTGCTCGGGCCTGACCTGCGTCGGCATGAAGGGCTATTTCTGGAACTCGATCAAGATGGTGGTTCCGGCAGTCATCATCTCGACCCTGCTCGGCGCGCTCAACGGCTATGTGCTGACAAAATGGCGCTTTCGCGGGGCGACGCTGGTGTTCGGGCTGATGCTGTTTGCCTGCTTCATCCCGTTCCAGTCGGTGCTGTTGCCGATGGCGACCATCCTTGGCAGCATCGGCCGTTTCGGCGTGACTTTGCAGAATGCGACCGGAACGAGCTTCGGCCTCGGTAATTCGACAGTCAACCTTGTCTTCGTCCACGTCGTCTACGGCATCGGCTTCACCACGCTGTTCTTCCGCAACTACTACGAGACGTTCCCAACCGAACTGGTCAAGGCGGCGCAGGTCGACGGGGCAAGCTTCTTCCAGATCTTCCGGCGCATCATGCTGCCCAACTCACTGCCGATCATCGTGGTGACGGTGATCTACCAGTTCACCAACATCTGGAACGACTTCCTGTTCGCCTCCGCCTATGCCGGCTCCGGCGACGTAATGCCGATGACGGTGGCGCTCAACAACGTCGTCAACACCTCGACAGGCGTCGTCGAATACAACGTCAACATGGCGGCCGCGATGATCGCCGCGCTGCCCACCCTTCTCGTCTATGTGCTCGCCGGCCGCTATTTCGTGCGCGGTCTGATGGCTGGCGCCGTCAAAGGATAATCTGATGGCTTTTCTGGAAATTGATGGTCTGCGAAAGCGCTTCGGCCAGGTCGAAATCCTCAAGGGGATAGATGTCGAGCTCGAGAAAGGCGGCTTCCTGGTGCTGGTCGGCCCGTCCGGCTGCGGCAAGTCCACGCTGCTCAACACCATCGCCGGGCTGGAGACGATCACCTCGGGCGAAATTCGCGTCGACGGCCGCCAGATCAACGATCTGCATCCCTCCAAGCGCGACATCGCCATGGTGTTCCAGAGCTACGCTCTCTACCCGAACATGACGGTGGCCGGAAACATCTCGTTTGGCATGGAGATGCGCGGCGTGCCGACGGCGGAGCGCCAGAAGGCGATCGACAAGGTAGCCAAGGTGCTGCAGATCGGTCACCTGCTGCAGCGCAAGCCGAGCCAGCTTTCCGGCGGCCAACGCCAGCGCGTCGCCATGGGCCGGGCCCTGGTGCGCGACCCCAAACTGTTCCTGTTCGATGAACCCTTGTCCAACCTCGACGCCAAGCTTCGCGTCGACATGCGCATCGAGATCAAGCGCCTGCACGCCACCACCGGCACCACCATCGTCTACGTCACCCACGACCAGATCGAGGCGATGACGCTGGCGACCAAGATCGCTGTCATGCGCGACGGCGAGGTACAGCAGTTCGGCACCCCGGCCGAAATCTACAACAACCCGACCAATCTTTTCGTTGCCGACTTCATGGGGTCGCCGGCAATGAACCTGATCCCGGCGACGATTGGCACCAACGGCAACGCGCTGTCCGTCGTGCTCCAGCGCGAGGCGCGCGCGCCGATCAACCTGCCGATGGCCAATGCACCGGCCGGCCTGTCGGCATTCCAGGGCAAGCCGATCATCTTCGGCGTCCGCCCTGAAGCGCTGACCGATCCGGAAGGCGCCGAACGCAACGCCTCGAACATAGCCACGGCCGACTGCCATATCGAGGTCGTCGAACCGGCGGGCTCCGATACCTTCGCAGTCACCAATCTCGGAGGCAAGGGCGTGGTGGCTCGGCTGCGTGCCGACGCCAACATCCAGCCGGGCACCAACACGCCGCTCGCCTTCAACCTGACAAAGGCAGTGTTCTTCGATCCGGCGACCGAGAGCCGCATTCGCTGACGGCCATGACAAGTCCGGACATCGTCATCATCGGCTCCGGCATAGGCGGCGCAACGATCGCCTGCGGCCTTGCCGGAAGCGGCGCCTCGATCCTGATGTTGGAACGCGGTGTGCCGTTGCCGGCGACGCCGCATGCGCGTGACACGCGTTCGATCTTCGTCAACGGCCATTACCGGCCGAAGGAGATGTGGCGCGAAGCCGGAGGTGCTGCCTTCAATCCCGGCAACTACTACTATGTCGGCGGCAATTCGAAATTCTATGGCGCTGTGTTGATCCGCTACCGCAAGGAAGACTTTGCCCCCATGGAGCATTTCGGCGGCGTCTCGCCGGCCTGGCCGTTTTCCTATGAGGAGTTCGAGCCCTGGTATTCGAAAGCTGAACAGCTGTTTCGCGTCCGCGGTGCACTGGGCGAAGACCCGACAGAGCCGTTCCACTCGATCCCGTATGCCTACAAGCCAGTGCCCGACGAGGCACCGATTGCCCGCGCCCGCGCCGAACTCAAGAGTCTTGGCCTGCATCCGGCATCATTGCCGCTCGGCGTCGACATCGACACCTGGCTGAAGGAGGGCAGGACCGGCTGGGACGCGTTTCCCAATACCGGTCAGGGCAAGGTCGACGCGCAGACCGGACCGCTGACGGTGGCACTTGCAGACAGCAATATCCAGCTCGAGACCGGCGCCTACGTCGAATATCTCGAAGCATCGACAGATGGCACAACCATCGCTGCAATTCACTATCGGCAGAATGGCGAGGCGAAGAAGGTCACGCCGAAGCTGGTCATCCTCTCCGCGGGTGCGGTCAATTCCGCCGTCATCCTGCTGCGCTCGCCCTCGCCAGACGGCAAGGGCCTCGCCAACCGCTCCGATCAGGTCGGCCGCAATTTCATGAACCACAATTCGAGCGCCATGCTGGCGATCGACCCGCGCCGCCGCAACGATGCCGTCTACCAGAAGACGCTGATGCTGAACGACTACTATTTGTCAGACGGCAAGGGTGGCAAGCCGCTCGGCAATGTCCAGCTTCTCGGCAAGATCGACGGCAACATGCTGAGGGCCAATGTAAAGTTCGCGCCGAAATTCGCGCTCGATTTCATGGCTCGTCATGCGGTCGACTGGTACCTGATGTGCGAGGACCTGCCCGATCCGGAAAGCCGCATCATGGTCGACGGCAAGGACATCGTCATGCAGTGGCGGCGTTCCAACATGCAATCACTCGATGGATTGACCAAGGTGATGCGCGAGAACTTCCGCGCCTGCGGTTATCCCCTGGTGCTGTCGCGGCCTTTCGACAAGCGCACCCCTTCGCACCAGTGCGGCACGGTCAAGATGGGCGATGATCCGGCGACCGCGCCGCTCGACCCTTTCTGCCGGTCCTTCGACCGCCGAAACCTGTTCGTCGTCGACGGCAGCTTCCTGCCGAACTCGGCCGCCGTGAACCCGGCCCTGTCGATTGCGGCACAAGCACTGCGCGTCGCCGACCATATCCGCAAGACGGAGCTCCAATGACCCGGCCATCTGCCATCGTCACCGGCGGCGCGCGCGGCATCGGATTGGCCTGCGCCGAGGCGCTCGCGGATGCCGGCTTCGACATTCTGATCGCCGATCTTGCCGAACAAGCGCCGGATGGTCTTGCTACTAATATCGCCGGCCGAGGCGCGAAATTCGCTTATATCCCTTGCGACATCGCCGATCTCGCCAGCCACACCACGCTTGTCGATGCCGCGACGCGCGCCTTCGGCCGCATCGACTGCCTGGTCAACAATGCCGGCGTCGGCGCTGCCGTGCGCTGTGACCTGCTGGACCTCAAACCGGAAAATTTCGACCGAACGCTGGGCATCAATCTGCGCGGCACCGTCTTCCTCAGCCAGGCCGTCGCCAAGGCGATGCTGGCCACCTCCGGCGATCAGAGATCAATCATAACCATCACCTCTGTAAGCGCCGAAATGGCCTCACCGGAGCGGCCGGACTACTGCATCTCGAAGGCCGGGCTTTCGATGTGGGTGAAGAACCTGGCGCTGCGGTTGGCGCCCGAAAACATCGGCGTCTTCGAGGTGCGACCCGGCATCATCCGCACCGACATGACATCCGGCGTGGCCGCCAAATACGATGCGCTGATCGACGGAGGGCTGGTGCCGGCCAAACGCTGGGGCGAAGCCTCAGACATCGGTGCGGTGGTGGCGACGCTCGCCGGCGGCAAGCTCGGCTTTTCGACCGGCTCGATCATCAATGTCGACGGCGCGCTCTCCGTGCCGCGATTGTAAGTGGACAGTGTCATGACCGACTACATCATCGTGGGCGCCGGTCCCGCCGGCTGCGTTCTGGCCAACCGGTTGAGCGAGGATCCGGGCAATTCGGTCCTGCTGCTGGAGGCCGGCGGCAAGGACTGGCATCCCTATATCCACATGCCGGCCGGCTTCGCCAAGATGACCAAGGGCATTGCCTCCTGGGGCTGGTCGACGGTGCCGCAGAAGCACATGAAGGATCGCGTCTTCTGGTACACGCAGGCCAAGGTGGTCGGCGGCGGCTCGTCCATCAACGCCCAGATCTACACGCGCGGCAATGCCCGCGACTATGATGCCTGGGAGAAGGAAGAAGGTCTCGCCGGCTGGGGGTATCGCGACGTGCTGCCTTACTTCAAACGTGCCGAGAACAACCAGCGCTACGCCAATGATTTCCACGGCGACCAGGGCCCGCTCGGCGTGTCGAACCCGATTTCGCCGCTGCCGATCTGCGAGGCCTATTTCCGTGCCGGCCAGGAAATGGGCATCCCCTTCAACCCGGACTTCAATGGCGCCAGCCAGGAGGGCGTCGGCTACTACCAACTGACCCAGAAGGACGCCCGGCGCTCCTCCGCCTCGGTCGCCTATCTCAGACCGATCCGCTCCCGCAAGAACCTCACCGTCAGGACCGATGTGCTGGTGACGCGCATCGTCGTCGAGAAGGGCTGCGCCATCGGCGTCGAAATCGTCGACAAGCCAGGCGGCGAGAAGAAAATCTTGCGGGCCGAGCGCGAGGTGATCGTCTCCTCCGGCGCCATCGGCTCGCCGAAATTGTTGATGCAGTCGGGCATCGGTCCGGCCGATCATCTGAAATCGGTCGGCGTCACGCCGGTTCACGACCTGCCAGGCGTCGGCTCCAACATGCAGGATCATCTTGATTTATTCGTCATCGCCGAATGCACCGGCGACCACACCTATGACAACTACGCGAAGCTGCACCGCACGGCTTGGGCCGGCCTGCAATACCTGCTGCTGAAGAACGGACCGGTGGCCTCCAGCCTGTTCGAGACCGGTGGCTTCTGGTACGCCGACCCGACTGCCGCTTCGCCCGATATTCAGTTCCATCTCGGTTTGGGCTCCGGCATCGAGGCCGGCGTCGAGAAGCTGAAAAATCCGGGCGTCACTTTGAACTCGGCCTTCCTGCGCCCGCGCTCGCGCGGCACGGTGCGGCTGAAGAGTGCAGATCCCGCCGATCACCCGCTGATCGATCCGAACTACTGGTCCGATCCCTATGACCGCGCCATGTCGATCAAGGGGCTGAGACTGGCGCGTGAGATCATGCGGCAGAAGGCGCTCGCCCCCTATGTGCTGCGCGAGGTGCTGCCCGGTCCATCGCTCGCCAGCGACGATGAACTGTTCGACTACGCCTGCCGCAGTGCCAAGACCGATCACCACCCGGTCGGCACCTGCCGCATGGGTCATGACGACATGGCTGTCGTAACACCGGATCTGCGGCTGCGCGGCGTCGAGGGGCTGCGCGTCTGCGACGCCTCGGTGATGCCGCGCGTCCCCTCCTCCAACACCAATGCGCCGACCATCATGGTCGGCGAAAAGGGCGCCGACCTGATCCTCGGCCGCGAGCCGCTGCCGCCGGCTGTGTTTTCCGGAAACCGAGCCGCTTAGCCACCTAAGGAGCAAGAAATGATCAGGCACTGTGTGTTCGCTAGATTCCGCAATGATGTTGGCGACGGCGAACGCAAGGCGATCCATGCCGATCTTGAAGCGCTGCGACAGGTTATCGACGGCATGGACGCGGTAAATTTCAGCGCCAATGTCAGCCCGGAGCCGTTCGCGCGCGGCTTCACCCACGGCTTCACCATCGACTTTCGCGATGCCGCCGCGCGCGACGCCTATTTGGTGCATGAGGCGCATCAGCGCGCCGGCGCAAGACTGGTCGCGGCGCTCGAAGGCGGCACGGACGGACTGATGGTCTTCGACCTTAGGATTGCTCCTTAAGACAAGATGCTCACCTTCAATCGAAAAATTGGGGCACATTTGTAGATGTGCCTGGTTTCGTCGCCCCATTGGTGAAATGGGTGATCGCGAGACGACACCTGGACTAACCGAGCCTGAGCGCAACGACACCGGCGACGATGCTGAGCGCGGCGGCACCGCGCCAGCCCGTCATCTTCTCGCCGAGCGCGAAGACCGAGATCATCATGGCAAACAGGATCGAGGTCTCGCGCAGCGACGCCACCGAGGCGATCGGCGCCTTGGTCATCGCCCACATCACGATCCAGTAAGCCGCGCCGCTGAGCACGCCGGTGAACAGTCCTGCCTTCCAGTCGCGCGCCAGCACCGGCAGCGCCTTCGGCCCACGGAAGATAAGGCACAGCAGCAAGGCGCCAAAAGCATCGCAGATGAACAGCCAGGCGGCATAGCTCTGCGCCGTGGCGGCCAGCCGTGCGCCGCTGCCGTCCGACAGTGTGTAGCTGGCGATGAAAATCGAGGTGGCCAGCGCAAAGCCGACCGCGCGCAAGTTGATCCTCTCCAGATGCGCACCGCCGCGAAACGACATCACCAGCGTGCCGGCCGACAACAGAAAGATACCCAGAATGGCAAGCGGGGCCGGAACCTCGGCGACGACGAACATGCCGCCAAGCGCCGCCAGCAGCGGTGCGGTGCCGCGCGCCAGCGGATAGGTCTGGGCGAAGTCGCCGGCCCTGTAGGCGCCGATCAGGAAAGTCCGGTAGCCCATGTGGAAAAACACGGAGGCGATAATGTAGGGCCACACTTGCGCTTTCGGCATTTCGACGAAGGGCAGCACCAGGAGGGCCGCGGCACCCATGCCCAGCGTCATCAGCGTGATCGACAGGAAGCGGTCGAGATGAACCTTGACCAGCGCGTTCCAGATCGCATGCATGGCGGCGGCCGCAAGCACTGCGAAGAAGACGAAAAGTGTCATGGGGCGAAGCCGGGTGTTTCCAGATCGATGTCGACCCGGAGCGGGAAATGGTCCGACGCAACCTCGCCGATGTCGGCGCTGATTGAACGCACGCGCCCGGCTAGCATGCCGCCGACGAAACAATGGTCGAGCCGCCGCCTTGCCACCTTGCCGTCGATGGTCTTCACATGGGTGTGGAAGTCCGGGACCGGCTCGCCGGCCACGGCAGCGGCATCGACGAAGCCGTCGAGATAAGCAGCATCGCGATGGTAGGGCGTGCTGCCGACGATGCGATGGTATTCGGCACTGCCCGGTTCCATGTTGAAATCGCCCATCCAGATCGCCGCCAGCGGGTTCTCCGGCTCCGCTTCGCCGCTGGTCCAGTTGCGCGTGGGCTCGTCGTCGACGCCGCTCCACGGCCCGCCATCGGACGGTGCCCGGCGGTGCGCGGCCATGAGGTAATCGATCTGCTCCAGCCGCTCTTCGACCGCGATATGGGCGAGATGCAGCGAAACCATCCGCACCGGGCCCGCTGGCGTGCGGATCATGCATTCGAGTGCCGCATTGCGCGTGTTGAGTGGCCGCAGCGTACGGCGCATCGGCAGCGCATGCAGTCGCGACCAGACGATCGGCAGCTTCGACAGCACCATGGTGCCGAACTGCCGGCGCCGGTTGACCAGGCGGCCGTCGCGCCGCTCGCTGGCATCCATGTCGAAAGCTGGGCCGTAAACCCAGTGATAGCCCGGCAGCAGGCGCGAAAGCAGTTCCGGCTGGTCGTCGAAATTGCTGCGCTGCCAGTGCCGCTCGACCTCCTGCAAGGCGATGATGTCGGCGCCGGCAACGATGCCTGCGGCGCGCGACAGATCATAGCGGCCGTCGCCGCCGAACCCGTACTGGATGTTGTAGCTGACCAGCTTCATTGCTTATCCGGCTCAATGTTGAATGGCAGTAGCGGTTCGGCAGATTGGTTGCAATGTACCGGGCGAGCGACGGGGCTGGGCCAGCGGCCAAAGTTTGATCTCGAAAAGTGGAACCCGGTTTTCGGAATAGATCATGCTCAAACAGGAATCAGAGCCTGCTTCATCTTGAGTCCATCGGATGGAGCAGGCTCTATGTCGTCAGCGGTTGGAACCGGCCTGGTGGCGACGCCGCCAGTTCGGTCCAATCGATCTCTTCCTCGAGGCGGTGATAGGCTTCGTCACCGATCGTGCCGTTGCGGCGCAGTTCCTCCAGCACGTCGCGCTGGCTCTTGATGGCATAGAGGCGCAAGCGGTCATATTCGGTGGCCGCCTGGGCATCGTCAGGATTTTTGGCGATCTTGCGTTGAGCGGCATATTGCTCGCGCACCGCAGCCGCCGCGTCCGATGTCTTGCGGCTCAATATGTCGAGGGCGGCCTGCATGACCAGAACGCGTGCCTGCGCAACCTCTCGGTCGACCGTTTCATCCGGGTCGAGGTCGAGCAGGCGCAGCAGCGGTTTCAAGCTCATGCCCTGGAGCACCAGCGTACCTAGCACGACCGTGAAGGCAGCGAGCACGATCGGGTCGCGGGCGGGGAATTCAGCCGGCAAGGCAAATGCCGCCGCAAGCGTCACCAGACCACGCATCCCGCACCAGCCGATGAGCATGCCGCCGCGCAACGATGGCGCGTCTCGCTGACGATCCGCATTGCCGAAACGGGCCAACCACCTGATGGCCGCGCCGCAGCCCAGCACCCAGGCCAGGCGGGAAACGATGACGATGGCAAGTACGGTCCCGGCCAGCAAGAAGGCATCGGTCTGCTGCTCGCCGGCAAGCCTGCCGACAATCGAACGTGCCTGCAGGCCCATCAGCACGAAAGCCAGCACGTTGAGCACGAACACCGCCGTTTCCCACACCGAATAGGAACTGATGCGGTTTCTGGCCGGCATGCGGCGCGGCGCGGTGCGAGCTATTGTCATGGCATAGACCACGATGGTGATGATGGCGGAAAGGCCCAGCCTGTCGGCCAGGATCCAGACCCCGAATGTGCCGGCAAATTGCACCACAGTGCCGCTCGCCGGGTCTTCGATACGGTCCAGTGTCATCAGAGACAGCCGGCCAAGCAGATAGCCGGCCGCAAGGCTGCCCAGGGTGGACAGCAGGATCATCGGAACGGCGCTGCTCAGCAGGATGGAGCCTGCTGCCGCCGAAACCGCCATCCGGTAAATCAGCAGCGCGGTGGCATCGTTGAGCAGGCTCTCGCCTTGCAGGATGGCTGTGATTCGATGCGGCACCTTGAATTGGCCAAGCACGGCCGACGCCGCCACCGCATCGGGCGGCGCCACAATCGCGCCGAGGGCTATGGCCGCGGCGATCGGCAGGCCTGCCATCGCCCACCCGACCAGAGCCACGGTCGCCGTCGTGAAAAGGACAGCGCCAAGCGCCAGCAGCGCAAGTGGCACCCTGTAGCGATTGAGGTCGCGCAAAGACGTATCATAGGCGGCATCGAGCAGCACCGGCGCGATGAACAGGGCAAGCGCCAGTTCCGGGTCGATCTCGATCGTCGGCACGCCAGGCACGAAGGCGATGCCCACCCCTGCCAGCGCCAGCAAGGAGGGATAGGGGACCTGCACGCGCCGCGACAGCGCCGTCAGCGCAACGGCGATCAACAGCAGAATGAGTGTCAGTTCGAAGAGGGCCATGGCTTGTTATAGCCGGGAAGCGGGATTGTCGGCAGTGGCAAAGCAGCTGGAAAACGCTTGGCCGGCAAGCTCAGGATGGCAGGCAATGTAGCCCCACCGACATTTCTTCCACCTCTACTGATTTCGGCGAGCGCATCGACCCAAGGTCGAAATCACCGCGCCGCCGTTGGAAGCCACGCGAATGGAAGCCCTGCCGGTTTTTCAGGCGGTGTTGCGTCCATTCATGGTGCCAGCCTGAGGGAGAGCTGTCACGCCTAGTGCAGTACCAGCATATCGCTCGACGAGAACGATATCTCGGCCTTTTCACCCACCGCGGGGGGCGGCGTTGCCGGGCTGTTGAACGTATCGAGCGAGACCGTGCTGCCGCCGATGCCGACCCGAACCCGGATCACCGATCCGAGGAAATGCACTTCGGAAATTTCTCCCGAAAGGCTGGAGTCACGGCCGGGCTGGCGGCCCAGCGAGATCGCCTCGGGCCGCAACGCCAGCGACAGCGTGTCGCCCGACTTGGAACCGTTGAGCTTGCCCTGCAGCGATATCTGTTCGGAATTGACCCGCACCGTGCCCGCAGCGGGATCGGTGACGGTTCCCTCGAGCACGTTCAGCGTGCCGACGAAATTGGCGACGAACTTGGTTGCCGGGCGGTTGTAGATCTCGAACGGCGTGCCGACCTGCTCGGCCTTGCCGCCATACATGACGGCGATGCGGTCGGAGATCGACAGCGCCTCTTCCTGGTCATGCGTGACGAAGATGGTGGTGATGCCGAGCTTCTTCTGGATCGAGCGGATTTCCTCGCGCAGCGACACGCGCACCTTGGCGTCAAGCGCCGACAGCGGCTCGTCGAGCAGCAGCAGCTTCGGCTTCGGCGCGATGGCGCGGGCCAGCGCGATGCGCTGCTGCTGGCCGCCCGAGAGCTGGTAGGGATAGCGATCTGCCATCTGCGGCAGCTTGATGATCCCGAGCATCTCGGCGACACGGGCATCGATGTCCGCCCTCGGCATGCCGGCGACCTTGAGGCCGAAGCCGATATTCTGCGCCACGGTCAGGTTCGGAAACAGCGCATAGGCCTGGAACACCATGCCGACATTGCGCTGGTTGGGCTTCAGCCTTGTGATGTCCTTGCCACTGACGACGATCTTGCCGGCGCTCGGCTCCTCGAAGCCGGCGACCATCCGCAGCACGGTGGTCTTGCCGCAGCCGGACGGGCCGAGAAAGGAGACGAATTCGCCGCTCTCGACGTCGAGATTGAAATCCTCCACCACCGTGGTGGCACCGAAGGATTTTCGAACGTGCTGGATGGACAGAAACGGATCGGCCATGGCTTTGACTTTCAGTTCGGACGGTTCGCCGATCTCGGCGCGAAGCGGGACAGGATCTGGATCAGCGACATGCAGCCCCAGGTAATGGCGAAGGCGATAATGGCGAGCGCTGCCGGCTCATAGGCTCGGTTGGCGCCGATATTCTGCAGATAGGGGCCGAAAGCCGGCCGATTGAGCAGGCTCGCCATGGTGAACTCGCCAATGACGATGGCGAAGGTCAGGAAGGCGCCCGACAGCACCGCGATCAGCACGTTGGGCAGGATGACACGGGTGATGATCGTCCCCCAACCAGCACCAAGGATCTGTGCCGCTTCCGTCAGGGTACGCACGTCGATGGTGCGAAGCCCAGTGTCGACGGCGCGATACATATAAGGCAGCGCCAGTGTCGCATAGCCGATGACCAGCAAGGCATTGGTGCCTGTATCGGTCGCCAGGAACGGCAGCGGCGAATTCGACCCGTACATTCTGATGTAGCCGAAGACGATGACGATGGCCGGGATGACCAGCGGCAGCAGCGTGATGAACTCGACGATCGGCCGCAACTGCGGCAAGCGAAGCCGGATCCAGTAGGCAGCAGGCACCACGATGAGCACACCCAGAATGATGGTGAAGACGGCGGCGAGCACCGAATAGCCGAAGGTCGCCTGGAAGCGCGCATCGCCGAGCACGACCTTGTAGGCGTCGAAGGAGTACTCGCCACGCCGCATGCGCATGGAGAACTCCACGGTCGCGATCAGCGGAATGAAGAAATAGGCCGCGCCCAGGGCGAAAACGACCCAGGCCCAGAACTTTCCCGACTTCATTTCAGCCACCTCTCGGAACGGGTCCGGAACCAGATGTAGAAGACATTGGCCAGGCCGGTAATGAAGATCATGCCGAAAGCTATGGCATAGCCCAGATGGGCATTGTGCAGCACGTCACCGCGGATCTGCGCATAGAGCAGGATCGGCACGATGTTGAGCGACGAGCCAGTCAACGCATAGGCGGTGGCTATCGCGCCGAATGCGTTGGCGAACAAAAGGATGACGGTGCCGAGAAAGCTCGGCCAGATCACCGGGATGACAACCATGCGCCAGTATTGCGCCATGGTCGCCCCAAGCGTTGCGGCGGCCTCGCCCCATTCCTTCTTCAGACCATCGATTGCCGGTACGATGATCACCACCATTAGCGGAATCTGGAAGTAGACATAAGTCAGAGTCAGTCCCCAGAATGACAGGATGTTGAAGCCATGCGCATAGATGTTGAGACCGAACAGGGTGTTCAGGATCACCGTCGCAAGGCCGAGCCGGCCGAGCGTGGCGAGGAAGGCGAAGGCCAGCGGCACGCCGGCAAAATTGGAAGCGACCCCGGAAAAGGTCAGCGTCGCCGAGCGTATCCACTCCGGCAGGCCGCCGCGCACAATGGCGATGGCGATGGCGAGACCTGCGAAGGCGCCGATCAGCGATGAGGCGAGGCTGACCTTGATCGAAATCCAGTAGGCGGCAACGATCGAAGGCTGCGCCAGTGCGGCAATATTTTCGAAGGTGAATTCACCCGCCTCATTCTGGAACGCGCCTAGCATCAGATACAGCGTCGGCAGGATCAGGAACATGATGGCGAAGATGAAGAACGGCGCGACACCAAGCCATTGCGTGGGCAGCCGCACGCTGCGTGCTTCGGCGGGAGGCGCAGTCTTGCCGGTAACAGCGTGGTCGGACATTGAGATATCGGTCATGCGCCGGCTACCGTCTTCGAGAGAAAGACCGGGCGACCCAGAGGCCGCCCGGCATGGCGTAACTTACTTGACGTTGGCGCCGACAACGGCATCCCAGTTCTTGGTGATGGCTTCCTTCGCCTTGCCCTGCTCGTCGAGCGTCGGGAACGCCGCGGCCGCATAGGACTCAGCCGGCGGCAGCTTGGCCAGCACGTCCGCCGGGATCTTGTTGTTCTTGGCAAGATCGTTGAAGCGGATCGGGTGGCAATAGCCCTTCAGCCAGGCGATCTGGCCTTCGTCGGAATAGAGGTATTCCAGCCAGAGCTTGGCTGCGTTCGGGTGCGGCGCGAAAGCGCTGATCGCCTGCACGTAGACGCCGGCGACGACACCGGTCTTCGGCACGACGACGTCGACGGGCGGGTTGCCCTTCAGCGTGTCACGGCCGGCGAGCGCGTTGTAGTCCCAGGTGACGAGGATCGGAGTCTGACCCTGGGCGAGCGTGGCGGCCTTGCCGATGACCGGCACGAAATTGCCGGCGGCGTTGAGCTTCTTGAAGAAGTCGAGGCCAGCGGTGCCGGCGGCCTCGCCAGCAGCCGCACCCGACGACAGGCCAGCAGCATATACCGCCTGGATGGCCTGGTTCGACGCGCGCGGATCACCGGCCAAAGCGACCGAGTTGGCGAATTCCGGCTTCAGCAGGTCGGCCCAGTCCTTCGGCGATTCCTTGACCAGATCCTTGTTCACCTGGAAGGACAGCACGCCGTAGTAGTCGCCGGTCCAGAACCCTTCGGCGTCCTTGGCGCTGTCTGGGATCGAGTCCCAGGTCGACACCTTGTAAGCCTGGATCAGGCCATCCTTCTTGGCCGACGGGCCGAACGACAAGCCGACGTCGATGACGTCGGGCGCCTGCGGCCCCTTGTTGTCCTTGTTGGCCTTGATCGCCTCGACCTCGTCGCCGGACCCGGCATCGGGGTTGAGTTCGTTGACGGTGATCCCAGGATACTTGGCCTTGAAGCCATCGATGACGGCACCGTAGCCGCACCAATCATGCGGCAAGGCGATGGTGGTGAGTTGGCCTTCCGCCTTGGCGGCCTTGACGAGATCGTCCAGCGAAGCCGCGGACGAAATCACCGACGACACCATCAGGGTCGCGGCCGAAAGGGAAAGCACTTTCCCCGTGAATTTCAACATGTGTTCTCTCCGTTGAACTGACGCCGTTGGACGCCTGCGATGCGGTATCGTTTTCATGTGACAGCCAGATGAAAGCTTTATGAAACCGGCTGCTCGCAGTGCGAAAAGTAAACTCTTTTTAACCGGCTGTAGCAATCGCTTCGCGATTCTTTTTCCGGCTAACTATTTTGTGCCTTGCCCGTCATCCTCCCCCTTGTTTTTCAGCCCCTTTTCAGATCACTTCGCGGCGCGGAAAACGCCTCAGACCGTGCCGGCGATGGCGTTATCGAGCAAGGTCAGCGCCGCCTTCTTGGTCAGCTTGACCGGGTTGCCGCCGGCGGTCGGATCGACCACGGCCATGTCGGCGATCAGCGCCTTGCGCTTCTTGTCCATGCCTAGCCCTTTGATCAGGCCCGGCAGCGCGTGCGGCACCTTCAATTCCTTGCGCAGCTTGATGACTGCCTTGGCGAAGCCGTCGAAGCCGCCCTTGATGCCGCAATAGGCGGCGAGCCGGCCGATACGCTCCTCGATGGGATCACGATTGAAGGCCAGCACATAGGGCATGAACACCGCGTTGGTCATGCCATGATGAGTGTCGTAGAGCGCGCCGACTGGATGCGACAGCGAATGGATGGCGCCAAGCCCCTTCTGGAAGGCGGTGGCGCCCATCGCGGCTGCGCTCATCATATGGGCGCGCGCGACGAGATCCTTGCCGTTGGCAAAAGCCTTCGGCAGGTTCTCGAAAACCAGCCTCACACCTTCGACAGCGATGCCATCGGCCATCGGATGATAGCCCGGCGCGCAAAAGGCTTCGAGACAATGGGCAAGCGCATCCATGCCGGTGCCGGCGGTGATGAAGCCGGGCATGCCGACCGACAGTTCCGGATCGGCGATGACGATGGCCGGCAGCAATTTGGGATGGAAGATGACCTTCTTGGTGTGGGTCGCCTCGTTGGTGATGACGCCGGCGCGGCCGACTTCCGATCCGGTGCCCGCGGTGGTCGGCACGGCGATGATCGGCGCGATGGCCTCCGAATTGGCGCGCGTCCACCAGTCGTCGACATCCTCGAAGTCCCACACCGGCCGCGTCTGCCCGGCCTGGAAGGCGATGAGCTTGCCGAGATCGAGCGCCGAACCACCGCCGAAGGCGATGACGCCGTCATGCTTGCCCTTCTTGAACACGGCGATGCCGGCGGTCAGATTGGATTCGACCGGGTTCGGCCTGACCTCCGAGAAGACGCCGTAGGGGACCTTGGCGTCGTCAAGGATCTTCAGCGTCGAGGCGACGACCGGCAGTTTCGCCAGGCCTGGATCGGTGACGAACAGCGGCCGCTTGATGCCGGTAGCCGCCAGCACCTCAGGCAATTCCTTGATGCGCCCGGCGCCGAAGCGGACGGTGGTGGGGTAGTTCCATTTGGAGATCAGCTTGGACATTTTTGTCTTTCAATAAATCAGATGGCTTCGCGCAGATGGAATGACTTCGGCCTCGTCAGATTGTCGTAGCCGATGGCGGATAAGCCGGCGCCCTTGCCGGTATCCTTGACGCCGGTCCAGACCAGCGCCGGGTCGAGGTAGTCGCAGCGGTTCATGAACACCGTGCCGGTCTCGACGCGGTTGCCGATCGCCACCGCATGCTCGGTATCGCGCGTCCAGATCGAGGCGGTCAGCCCGTAGGGGCTGTCGTTCATCAACGCGATCGCCTCTTCGTCGTTGCGCACCTTCATGATGCCGACGATCGGGCCAAAGCTCTCCTCGCGCATGACGCTCATCTGATGGTCGACATTGGTCAGCACTTCCGGCGCCAGATAGGGCGAACCGGCTTTGTCGTTCGCCACCTTCATGTTGATGTGCGCCACCGCGCCTTTGCGCAGCGCCTCGGCCTTCTGCTCACGGATCAGGTCGGCGAAGCGCGCCTGCGCCATCGGCCCCATCGTCGTCGCCTGGTCGAGCGGATTGCCGACGACATAGTTCTTCGTCTCGGCGATGAAACCTTCGACAAACTCGTCATAGACTTTCTCGTGCACATAGACGCGCTCGATGCCACAGCAGCACTGGCCGGAATTGTAGAAGGCGCCGTCGACCAGATTGGCGACCGCATGGTCCATCTTGGCATCGGGCAGCACATAGGCCGGATCCTTGCCGCCAAGCTCTAGGCCGAGCGTCATGAAGGTGCCCGCCGCCGCTCTTTCAATGGCGCGGCCGCCGGCGACCGAACCGGTGAAATTGACATGGTCGATCTTGCCCGAGCCGAGCAGCTTCTCGGTCTGGGCGTGGTTGAGCACGATATTCTGGAACACACCCTTCGGCAGACCGGCCTTCTCGAAGGCCTGCTGAAAGCGCTCGCCAACCAGCAGCGTCTGCGCCGCATGCTTGAGGATGACGGTGTTGCCGGCCATCAGCGCCGGCACGATGGTGTTGACGGCGGTGAGGTAAGGATAATTCCACGGCGCGATCACCATGACCACGCCGAGCGGATCCTTCTTCACATAGCGGCGGAAGCCATCCTTCGGGTTAGAGGCCGGCACGGACTTGAGCGCCGCCTCGGCGATCTCGACCATGTAGTTGGTGCGTTCCTTGACGCCGCCGAACTCGCCGCCATAGCGAACAGGCCGCCCCATCTGCCAGGCAATCTCCGGCACGATCTCGTCGGTCATCGCGACCAGCGCTTCCAGCATCGCCAGCATGTACTTGCCGCGCTCGACGATCGGTGTCTCAGCCCACTTCTCCTGCGCCGCTTTGGCGCGCTCGACCGCGGCGTTGATCGCCTGGTCCGTTGCCACGGGCCTCTCGGCATAGATCGAGCCATCGACGGGGGATATGAGTTTGACCGTTTCGGTCATTTTGTAAGTCCTCGCATTCTGTAACGAAAATCTTGTGGTCTGGCGCTGCCCCTCATCCGCCTGCCGGCCCCCTTTTCCCGATTGTGACGGGGAGAAGGACGTGGCCCAGCGCTTGCGGCCCCTCTCCCCGCTCTACACGGGAGAGGATAAGAGTGAGGGGCGGCGCCGACAAACGGCACTTAGTACCGCTCGAACCCTCTATGCAGTTCCCAATCCGTAATCCGGCGGTCGTATTCGAACTGCTCCCACTTGGCGGTATGGACATAGTGTTCAAGCACGTCCTCGCCGAGCGCCTCCTTCAGCATCATCGAGTTCGTCAGCGTCTCGGTGGCATCGCGCAGCGTCTTCGGGATCTCCGGCAGGCGAGATGCCTGATAGGCATCGCCGACAAACGGCTTTTGCAGTTCCAGCTTCTCGTCGATGCCGGCAAGACCGGCCGCGATCAGCGCCGCGAAGGCGAGATAGGGGTTGAGGTCGGCGCCGCCGATGCGGCACTCCATGCGGATGCCCTTGGTGCCCTCGCCGCACAGCCGGAAACCGGCGGTGCGGTTGTCCTCGCTCCACATGATCTTGGTCGGCGCGAAGGTTCCGGCCTGGAAGCGCTTGTAGGAGTTGACGTAAGGCGCCAGGAACCAAGTGAATTCGTTGGCGTATTTGAGTTGGCCCGCCGCCCATTGCTGGCCGAGCGTCGACAGCGTCCACTCCGCATTTTTGTCGAAGAACAACGGCGTCTTGCCGTCGGCGCTCCACAGCGAATTGTGGATGTGGCTGGAATTGCCGGCGAGCCCGTAATTGTATTTGGACATGAACGAAATTGCCTTGCCCTCGGACTCGGCGATTTCCTTGGCGCCGTTCTTCAGGATGACGTGGCGGTCGGCCATGTCGAGCGCCTCGGCGTAGCGCACATTGATCTCTTCCTGGCCGGGACCCCATTCACCCTTGGAATTCTCGATCGGGATGCCGGCCGCTTCCATCTCGTTGCGAAGCCGGCGCATGACGCCTTCTTCCTTGGTGGTGATGCCGATCTGGTAATCGCCGATATAGGGCGATGCCGTGTCGAGGCCCTGCCAATGCTTCTTGCGGGCGGAATCGTAGGTCTCGTTGAACAGGTAGAATTCCAGCTCTGAAGCGAAATAGCCGATATAGCCGCGCTCCGTCAGCCGCTTGACCTGCTTCTTGAGGATGGCGCGCGGCGAGTGCGGCAGGTCGTCATGCGTGTGGTGGTCGAGCACGTCGCAGATCACAAGTGCGGTCTTTTCCAGCCAGGGAATGCGCCGAAGCGTGGCCAGATCCGGCTTCATAACGAAGTCGCCATACCCTTTCGACCAGCTCGCCGCCTTGTAGCCGGGCACGGGCTCCATATCGATGTCGGCGGCCAGCAGATAGTTGCAGCCATGCGTTTCGTCGTGCGCGGAATCGACGAAGTATTGCGCCAGGAACCGTTTGCCCGCCAGTCGGCCCTGCATGTCAACGATGCAGGCCAGCACCGTGTCGATCTCGCCGCTGGAGACCGCTTTCTTCAATTGATCGAACGAGAAATTTCCGGCCATTCCTTTGGCACTCCAGCGCTTGACGATTGAAAGGGGCTAACGAAACCATGGCCGGCAAAAACGCCGGCCATGGCCATGATGGTTGATGTCAGTAGCCGGTTTCGCCGACGGCCAGTTCGGCGGCCGCGATGGCAGCCTTGCGCTTGGCAATCTGGTCGCCGATCGGTGGACCCTGGAAGCGGCGGTTCTCGAAACCGAACCAAAGCACGGCGGTCAGCCCAATGAAGCCAATGGTGATGTATAGCACCTTGTCGTTCGGCGGCTGGATGGCGATGTAGAAGATGATCGCCATGCCGACAACCGACAGGACGCAAAACAGCTTGAACAGCCCGGCGCCGAGGTTCCACGGGCCCGGATTCGGCCATTTCGCCGTTCCGAAAGTCATCATGCCGAGCACGATCGGAATGATGAATGACAGGAACAGGAACACCAGCGTCGAATTGACGACGATGGTGTAGATGTTGGTGCCGCCGATCGAAATGAACTGCGCAAGAAAGACATAGATGATCTCAAGCACCGCAGCGGTCCAGATCGCGTTGACCGGCGTGCGCCAGGTCGGGCTGACTTTGGCAAGCGACGCGGAACCAAACGGCATGCCACCATCACGCGAGAAGGCAAACAACATGCGCGAAGCCGAGGTCACCGTGGCCAGACCGCACAGGAACTGCGAGATCAGGATTGCGAGATACAGCAACGTCTTCAGCCAGACGGGCATGATCGCGTCCATGGTGGCGAAGAACACGTTCCAGCCCTGCTTGGCGCCGGCGGCCAGGTCGGGGATTGCCAGAACGATTGCGCACAGCATCACCCAACCGATTAGCGAAGACCAGAGCACGGACGAAACGATCGCCTGCGGCACCGAGTGTGCTGCTTTCTCTGTTTCTTCGGAGGTATGCGCTGACGCGTCGTAGCCGGTGATGGTGTAGACTGGCAGAAGCAGGCAGAGCAGGAACAGGTAGCTCATGGAGTCGGACTGCGGGAAGACACCGCCACCGGCGTCGCCCGAATAGTTGGTGAATGTCCACAACCGCGTGATATCGATCGCGGGCGCAAACACCAGGCAAGCCACGATCAGTACTGCCGTCGCACCCAGGATGAGGAAGCCCGAAGCATCCGTCAGCATGGCCGTGAGCCTGATGCCAAAATGGTTGAACACCGCCTGCAGCACCGTGATGAAGGTAACGAACCCGACGATCTCGCCAGGCGTTCCGGTGATGCCAAACCAGCTTCCGAACGTTCCGACAAAGAAGAATGCGGTGCCGATATTGATCGCCCCCAGCACGGTGATCAGGCCGAGCAAATTGAGCCAGGCGGTCAGCCAGCCGGTGAAGCGGTTTCCGAGGATCGAAGACCAGTGATAGAGGCCGCCAGCGGTCGGAAATGCCGAGGCAATCTGCGCCATCGCAAGGGCAAAGCAGGCCGAAACACAACAGCCGACGATCCAGCCGATGCCCGCCGCGGCGCCGCCGATCGACCCAGTGGCTTGTGCAAAGGAATTGATGCCACCCGAAAGGATGCAGATGATCGAGAACGAGATCGCGAAATTCGAGAAGCGGCTCATGCTTCGCGACAATTCCTGGGCATAGCCCATACCGTGGAGAACCTTGAGGTCCTCCTTCTTGTCAATGTCTGTGTAACCCGGTGCTATCATTGGAAGTCCCCTGTTGTTTCCGAGCGAGATGCGTCAATCTCATCTCGCTCTGGCTAGCCGATTGAACTGACTTTCCGACTGAATGCGATCTGGCCGACTGAATGCGATCTGGTCTGTCCTGCCTCCTCCGGCTCCAGATCCGAAAAAATGCCCGTGAGCAGATCCCCCCATTTCCGCTGCCCGGTCTCGCCGGAAATTTCATCATTGCGGATTTCGATCATCGCGCAAGGCAAGCCGCGCGAGCGCGCGTGGCGTTCCAGCGTGAAATAGACGCGGTCGGCCGGCGAATAGGGCTCGTTGACGCCGACGGTGACGCCGGCAAGCCGCTTCAGCGCCGATATCAGCGGCGCCGCCAACCGGCGGTCTTCGTCATGGATGATGCCGATATGCCAGGGCCGATTCTTACCCTTGAAGATCGGGGTGAAAGAATGGATCGACACCAGTCGCGTCTCTCGGCCCGACGCCAACCGATCCTCGATGGTCTTCTCGATAGTGCCATGGAACGGGCGCCATGCGAGCGCTACACGCGCCTCCCGCTCGTCGGCGGAGAGTCCCTGGTTCGCTGGAACGACGGTTTTCTCGCTGACACTGACACTCATTATGAGGTCGGGCGCGTCGAGCGGCCGGTTGCAGTCGATGACGAGACGCGAGATACGGGTTTCGATCAGGGTGGCATCGAGCGCCTCCGCCATGCGGCGGGCAACCGGCAGCGCGCCGGGATCCCAGGCGATGTGGCGCGACAGGTCCTCGGCGGCAAGGCCGAGCGTGCCGAATTCAGCGGGAAGGAAGTTCGAGGCGTGATCGCAAGTCAGCACAAAAGGGCTCGATCCGCCGGGGTTCGTCACCCTCACGGTATCAGACGCTGCAAGGCTGGCGGGCCGTGCTTTCTCCATAGTCTGCTGTCCCCGGGGACGCTGTATCGTATGTTACGTATTTTGTGTCATTGCGTCCCTATGGATGATTTCATACAGTTTGGGCGACTTTGTCAAATGCGATTTCGGAAAAGACCTTCGACCAGGCCGAAGCGTTTTGCAGCCAGGTAGAATCACTTGGCGTCGCAGAAATGGGACCAAGACAAACAGACGGAGCGGAATGGTTTACCATCCCGCTCCAAGGGTGGGGAAAAGATGATTTCCAGTATTGCCGAACTGATTGCCGACCGCATCGGCACGATGCCGGCCGGAGAACGGCGCGCGGCCCAGACGCTGATCGCCAGTTACCCGATGATCGGCTTGAAGACGGTTGCCGAATTCTCGGCCACGGCCGGTGTCTCTTCGCCGACGATCCTGCGTTTCGTTGCCCGGCTCGGCTTCCAGAACTATCCGGAATTCCAGTCGAGCCTGCAGGACGAACTGGCGGCGCAATTGCAGTCTCCGGCGACGAGGACGCTCAACCCGCCCTCGCCCGGCGGCGGCACGGTGTCACCAATGCTGGAAGCGACGCTCGACAATATGCGCGAGACGTTCAGGCACCTGTCCGACGGGCAGCTTGCCGACATCGCCGCCCGGCTCGTCGACCGGCGCGGCAAGACATTCCTGATCGGCGGCCGCTTCACCGATCCGCTGGCGCGCTATATGGCCGCCCACCTCGCCGTCGTTCAACCCGATGTCTTTCACCTTGCCGGCCAGGAAAGCATGTGGCGCGACAGGCTGATCGACATGGGCAAACGCGATGTGCTGGTGATCTTCGACATCAGGCGCTACCAGGACAGCCTCGCTCGCTTCGCCGAGAAGGCGCATCAGCGCGGCGTGCAGATCGTGCTGTTCACCGACCAGTGGCTGTCGCCGATCGCGCGTTTCGCCCGCCATGTCATCGCTGGACGAACGGCCGTGCCGTCGGCGTGGGATTCCTCCGCTGCCCTCTTCGTCGTTGCGGAAATGCTGATCGGCGCTGTCACCAGGCAACTGGAAGCAGAGGGCGCCAAGCGCATTCGCGAGATGGAAAGTCTGCGTTAGTGCATGTAACGACGACCCCAAAGGTTACGCATGTTTTCTCAAATGTTACATATATTTAATGTGCGCGGCCTTGGAGACTTGTCATAAAAACGCGATATCGGGGTGGCTTCTTGCCTTATAATAGCCTCGCTGCGTCTGCTTCATTTCGGGAAACCCGGTAGACGGAAGGATTGCTTTGCCAACCGGAGTGCCGATGGCCGCCTGGAAACAGATATTTTTCGCGCTTGTGGTGCTGGTGGTGGCAGCATCCGCCTGGCTGCGCTTTTATCCGGGCGCTCACGACGTGCTGGCACGCTGGGGCATTGACTGGGCTTATGCGGCAACGTCCCCGGCTGAAAGCGGCGCCGCCAACGCGAAGCAGGCAATCGGCCGCGAAGGTGGCAACCAGCGGGTGAACGTGGTGGCCCTGGCGGCCACGTCGGCCGTTATCAACGATCGCCTGCAGGCAATCGGCACCGGTCGTGCCAACGCCTCCGTGACCGTCAATCCCTACAGTTCCGGCCGCCTCGCCGAGTTGCTGGTCGAATCCGGCAGCCATGTCGACAAGGGACAGATCATCGCGACACTCGACTCCGAGACCGAAACGATCGCCCAGGACCGCGCCAAGCTCGCCTTGCAGGACGCGCAGGCCAAGCTCGACCGCGTCAAGTCATTGCGTGCTTCCAACGCCGCGACACCGGTTGCCGTGGCCGACGCCGAAGTGGTTTTGGCCGGCGCCAAGCTGGCGCTTCAGGACGCGGAACTTGCGTTGCAGCGGCGATCGATTCTGGCACCCATTGCCGGCACTGTCGGCATCCTGCCGATCTCCGCCGGCAATTACGTGACCAACCAGTCGGCGATCGCCACGCTCGACGACCGCTCCAGCATTCTGGTCGATTTCCTGGTGCCGGAGCGTTTCGCCGCCGCCGTCAAGGTCGGCGCGCAATTGACGGCGACGCCGATCGCCAATCCCAGCAATGCCTATACCGGAACGGTTTCGGCCATAGACAATCACATCGATGAGAAGAGCCGCACCCTTCTGGTCAAGGCCAAGATCGCCAATCCGGCCGATTCCCTGCGCGCCGGCATGTCGTTCGGCATCAGCATGAAATTCCCGGGACAGACCTATCCGGCCGTCAGCCCGCTGGCGATCCTGTGGGGTTCGGACGGCGCCTATGTCTGGCAGATCGAGGACGGCAAAGCCAGGCGAGTCCCCGTGCGCATCATCCAGCGCAACACCGAGACCGTGCTGATCGACGCCGAGATCGACAGCGGCGACATGGTGGTCACCGAAGGCACCCAGAGCGTCAGCGAGGGCGGCACCGTCCGCCTTGCCGGCGAAGAGCAGCGTGCCGTGGAGGCGGCCGAGGGCTCATGACCGGAACCATCAACGCAGCCAGCGATACCGGCTTCACTGCGCTGTTCATCCGCAGGCCGGTGATGGCCTTCGTTCTGAACACCCTCATTGCCGTTGCTGGCCTTGCCGCCTTCTATGGCGTCGAGATCCGTGAACTACCTGACGTCGATCGCGCGGTCGTTACTGTTTCCACCGCCTTTGAAGGGGCGGCGGCAGAAACCGTCGATCGCGAATTGACCGACACGATCGAGGGCGCCGTCGCCCGCGTCTCCGGCGTCAAGTCGATCTCGTCTTCTTCCTCATTCGGTTCGAGCCGCGTCACCATCGAGTTCAACGACGGTGTCGATCTCGACGTTGCCGCCTCGGACGTGCGTGATGCCGTCGGCCGCGTCGCCAACCAGATGCCGGACACCGCCGACCCGCCGCGCATCGTCAAGGCCGACGCCAATTCCGAACCGGTGATGCGATTGGCGGTGACCTCGGACAACATGTCGATCCAGGACATGACGGTGGTGGTCCAGGACCAGATCGAGGACGAACTGGCCGCCGTGCCCGGCGTTGCCGATGTCCAGGTCTATGGCGACCGCGACAAGATCTTCCGCATCGACGTCAACCAGAACAAGCTGGCCAGCCTCGGCTTCACGGTTGCCGACCTCAGGACGGCGCTTGCCTCGGTCGCCTTCGATTCGCCGGCCGGTTCGATCACCACGACCAACCAGGACCTGATCGTCCGCACGACGGCCGACGTGACCACGCCGGAAGAGTTCGAAAACATCATTATCGGCGGCACGACACGCATCCGCGACGTCGCCACCGTCACGCTCGGCCCCGATGTCGGCCAAACCACGCTACGTTCGGACGGCAAGACCGGCATTGGCGTCGGCATCATCCGCCAGGCGGAATCGAACACGCTGGACATCTCGACCGGCGTCCAGGCCGCCGTCGCCAAATTGCAGCAAAACCTGCCCAAGGGCATGTCGATCAAGATCACCAGCGATGACGCGGTCTTCGTCAAGGGCGCGGTGCACGAGGTCGAGATCGCGCTTGGCCTGTCGGTGACCATTGTGCTGCTCGTCATCTATGTCTTCCTGCTCGACTGGCGCGCAACGCTGATCCCAGGGCTGTCGATGCCGGTCGCCATGATCGGCACCATCGCCGCGATTTATCTGGCCGGCTTCTCGGTCAACATCCTGACCCTGCTCGCCCTGGTGCTGGCGACCGGACTGGTCGTCGACGATGCCATCGTCGTGCTCGAAAACATCGTGCGACGGCGCAACGAAGGCATGGGGCCGCGCGCCGCCGCCGTGCTCGGCGCGCAGGAGGTGTTTTTCGCCGTCATTGCCACCACTTTGACGCTGGTCGCCGTCTTCGTGCCGATCTCGTTCCTGCCCGGCCAGACCGGCGGCCTGTTTCGCGAATTCGGCTTCGTGCTTGCCATGTCGGTGCTTCTGTCCTGCGTGGTCGCGCTGACGCTGTGCCCGATGCTCGCTTCGCGCATGCTGACCAGTGCATCCCTCCACCACGAAGGCGGTCACGGCGTCGGCGCCCGCATCGGCGGCGTGCTCAATACTGCCTACAAGCGCAGCCTGCACGCCTGCCTCGATGCACCGTGGATCGTGCTTCTGGTCGCGGTGCTGTTTGCCGGCATCGCCTTCACGCTGTTCGGCACCATTCGCCAGGAATTGACGCCGACCGAGGATCGCGCCGCCGTGCTGCTGCGTATCAGCGCCCCGCAGGGCGTCAGCCTCGACTACACGACACAGCAGATGCAGAAGATCGAGAAACTGATCCAGCCAATGCGCGATTCAGGCGAGATCCGCAGCACGTTCGAGAATGCCGGCCAGAACGGCTCCTACAATTCCGGCTTCATGGTGATGACGCTGGCGCCGTGGAACGAGCGCAGCCGCAGCCAACAGGAGATCATGGCCGAGATCAGCCGATTGACCAAACAGGTGCCGAGCGTGCGCATCTTCCCGGTGCAGCCCAACAGCCTCGGCATCCGCGGCGCCGGCAACGGCCTGCAGTTCGCGCTGGTCGGCAACGACCGCAAGGCGCTCGGTGACGCAGCGGTGAAGATCATCGCCGAGATGCAGAAGGATCCGCGCTTCCAGACGCCGCGCCTGTCGATCGACCCGACGCAGCCGCAACTCGCCGTCGCGATCGACCGCGAGCGCGCCTCCGACCTCGGCATCGACATCACTGGACTGGCCAACACCTTGCAGGCCATGCTCGACGGCAACGACGTCGTCGACGTCTACATCGCCGATCGCAGCTATGGTGTGAAGCTGGTCTCGACGACAAATCCGATCAACGACCCGACCGACCTGGAAAACATTTTCCTGAAAACGGCCGACGGACGCTTCGTGCCGATGTCGACCATCGCCACGCTGACCGAGCGTGCCGTGCCGCCATCGCTGTCGCGCGAACAGCAGCAGCCTTCGGTGGCCATCACATCCAACCTTGGCGGCGACTTCGCGCTCGGCGCCGCGCTGACCCGCGCCGAGGAGATCGCCACGCCGCTGTTGCCGCCCGGCAGCCGCATCCTGCCGCTGGCCGAGGCGGCGACGCTGGGCGAGACCAACAGCGCCATGGTCACCATCTTCGGCTTCGCGCTGGTCATCATCCTTTTGGTGCTGGCCGCCCAGTTCGAAAGCTTCGTCAGCGCCGTCATCATCATGGCGACGGTACCGCTCGGTCTTGCCTGCGCCATTTTCGCGCTGCTCTTCTCGGGTACCAGCCTCAACGCCTACAGCCAGATCGGCCTGGTCTTGCTGGTCGGTGTCATGGCCAAGAACGGCATCCTGATCGTCGAATTCGCCAACCAGCTGCGCGACCGCGGGCTTGGCGTGCGTGAGGCGATCGAGCAGGCCTCGATCATCCGCGTGCGGCCGGTGATGATGACGATGATCTGCACCGTACTCGGCGGCTTGCCGCTGGTGCTGGCGAGCGGCGCAGGTGCCGAGGCGCGCGTCGCGCTCGGCTGGGTCATCGTCGGCGGACTGGGGCTTGCCACCGTCTCGACGCTGTTCCTGACGCCGGTCGCCTATCTCCTGCTTGGCCGCTTCGTCACCCCGAAGACCCATGAGGAGGCCCGGCTGAAGCGCGAGCTCGAGGAAGCCGTCTACACCAATGCGGAGCCGGCCGAGTAGAGACATTCCGGGAAAACTGAGAAGCGGCTTTCGCCGCTATTTCAGCAACCGGCCTTCGATCGACCAGCGCGCGGCGAGGAAATTAAGCACCGCGGCGATGACGACACCGGAAATCTTTGCCGGCCAAACTCCAACGGTCGTTGCGAACAGCGCGATCGAAAGGCTGGAGACGCCGAGCGAAATCAGACCCCCAAGCGAGGCGAAGCGAAGGAACGCATCATGCAGCCGGATGGCTCGATTGCGCTCGAACGACCAGAAGCCGTTCGCCGCGAACGAAAATATGACGGCGACAAACCAGGCACCGATGTTGGCGGGCAGCGGCGGCATCTGCAGCTTGAGCAGCAGGGAGAAGCTGGCAAGGTCAATCGCTGTGTTGGCGAGTCCGACAATGGCAAAGCGGACGATCTTGTTGCCGGTCGAACGCGGGGGCCGCTCGGCGTCGCTCATCCCTTGCCACCCATGATTGCGACACCGGCGCGGGCCAGGCTGGCGCCGAACGCATCCGATGCCAGGGTCGCGAATTCGACCTCGCGCACGCCTTGCATCGGGTCGCGCGCGCGCAGGGTCGCGTCGACATGGCCGGGGTGACACATGAACAGCCCATGTTCCGGCAACGCCTCGACGGCGGCCTGCAGCACGGAAGCGAATTTTTCGGGTTGGCGCCAGTCATAGATGCCGGCGAGCGGCTCGAAAACGGTAAAGCCGGCGCGCCGCATCGACCGGTTGAAGCCGGAGGCGAGCGCGGCGATCGCGGCGACTTTCGGCGCCGCAGTCAGAGCCGGGGCGCCGCGTAGCGCCGGCTTGTCGCTTTCTTCGCCAAGACGCGCGCGCAGCCATTTGCGCACGACGGGAAGGAAATGCACATGCTGGTGCCCGTCGATGAAATCGGGGCGGCGCCCGAGTGCTTCGACGAAGCGGCTGTATTGGGCGTCGAGCTCGGCATGAACATCGCGATCATTGACGCGGCCGCGTAGGATCGGCAAGGCCAGCGTGCGGAGTGGCGGCAGCCGACCTTCCGGCGCCAGGCTCGACCTGCCGGTGATGGCAGGCTGGTCGGTCAAGGTGAGATGCAGCCCGACCGCGACATGGCCGCAAAGAGGTTTTATGCGCGCCGCCTCCTTTGGCCATTCCGGAAAGCCGGACATACAGCTGGTGCCGGTCAGGCGGCCGCGATCGAGCAGATCGAGAATCCCATCGGAGACGCCGGGCGCCAGGCCATAGTCGTCGGCGATCAGGCGGATGCGCCGCGTCATGTGTCGAGAGCGCCTGCCACCGATCTGTCGGCGGAGACCTCACTGCGAACGACATCGCGCACGAGATAGACCGGCCGATCCTTGCTTTCGCTGAGCGTGACCCAGACATATTCGCCGATCAGGCCAAGCAGCGTCAGATTGAGGCCGCCGAGCAGGACGACGGCGACCAGCAGGCTGGGATAACCCGGAACGGCAATGCCGTAGAAGATCACCTCGAAGAGCACCTTGGCCCCGTAAACCGCGCCCGCAAGTGCCGCGAGCAGCCCGCTGAGGCTGATCAGGCGCAGCGGAATGACGGAAAATGAGGTGAAGCCTTCCAGCGAGAAGGCGATCAGGTTGAGCCGGCTCCATTTCGACGTGCCGCTGGCCCGGCTCTCCGGCGAATAGGGCAACGCCTTCTGGCGGAAGCCCGCCCAGGCAAACAGGCCCTTGTTGAAGCGACGCTTGTCGCGCAGGCTGGTCAGCGCACGCGCCACGGCGCCGCGCATGACGCGGAAGTCGCCGGCATTCTCAGGAATGTCGAAACGCTGACTGCTGTTGATCAGGCTGTAGAAAAGCCGCGCCAGCTGGCTGCGCCGCCAGCTCGCCTCGCGCCGGTCGTTTTGTGCATAGACGACATCGACATCAGGATGTTCCACCAGCTCGGCGATCAGCTTCAGGCTGATGTTCAGGGAATGCTGGAGGTCGGCGTCCATGATCAGCACCATGTCGCCGCGCGACCGATCGAGGCCGGCTAGCACCGCGACCTCCTTGCCGAAATTGCGGCTAAGGCGGACGATCTCCCACGACCCCGTCAGCGCCTGCGAAAACCGTTGGGCGCCATCGTCACGGCTGCCGTCATCGACCAGGATCTTGTGCACGGTCATGCCGAACCGCTGTGCCACGGCCGCTTCGAGTTCGCCGAGCAGGCGTGCGAAGGCCGATGCCGATTGCGCCTCGTTCAAGAATGGCGCGACGATATCGAGTGTCGGCCGCAATTCAGTCATTTGCGATCCCTGCATTCACCACCTTTACCCGCGCCGTGGCCCAGAACCACCAGATCAGCGAACCCGCGATGAACGTAACCGCGATCGGCCGGAACCAGGGGTAGAGCAAGTCGTGCACATGGCGATCGATGCCGGTCAGTCCGGTCGCGAACAGCACCGTCGACAACACCGAGGCCAGAACGCCACCGCGTTCTTCGCGCCACAACAGCGCGATGGCGAGACCGGCGGGTACCGCGATCATTGCATAGGTGTTGGGCTCGACGCGCGGGTTGAAGACGCACATGTAGAAAGTGGCCGTCAGGAAGATCGCCAGCCCCGCCGGTCCGCGTTCCAGCTTGCGGTCGAACCAGATGACCGCCGAAAGCGTAAACAGGGCCATGACGATGCGCATGATCGTGGCGCCGAATTCCGGAATGGGCAGCCCTATCCTGGTGAACGGCGCCGTGAAATCAGTCGGCACGAAATGGCTGGTGTTCTCGACGGCCATCGAGGTCAGCATCCTGGCGAAGACACGATACTGATCGTTGAGATAGCCGGGAGGAGCGAAAGCGTAAGGTAGGGCGAGGACGAACAGTACGGCCAGCCCCAGCACCGGTATCAACCGGAGCCGAAGGGCTCCTACCAACAACAGCATGATGATCGCGGTCGGCTTGGCGATGACGGCAAGCGAAGCCCAGAAGAACGTCTCCACCCGCCGTCCCTCCAGCGCCGACAGGGTGAGAAGCCAACAAGCGCCGGTCAAGAGGATCGTCGCCTGGCCGTTGCGGATCGCCCCCGCTGCCATTGGCAAGGCGAGGAAAAGACCGAAAGAAAGCAGCCACGTCAATTCGCCGCCGCCGAGCTTGCGCACCTGTCGCATCGCGGCATAGGTCAGCACCGCAAAGCCAAGGCTGTGCCAAACCACGCCGCCCAGCTGCGGACCGAGTTTGGCTATTGGAATATACAGCGAGGCAAAGGCTGGCGCGTAAAGATACCCCATCTCGGATTGGGTGTCGTAGAGTGGCAGACCGGCCAGAAGCGCCTCGCTGCCGTCTATATAGGCCTTCCATACCGTGCGCGTATGGGGTGACCACAGGACCAGGACAAGAACGACCAGGAACGCTCCGATCCACAGGCTGAACCCCAAACGGTCGAAGACCGGCTTGGATATCGTCATCAAATCACCCTACACCCGCCCGGATCAGGCGCTTGCCCACGTCGTCCGGAATTCGATGGCGGCGACATATCACGGACAAAGCGGCGTGGCATAGGGGGTCGCAAGATGGGAATAGAGGCCGACGATCCGGATACCGGACATTCTTCCGGCTCATGTCCAAGTTTCTCGCGTCTTTCGGATTGGGCCAAGGCTGGATGAACACCTTGCCGTTGGGCCAGTTCCGCGCCATGGCCTCGGCAAGCGGTCGCCGGAAGATGATACCGGCGCTCAGACCTTTTCCTGCGAGTATTTCTTCAGCTCCGTCCGCGCCACCTGCCGACGATGAACGGCGTCAGGCCCGTCGGCAAGGCGCAATGTCCGCAGATGCGTCCACGACCGCGCCAGCGGCGTGTCCTGGCTGATGCCTTGCGCGCCGAACATCTGCACCGCCTCGTCGGTGACCTTGAGCGCGACGCGGGGCGCTACCACCTTGATCTGGCTGATCCAGGGGGCGGCGGCCCGCGCGTCGCCCTGATCGATCATCCATGCCGCCTTGAGGCAGAGCAGGCGGGCCATCTCGATCTCCATGCGGCATTCCGCGATGATGTC
Source organism: Mesorhizobium sp. M0276 (assembly GCF_040321755.1). NCBI lineage: Bacteria > Pseudomonadati > Pseudomonadota > Alphaproteobacteria > Hyphomicrobiales > Phyllobacteriaceae > Mesorhizobium > Mesorhizobium sp. M0276. The sequence goes on along the minus strand of NZ_JAMYSC010000001.1, from coordinate 138,143 downwards.
GAAATTGGCGCCGAGCTTTGCCAGAGGCTGGCCGAAGGCCTCGCGGCGCACGGAACGCTGGCACAGCATTTCCAGCGCCATCTCGGCCTGGCCGATGGCGCGCATGCAGTGATGGATGCGGCCGGGGCCGAGCCGTCCTTGTGCGATCTCGAATCCCCTGCCCTCGCCCAGGATCAGGTTCGACGCCCTAATCCGCACATTGTCGAAGCGAAGATGCATATGGCCATGCGGCGCGTCATCGTCGCCATAAACCTGCATGGCCCGGACCTTGGTCACGCCTTTTGTGCCCGATGGCACCAGGATCATCGAATGGCGGCGGTGCCGCGGTTCGCTGTCACCGCCGGTCCGGACCATGACGATGTAGATGGCGCAGCGCGGATCGCCGGCGCCGGACGCCCACCATTTCTCGCCGTTGAGCACATAATCGTCGCCCTGCCGCTCGCAGCTCATGGAGATGTTGGTGGCGTCGGACGAGGCGACATCCGGCTCGGTCATCAGATAGGCCGAGCGGATCTTGCCGTCGAGCAGCGGTTCGAGCCACGCCTTCTTGTGATCGGCCGAGCCGTAGCGTTCCAGCACCTCCATATTGCCGGTGTCGGGCGCCGAGCAGTTGAAGGTCTCGGCACCGAGATGCGCCTTGCCCATCTCCTCGGCCAGATAGGCGTATTCGACGGTGGAAAGGCCGTAGCCGCGTTCCGATCCGGTCAGCCAGAAATTCCACAGGCCGCGCTCTCTTGCGGTCTTCTTGAGCCCTTCGAGGATCTCGCTCTGGCGCGCCGTATAAACCCAGCGGTCGCCTTCCTTGCCCACTTCGCCGAGAAATTCCCTGTCGAGCGGCATGATCTCGTCGCGCACCATGGCCGCGACACGCACGTGGATCGGCTTCAGCCGCTCGGTCATGCCGAGATTCATGTCCGTCATCGGTCGCTAACCCTTTATGGATGCCAGGCATTTTGTCGGTGGCAAGGATGACTGTACTTCGGATAGCCTTGTCAACGCGAACTGTTTGCCCGCATGCCGAGCGCGGAGGACTGTGATGAGCTATCTGGACGAGTTGTTTTCGGTGGCCGGCAAGACCGCGTTGGTGACGGGTGCTGCAACCGGCATCGGCCGCATGGCGGCGACGGCGCTGGTGCAGGCCGGCGCCGGCGTGATGATCGCTTCGCGCAAGGGCGAAGACTGCATCAAGGTCGCCGCCGAACTGAATGGACTTGGCGCACCCGGCCGCGCCGAAGGGTTTGCCGGTGATGTCTCCAGCGAGGCCGGCATTGCCGCACTCGTCGCCGAGGTCAAGGCGCGGACCGACAGGCTCAACATCCTGGTCAACAATGCCGGCGTTTCCTGGGGCGCGCCGCTCGAAAGCTTTCCCTATTCGGCATGGGCGAAAGTGTTCGGCGTCAACGTCACCGCGGTTTTCCATCTGACCCGTGAATTGCTGCCGCTGCTCGATGCCGCCGCCAGCGATGCCGATCCAGCCAGGGTCATCAATCTCGGTTCGGTGATGGGCACGCAACCGCTGGCCGACGACGCCTATTCCTACACGGCTTCGAAGGCCGCGGTTCACCATCTGACACGCACCCTGGCGCTTGAGTTCGCCTCTCGCCGCATCACCGTCAACGCTTTCGCCCCCGGCCCCTTTCAGAGCCGGATGACAGCGTTTGCCACCGGCACGGAAGAGCAGGCCAGACATGTCGGAAACCATGTTCCGATCGGCCGTATCGGCGCACCGGATGACATTGCTGGCGCAACGCTCTATCTGTGCAGCCGTGCAGGAAGCTACGTCACAGGCGCCGTCCTGCCGATCGACGGCGGACAGTCGGTGCAGCATGGGCTGACGCTGTTCAAGGAATAACATTTTCCGGCCACAGAAGCCGGAGGTGAACTGGAGGACGTGAGCGTGGAACCGATCAGTCTCGATGTGCTTCTAGCCAATGTCGGCAAGGAGGTTGGCGTGTCGCCGTGGCGGGTGGTCACGCAACGCATGATCGACCAGTTCGCCGACGCCACCGACGACCACCAGTTCATCCACTGCGATCCGGAGCGGGCCATGCGCGAGACGCCGTTCGGCGGCACCATTGCACACGGTTTCCTGTCGCTGTCGCTATTGTCGGCGATGACCTTCGAGACCATGCCGCCGCTGGAAAACAGCAAGATGGGCGTCAACCACGGCTTCGATTCGCTGCGCTTCCTGGCGCCGGTGAAGACCGGCGCGCGCATTCGCACACGTTTCGTGCTGGCCGACGTGAAGGTCAGACCGTCGGGCTGGGTGCAGACGGCGCATGACGTGACGATCGAGATCGAAGGCTCGAAGAAACCGGCGCTGACGGCACGCTGGTTGACGCTGACCTTGATCGAACGCCAGCCCGAGACGGCATGAGCGATACGAACGTCCTCGACCAGGCGGCGCTCGCGCCTTATCTCGAGGCGAACATACCGGGCTTTTCCGGGCTTGCCGCAATCGAAAAATTCAAATCCGGCCAATCGAACCCGACCTATCTGCTGACGGCGGCAAGCGGCCGTTACGTGCTGCGTGCCAAGCCGCCGGGCCAGCTGCTGAAATCGGCGCATCAGCTCGACCGCGAATTCAGGGTGATGAAGGCGCTTGCCGGCACCGCCGTGCCCGTGCCGGAGATGCTGCATCTCTCGTCGGAGGACTCGCCGATCGGACGTATGTTCTACGTCATGGATTTCGTCGACGGCCGCATTTTCTGGGATCCGGCGCTGCCGGAGGCTGGCGATAACGATGAACGCGCCGCCATCTACGATGCCATGAACAACACCCTCGCCGCGCTGCATGATGTCGACGTCGGGGCCGTGGGTCTCGGCGATTTCGGCCGGCCGGGCAACTACTTCGAGCGCCAGCTGGCGCGCTGGTCCAGCCAGTACCGTGCCTCGGAGACTGCCACGGTGGCCGATATGGACCGACTGACTGCCTGGCTGGAAACGCACATGCCCGAAGATGACGGCCGCGTTTCGCTGGTGCATGGCGACTACCGGCTGGACAATCTGATCTTCGCTTCCGATCGGCCTCGAGTTGTGGCGGTGCTCGATTGGGAACTGTCGACATCAGGCCATCCCTTTGCCGATATCGCCTATCAGTGCATGCAATGGCGCCTGCCTCACGCCTCAGGTTTTCGCGGCCTGGGCGGTATCGATCGTGCCGCACTCGACCTGCCTTCCGAGGAGGATTACGTCGCCAGCTACTGCCGGCGGCGCGGGCTCAGTGGTATCGGCAACTGGACGTTCTTCCTCGCCTTTTCCTTCTTCCGGCTGGCGGCAATCTGTCAGGGCGTCTTCAAACGGGCGCTGGACGGCAACGCCTCCAATCCCGAAAAGGCGAGAACCTATGGCGAGGCGGTGAAACTGCTTTCGCATCTCGCTGCCCGACTGATCGACAAGGAGGCGTGACGATGGCCGCTTCGACGCAGCAACAATGCCGGTCGCGGATGCCGCCGGCGGGCTTGGCCGGGGCGTCGCGAAAGGCTTTGCCGCTTTTGCCGCTGAAGACGCGCTACTGATGCTCTCGGATATCGAGCCTCGGCGCGAGCTGAGGCATGTTGCCGTTTGGGAACCTGTCACACCCTTGTCCGTTTTCGTACAGCGTATATAATTTGGCCAGCACCAACCCGAACAAAGGCACCGATCTTTGCCGCCGAGTGTCCAGACACGCCGCGAGAAACAAAAGGCCGAACTGCGCTCCGAACTGGTCGAGGCCGCGCACAAGCTCGTTCAGGAGGAAGGCTATGAAGGCCTGACCATCCGCAAGCTGGCCAAGCGGGTCGGCTACGCACCGATGTCGGTCTATTCCTATTTCGCCGACAAGCAGGACATCCTGTTCGCACTCGCCGAGGATGCGTTCGAGACGCTAGCCCGCCGCATCGAGGAGCACCCATCCGACGATCCGATCGAGGCGTTGCAGGCTGTCATGACCGAATATGCCGCCTTCGGGCTCGGCAATCCCAACGAATACCGCACCGTGTTCATGACCGAGAAGACGAAGCTGCCGGAAGGCAGGAGCTACGAGGACATGGAAAAGGGCAACCCGGCGATGAAGGTGCTGATCAGCAGGGTCGAGGCCTGCGTGGCCGCCGGCAAATTGCAGGGCGACCCGCGCGCCATCGCCACCATGCTGTGGGCAGTCGGCCACGGCACGATCTCGCTGCTGATCACCTTTCCGTTCTACCCCTTCGGCGATCCGCAGGCTTTCGTGAAGCGCATGTGCGATTTCACGCTTGCCACGCTCAGCACGCAAAACGTGCCGCCGCTGACCGACACACCGGTCAACTGCTGAACGCCAGTTTCCTTTCGAATTCTTGGTTAACATAAAGTTTAGCGTACGCGTACGGTTTTATCTTGAACTTCGCGATCGACGGACGTATGTGTACGGTGCATCGTACATGTACGACAAGAATTCACCCGTCGAAAACGGAGACAGACTATGAAAAAGACACTCTTCACCCTCGCAGCCGTGCTGGCACTTTCGGGCTCGGCCTTCGCCGCCAGCGCGCCCCACATGGTCAAGCATGCGTCCGCTACAACCTGCGTAGACACGAAGACCAACGTGAAGCTCGATTGCGCCTCGACCGGCTCGGTCGAGAAGAAGGGCGCCACAGAAAACACCGCTGAAGGCAAGGGCCCGCGGCTCGGCATCAGCATCGACCCGTGGATCGTGCCGAGCTCGTTCTAAGCTCCGCAGAAATGCGTACGGCCGGCGAAAGCCGGCCAGCTTCAGGCGACCAGGATTGGCAGCTTGGCCGCTGAACTCTCGAAGGCCGCGTCGATCAGTTTCTGCATGTCGGCGGCGCGCCGGAAGGACGGATCGCCGTTTCGGCCTGCATCGAGCGCGTCGGCAAAGCGCCGGGCGTTACGCTTGACATTGGGCAGCGGCAGCGTTTGCCAGCGCTGAAGATCGACATCGCCAGCCAGGCAGGCCGACAGGTTCGACTCCTTGCCATTGGTCTCGACCTTGATGGCGCCCTTGGTGCCGTGCAGGGCCAGCGACAAATCGTTGGTATGGCCAGTCATGTAGCGGCTTGCCACGATCGTGGCGAGCGCGCCGGAATCGAGACGCGCCGTCATCGCGACGCTGTCATTGGCATCCAGCACATAGTCGCCGATGCGCTCGCCCTCGGCCTTCGGAAACGTGACCAGATCGGCATGCAAGCTGACGATATCCTGGCCGGCGCCATACGTAGAGAAGTCCAGGATGTGAATCCCGACATCGCCGAGCACGCCGGTCGAACCGTGCCGGCTCGACAGGCGCCATAGCCATTTGTCCTCGACCCGCCAGTCGCCCCATGATTTGCTGATCAGCCAGCTCTGTCGGTAGCTCGCCTCGACATGACGCAGCTCGCCGATCTCGCCGGCCTGCACCATGCGCCGCGCTTCCTGGATTGCCGGTGAGTTGCGATAGGTCAGGTTGACCATGTTGACCACCCCGGCTGCCTCTGCCGCTTCGGTCATTGCCAGCGCGTCGGCGTGGTTCGGCGCCAGCGGCTTTTCGCAAAACACATGCTTTCCCTCGGCAAGCAGCGCCAGCGTCGTCGCCATGTGTGCACCATCCGGCGTCGCGTTGATGGCGGCATCGAAATGGCCCCAGGCGACCGCCGCCTCCAGGCTCTCGAAGAAATCTCCGATCTTGCTGGCAGCGGCGAACGCGGCCGCACGGCCGGGCACCTGATCGACGCAGGCGACGATGCCGCAGCCGGCAATCCCGGCGAACTCCTCGACATGATGCCCGGCGATGCCGCCCGTGCCGAGCAGAAGAATTCGATGCATCAGTTCAGGCCCCCAATCACCTCACGCCGCAATCGACTCACGCGCCGATCAGCCAAGACCCCTGTCGCCATCGGCATGCAGGCGCAGGCCTTTTTGGACGATCTTCTCCTTGGCGGCATCCGTCGGCACGTTCAGGGCATTGGTGATGCCGGACCAGGCCGGCGCCGGGTTGCGCGCCCAGTGCACCGCATTGCGCAGCACCTGCTGCACGCCCTCGTTGTGATAGATTGGATAGGTCTCGTGGCCCGGCGAGAAGTAGAAGATCCTGCCGGCGCCGCGCTGGTAGGTCAGCCCGGACCGGAACACCTCACCGCCCTCGTACCAGGAGACGAACACCGTCTCGAGCGGCTCCGGCACGGCGAAGGGCTCGCCATACATTTCGGTCTCGCCGATCTCCAGGCACTCGCCGATGCCTTGCGCGATGGGGTGGCTGCGGTTGATCGCCCAGACGCGCTCGCGCTCGCCCGCCTCGCGCCATTTCAGTGAACAGGGCGTGCCCATCAGCCGCTTGAAAATCTTCGAGTAATGTCCGGAATGGAGCACGATCAGTCCCATGCCTTCCCACACCCTTTTCTGCACCCGCTCGACGATCTCGTCCTTGACCTCGCCATGCGCCGCGTGGCCCCACCACAGCAACACGTCGGTGACGGCCAGGCGCTTTTCGCTCAAGCCATGTTCGGGCTCCTGCAAGGTGGCGGTGGTCGCCTCGATGCCCTTGTCCCGGTTAAGCGCCGCGGCAATGGTGCCATGCATGCCCAGGGGATAGAGGTCGCGTACGGCGGCACTGGTCTGTTCGTGGACGTTCTCGCCCCAAACGATCGCTTTTGTCGGCATTTTTCATCTCCCAAAGCGCTTTAAATAGCATGTCCAATGGGATTGAGAAGGTGCGATGCCGCCTGGCCCGATGGAAAACTACGCCTTGCGCTTCTTGCGCCCGGGCACGGTCTTGGCCTGGCCCGGCTTCGCCGGAGCGCCCGAGATGGACGATCCGGTAATCGATACCGGATCGCTGGCCGGGAACGTGTCCTCAAGGCCTTCCTGGAGTTCCTCTTCGGCGCTCGGCGCTTCGTGCCGCTCCTGTTCGAGCGAACGGACGGCCGACGTCTTTTTGACCGGCGACTTGGGCGCGGAATTCGACGGCATCGGCATTCTCCCTCGGCGTGAGGATGCAGAACGAGCCTGCCCTGCAAACGTTCCGGGTTCAGACCGCTGCGTCGCGCGATCCCTCGGACAAAAAAGTAAAGACATAGTCCGAGAAGGAACGCCAGCATTCAACCCTGAAGGCGTCCGGCGCCGTGCGCAACAGCACGATCTCGGTCTTGCCGAGGATGGTTCGCGACGCCGCTCCAACCGGGAAGCCATCGGGCGACAGGTCCTGCGGGCAACCCGCATTGATCGTCGCTGCTGCCCCGGTGCCCGTCACGGCGATAGCGATGTTGCGATGCGAGATGCCGACCGCCGAGTGCAAGGCGGAAACCCCAGCACAATCGGCCAGCGGATCCTTGCCCGCCTCATCGATGACCAGCCATTCGTCGGGGCCGAGCCACAAGGCGGTTCGCCCGCCCTTCGAAGCGGACGTCTTCGGCTTTTTCGGCAAGGTCACGCCGAGCGCCTTGGAAAGCGCTGCAAGCGAGGCCTCCGGTGCGCGCAATGAAATGCGCTCGGCCGGCGGCAGCACCTCGACCTTGACGCCGGTACCGGTCGTGCTGCGTCCGGCCAGCGCCGGACGGCGTTCTACCGAAGGCGATGTCACCGGTGCCGTCTTTCTTGCAGCAGCCTTAGCCATTGAGGCGCCCTCCCGTCTCGTCGAAGAACACCATGCTGGCAACCTCCACTTCGATCGCGCCGTTCGGCATCGGCACAAAGAGCGTGTCGCCCATGCGGTCGCGTCCGCCAGCGACCAGCGCCAGCGCGATCGAGCGGCCGCAATTTTCCGACCAATAGCTCGAGGTGACATGGCCGATCATCTTCATCGGGATCGCCTGCCGGGGATCCTCGACGATCTGCGCGCCCTCTTCCAGCACCACTTTCGGGTCTTTCGTTTTCAGGCCGACCAACTGCTTGCGGCCCTTGGCGACAAGGTCAGGTCGCGTCAAGCCGCGGATGCCGACGAAGTCCGTCTTTTTCTTGCCGACCGCCCAGTCGAGACCGGCATCGTTCGGCGTCACCGTGCCGTCGGTATCCTGGCCGACGATGATGTAGCCCTTTTCGGCGCGCAGCACGTGCATGGCCTCGGTGCCGTAGGCGGCAGCGCCGTGCTTCTGGCCCTCGGCCCACAGTGCTTCCCAGACAGCCTGCCCGTAATCGGCAGGCACGTTGACCTCGAAGCCGCGCTCGCCGGTGAACGACATGCGAAACAGCCTGGTCGGCACGCCGCAGATCTTGCCTTCGCGCACCGACATATGCGGCAGCGCCTCGTCCGACATGTCGATGCCTTCGACCAGCGGAGCGATGATGTCGCGGGATTTCGGTCCCTGCACCGCGATGACGGCCCATTGCTCGGTGATCGAGGTCAGCCAGACGTTGAGATGCGGGAACTCTGTCTGGAGATAATCCTCCATGTGGTTCATGACGCGCGGCGCGCCGCCGGTCGTCGTCGTCACATGGAAACGGTCTGGCGCCAGCCTGCCGACTACACCGTCATCATAGATGAAGCCATCCTCGCGCAGCATGATGCCGTAGCGGCAGCGGCCGGGCTCCAACTTCTCCCATGGGTTGGTGTAGAGCAGCTCCATGAATTTCGCTGCGTCCGAACCGACCACTTCGATCTTGCCCAGCGTCGAGGCATCGAACAGGCCGGCCGTCTTGCGCACCGCGACGCATTCGCGGTCGACCGCGGCATGCATGTCCTCGCCCGCCTTGGGGAAATACCAGGCGCGTTTCCACTGGCCGACATCCTCGAACACCGCGCCTTGCGCCTCGGCCCAGGGATGGATCGCAGTCTTGCGCGTCGGGTCGAACAGCGGACCCCGAGCATGGCTGACGATCGCGCCGAAGGTCACCGGCGTATAGGGCGCCCGGAACGTGGTCAGGCCGACCTCCGGGATCGGCTTGCCCAGCGTCTCGGCGGCAATCGCCAGGCCGTGCATGTTGGAGGTCTTGCCCTGGTCGGTCGCCATGCCGTTGGTGGTGAAGCGCTTGACGTGCTCGATCGAGCGCATGCCTTCGTGCACCGCCTGGCGGATATCCTTGGCGGTGACGTCGTTCTGGAAATCGACGAAGGCTTTCACCGTCGTGTCCGGCCCGGCTCCGGGCGCCGCACCCAGCATGCCGCGCGACCAGTTTTCCGACGCATCGACATTCGGCTTGGTACCCTTGGCGGTTTTCGCGCCTGCATCCTTGGCCGCCTTGGCGCCCGCCGCATAGGCTTCGTCGACCGCCGCGGACAGCCCGTCGGTGCCGTTGCAGGCGCCGACAGAGACGCAGTCCTGCGCATAGGTGCCCGGCACGAAGCGCTTGGTCTCGTCGTTGAAGGCGACCTTGCCGCGCGACTGCGAGAACAGATGCACCGACGGCGTCCAGCCGGCCGACATCAGGATCGCATCGACCGGGATGGTGCGTTCGCCGCCGCCATTCTTCGGCTGCACGGTCATCGACGACACCCTGAGCTTGCCGCCGGCGCGGATCACCGCGCGGCCGAAATTGACCTCGATGCCGAGTGCCCTCGCCTCGTCGATCAGCGGCCCGGTCGGGTTGTCGCGCAAATCGACGATCGCCGCCACGTTGACGCCGGCTTTCTTGAGGTCGATTGCCGCTGCATAGGCGGAATCATTGGCGGTGTAGACGCCGACATTCTTGCCGACCGCAACACCATAGTGGTTGAGATAAGTACGCGCCGCACCTGCCAGCATGACGCCCGGCCGGTCATTGTCGGCGAACACCATGTGACGCTCGATGGCGCCGGAGGCCAGCACCACGCGCTTGGCCCTCACCTGCCACAGCCGCTCGCGCGCCAGATCGTGGCCGGGAGTCTTCAAATGATCGCTGACACGCTCGACCAGCCCGACGAAATTCTGCGCGTAATAGCCGAACGCCGTCGTGCGCGAGAGTACGCGGACATTGTCCATGGCGGCGAGCTTCGCCGCGGCAGCTTGTGCCCAGGCAAAACCGTCCTGGCCGTCTATCTTGGCTCCGCTCTCGAAACGCAGGCTGCCGCCGAACTCGGCCTGCTCGTCGGCGAGGATGACACGCACGCCCGTTTCAGCCGCGGCCAATGCTGCCGCGATGCCGGCGGCACCGCCGCCCAGCACCAGCACTTCGCAATGCGCATAGCGCGACGAATAATGGTCCGGGTCCGGCTGGTCCGGGGAAACGCCAAGTCCGGCCGCTGCGCGGATCTTGGGTTCGTACAGGCTCTTCCATGCAGCCTTCGGCCACATGAAGGTCTTGTAGTAGAAGCCGGCCGAAAACAGCGGCGAAGCAAAGTCGTTGACCGCGCTGACGTCGAAGGACAGTGACGGCCAGCGGTTCTGCGACTGCGCGTCCAGCCCGTCATAGAGTTCCTGCACGGTGGCCCGCACGTTCGGCGTCTTGCGTGCCGCGTCGCGCTTGATCTCGACCAGCGCGTTCGGTTCCTCGGCGCCCGCCGACAGGATGCCGCGCGGACGATGGTACTTGAACGAGCGGCCGACAAGATGGACGCCATTGGCGAGCAGCGCCGAAGCCAGCGTGTCGCCCTCGATGCCGGTATAGGACTGGCCATCGAAGCTGAACCGCGCGGTCTTCGCCTGCTTGAAGCGACCGGCGCCAGGAATGCGGAACGCGCCGATCATTTGGCTACCACTTCGTTGGAGTTTTTGGGCAGCTTGGAGGGTTTCGGCTCGCCGGCCTTGTAGGTCATGACGAACTTGTCAGTGACGGTGTCGCGCACGGCGTTGAAGAAACGCGCGCAGCCATGCATGTGCCGCCAGCGCTCATAAATGATACCCTTGGGGTTCGAGCGGATGAAGAAGAACTTCTCGAAATCGTCGTCGCTCTCGCCGGCCATGTTGGCCGAGCGCGCGATGTGCGCCTCGCCGGCGTTGCGGAACTCGAGCTCCGGGCGCTCTTCCTCGCAATAGGGGCAGCGGATCAACAGCATGGGTCAGCTTTTCTCGTCAGGTTCGATATAGAGCCCAAATGCCTTCGTATTGCGAAGACCGACACGTTCCATCCGTCGTCGCCAACCTTGTGATGCATATGGACCAACTTCCTTCTCAGGCTCCGCCGCGTAGTCGGCGCGAAATCCTTTGGTGTTTTGGACGGGATATTTCAGGCCGAACGTTCCCGCCCACGGTGCGATTCCAAGGACGACCACGAAGATAAAAGCGGCGAACATGAAGCCCCCCACCAGATAGTAGGCAACTTCAGAGCCCGTCTGCTGATGCACTTGCGCAGCCAATAATGTGAGAAGCACTGCGCCGGCGCCCATCATGAGAAATCGTCTGTTCGTTTTCTTCGTCAACACACGCCCCTTAGTGCGCCACCGCCGCCGCCGCCGCCTCGTCGATGAGCCGGCCGGTGCGGAAGCGTTCGATGGTGAAGGGCGCGTTGATCGGGTGCGGATCGTCCTTGGCGATCGTGTGGGCAAAGACATGGCCCGAACCGGGTGTCGCCTTGAAGCCACCCGTGCCCCAGCCGCAATTGACGTAGAGGCCGGGCACTGGCGTCTTGGCCAGGATCGGCGAGCGGTCCGGCGTCACATCGACGATGCCGCCCCAGGAGCGCAGCATCTTCATGCGCGTGAAGATCGGGAACATCTCGCAGATGGCGTCGAGCGTGTGCTGCAGGATGTGCAGGCCGCCGGTCTGCGAATAGGACACATACTGGTCGGTGCCGGCGCCGATCACCAGTTCGCCCTTGTCGGACTGCGAGATATAGGCGTGCACTGTGTTCGACATGACAACGCAAGGCACCACCGGCTTGACCGGCTCCGACACCAGCGCTTGCAACGGATAGCTTTCCAGCGGCATGCGCACGCCGGCCATGTTCATGATGACAGAGGAATGGCCGGCCGCAACGACGCCGACCTTCTTGGCGCCGATGAAGCCGCGCGTCGTGTCGACGCCCATGACGGCGCCATTGGCGGCCCGCTTGACCCCGGTGACTTCGCAGTTCTGGATGATGTGCACGCCGCGCGCCGAAGCGCCGCGCGCATAGCCCCAGGCAACCGCATCGTGCCGCGCCGTGCCGCCGCGCCGCTGCAGTGCGGCACCGACGACTGGATAGCGCGCATCCTTGGAGGTGTTGAGCGGCGGGCAGAATTCCTTCGCCTGCTCCGGCGTCAGCCATTCATTGTCGATGCCGTTCAGTCGGTTGGCGTGGACGTGGCGCTTCAGCACCTGCACGTCGTGCACGTTGTGGGCGAGCATCATGACGCCGCGGGCCGAATACATGACGTTGTAATTGAGCTCCTGGCTCAGCCCATCCCACAGCTTCAGCGCGTGGTCGTAAATGCCGGCGCTCTCGTCATAGAGATAGTTGGAGCGGATGATGGTGGTGTTGCGGCCGGTGTTGCCGCCGCCGAGCCAGCCCTTTTCCAGCACCGCGACATTGGTGATGCCGTGCACCGTGGCGAGATAGTAGGCGGTGGCAAGGCCATGGCCGCCGGCGCCGACGATGATGACGTCGTATTCCTTCTTGGGCTCAGGCGAGGACCACTGCTCCTCCCAGCCCTTGTGGCCGCGCATGGCCTCGCGGGCGATGGCGAATACCGAATATTTCTTCAACGTCCCAACCTCGCCCCAGAAAAGGCCTCGCGAATAACGGCCGGGCGTTCATTCGATCCCGGCGCGCGAGGTGTATCACTAGCGAAACAGCGCTTCCACCCTTGCGCTGTTTGCGACGGCGCTTGCCGTTTTGCGCCACGGCGAAAAAGCCGCATGCGATCTGGCAGCTAAGGCACCGTTCGGTCACACTGTCTGTCGCGAGACTCTGGAGGATTATTTATGGGCAATGCCTGGTGGAATCTGACGTTGCGCTTCCTGCTGGAGCTTGCCGCCTTGCTCGGGCTCGGCATCGCCAGCTGGAGCCTCTCACACGATTGGTGGCGCTGGGTCGCTGCGTTGGCCACACCGCTCGTTGCTGCTGCGCTGTGGGGAACCTTCGCCGTGCTCAATGATCCGAGTCGGTCGGGCCGCGCCCCTGTGCGGGTTCCGGGCGCGGTGCGGCTGGTGCTGGAACTCGTCATCCTGTTCGGCGGCGCGGTCGGGTTCTATCTGGCCGGCCAAACGACCACGGGCATCGCCATGGCCCTGCTGATCGTCATCAGCTACGCATTCTCGCTCGATCGCCTGGCGTGGTTGTTGCGGCAATAATTCGCCCCACTGGCCTCCCTGTTTGGCGAGCGACGAGGAAGGCGCGGCGTGTCGATCAACCGGACGTGGAGTTTTTTTGCGGCCAGGACGAATGTTCGTAGTCACAACGCAGACCGCCGGTCTTGCTTTTTCCACGCGATTTGGCGATGCCATTTCGAAACGGGTCTTCTTGCCAAAACGGGTCCTGCCAACATGATGCTGATCAGAACCTACGTGGCTGCGAGCGCGATCGAGGGCGTCGGCATGTTCGCCGCCGAGCCGATCAGGAAAGGCGCTTCGATCTGGCGGCTCGATCCGGATTTCGACCGGTTGATCCCGATGGACAAATACGAGGCGGCACCGCCACCTCTGAGGGAATTGCTCGAGCGCTATGCCTATCCGAGCCCGGACCGGCCTGGCTTCATGGTCTATGAGGTCGACAATGGGCGCTTCATGAACCATTCGGCCAACCCGAACACGGATTTTTCGCAGTATGGCGGGGCCACCGCGACCCGCGACATCGCCGAGGGCGAGGAGATCACCTGCGACTACGGCGAGTTTTTCGAGGATTTTGAGCGGCTGCATTTGGCAACGGCATAGAGATCTGCTGGGGAGTGGGAGGCAAGCTGGCCTCGGCTTGGCCGCCATCTTTCGTCTGAAGCGACTGCCTTGCCGCCTTGGCCATATCCTTGCCCCGTGACGGCAACTATGCTAGTGTTTTGGGTATGGTGCTGATTTGCGCCGGGACCCCGCCTATGAGGCGGGTTTTTTGTTTCGGCTTCGGCGCCATTCTTCCATTTCGACTGTGGACAGCGCGGCCTGATTCTGCTATCAGCCGCCCCAATTCGTGGTGTAAACCGCCGCGGAGGCTAGTGGCTATGGCCGCTTGCCTGTTGACATCAAACCCGAAAGACAGGATTGCCCGTGCAGGTACTCGTCCGCGACAATAACGTTGATCAGGCGCTTCGCGCTCTCAAGAAGAAGATGCAGCGCGAAGGCATTTTCCGCGAAATGAAGATGCGCGGTCACTACGAGAAGCCGTCCGAAAAGCGCGCCCGTGAAAAGGCTGAAGCTGTCCGCCGCGCCCGCAAGCTGGCCCGCAAGCGCGCCCAGCGCGAAGGCCTGCTGCCGATGACGCCGCGCCCCGTTGCTGCTGGCGCCGCCGGCGGTGCAGGTGGTGCTCCGCGTCCGCCGCGGTTCTAACGCCAATTTTTCGTCCTTTTCGAAGGATATCAGAGGTGGCGCGATGCGGAATCGCCGCCACCTTTTTGTTTTGGTTGTGACCCGGCCCGGAGGGGGAACCGGACCAGAGCGACGCGGCTTGAAGTGAGGACAGGGCAGACATGAACGCAACAAGCGTGGAGCGCGGGACCGCATTGCGTGGTTTCGCCCTGACAGTGGCTCTGCTCTCCGGACTGGCGCTTGCCGGCTGCCAGACCTCAGGCCCGACCGGCGAATTCAACAACATCGACAAGGCGCAGGGGTCGAGCGAGAACATCTCGTCGCTGTCGGCGGTCATCCAGCGCAGTCCCCAGGATCCCGAAGCCTACAACGTGCGTGGCTCGGCCTATGGCCGCGGCGGCCAGTACCAGGCGGCGCTCAAGGATTTCAACCAGGCCATCCAACTCAACCCGAATTTCTTCCAGGCCTATTCGAACCGCGCGCTCATCCAGCGCTTCCTCGGCAATCAGACGGCCGCGCTCGAGGACTACAACCGTTCGATCCAGATCAATTCAAACTATGACGCCGCCTACATTGGGCGCGGCAACCTTTATCGCAAGGCGGGCCGCACCCAGGACGCTTTCAACGACTTCCAAAAGGCGATCCAGCTCGACACGACCGACGCGCGCGCCTACCACAATCGTGGCCTGATCTATCAGAGCCAGGGTCAGCACAAATTCGCTATCGAGGACTTCTCGACGGCGATCTCGCTGGCGCCGGACGCTGCCGAACCCTACAACGGCCGCGGCCTTTCCTATCTGGCAACCAACGACGAAGACAACGCCTTCTCCGACTTCAACATGGCGATCAAGCTCGACGGCAACAATGCCGAGGCCTGGGCCAACCAGGCGTTGATCTACGAGCGGCGCGGCGACAAGGCCAAGGCGGCGAAATCCTATCGCGAAGCCGTTCGCCTGAACCCAGCCTACCAGCCGGCCAAGGACGGCCTCGCCCGCGTCAGCTGATCGATTTCGGCAGCATTCCCACACAATCAGCGTGGCATCCATGTGCCGCGGCGCCCTTCGCGTGTCCGAAAAGACGCACCTCGGCAACCGTGCGTTAACCGCGGCAGCAAGGGGTTGACCCGTGCCTTGTTCGCGCCAAGTTTTCAGCGGAACGGTCTGGCCACCCAATCCGTTGTCAAAAAGCTATTTGCGAAAGGACTTCCCATGATCAAGAAACTCGCCTGCGCCGCTGTCCTCGCCATGACGGCATTTGCCGTCGCCCCGGCGAGCGCCGGCAAGCTGCAACTCGGCACGCTCGACTGCACAATCGATGGCGGCACCGCTTATATCGTCGCGTCCAACAAGGGTGTGTCCTGCGTCTTCCGCCCCCATCATCACGGACCGTCCGAGGTTTACACCGGCGTGATCTCCAAGGTCGGCCTGGATGTCGGCAAGACGCATCAGGGCCAGCTCGTCTGGGCCGTGCTGGCGGCAACGCGCGACCGCGACGGAGGCGATCTCGCCGGCAGCTACTACGGCGTCAACGCCGAGGCGAGCGTCGTGACCGGCGGCGGCGCCAACCTGCTGGTTGGCGGCCTGGACAGCGCCTTCATGCTGGAGCCGCTCAGCGTCCAGGCGCAGACCGGCGTCAACCTTGCTGTGGCCGTGACCTCGCTCCAGCTCATCCATTCGTTCAAGTGAATGTAGTGGAGCCATGCGCTCCACGACCCCTCACCCTGCGGCGCGGAACCGGATAGGATGGTTCCGCGTCGTTTGTTTTTGAGGGGGACCGCCATGCCCAAGATAACCATACCGCAGACAGCCATTGCCGCTGCGATGATCGCAACTTTGCTCGCCGGGACGGCGCGGGCGCGGGACCAAGGGATAGAACTCGGCACGCTTGATTGCGCCATCGGCGGCGGCACCGGTTTCATTTTCGGCTCGAGCAAGGATTTGAGCTGCACGTTCAACCCCGCCGACAAGACCTTCGCACCGGAAGCCTATTTCGGCGCGGTCAACAAATACGGCCTCGACATCGGCACGACGAAGCAGACATTCATGCAGTGGATCGTGCTGACGCCGCTGAAGAACATCTATGCCCCGGGTGCGCTGGCCGGCGACTATATCGGCGCCAGCGCCGAAGTGACAGCAGCCGTCGGCGCTGGCGCCAATCTGCTGGTCGGAGGATCCTCGCAGGCCTTCACCTTGCAGCCGCTCAGCCTGCAGACGCAGACCGGCATGAACCTCGCGATCGGCGTCAGCCAGTTCCAGCTGCGCAGCACTGAGAATTGACCGCGCCACCCGACCGCAATCCTATCTCGAAAAATTCGCTTGAGCTCAACCCCGGTTGAGGTTTTACAAGCCTGCCCCGACCGGAGCAGCGCGCTCGATGCGGTGCGCGATACACGCTCCTGCCTGCGCATGGTCCTGCCGGAAACCTGTACTGGCTTCTGGCGTCCTGCGCTGGCCTCAAGATATGGAAGCCAGGGGTGGAAATGACCGAAATCAGCACAAACAGGGTCGACTGGCGCGCATTGTGGGCAAGCGGCGACTTGGCGCGCTTCTGCTTCATCAGCCTCGGCATCCTGCTGCACGCCACCAACGAAACCATGGTGGCAACGGTGATGCCGGCCATGGTCGGTGAACTGGCCGGCGTGCAGCTCGTCGGCTGGTCGCTGGCTATCTACGAACTCGGCGCCATCGTTGCCGGCGCGGCAGCCGGACGTCTGGTGAGCTATGTCCCGCTGCGCGCCAACATGGTGGTCGCCGCGCTCCTTTACGCAGCCGGAGCGCTGATCTGCGCCACCTCGCCTTCCATGCAACTGTTCCTTGCCGGCCGCCTGATCGAGGGGCTTGGCGGCGGTGCGCTGGTGTCGCTGGCATTCGTCTCGGTCGAGCGGCTGTTCTCGCGCGCCATCTGGCCACAGCTTTTCGGCATCATGTCGGCGATCTGGGGCGTCGCCGCCTTCAGCGGACCGTTGCTCGGCGCGATCATGACCGAGCTTCTGTCTTGGCGCTGGGCCTTCGGCGTCTTTACCCTCGGCGGCACCGCGATGGCGCTGGCGAGCTTCATCGTGCTCGACACGCCGGAGGCGACAAAACCCAGGACGAGCATAGGCAAGGCGCCGCCCTTCCCGTTCGCGGCCCTTGGCTGCCTTGCCGTCGCAGTGGTGCTGATCGCCTCGGCCGGCGTTGACATCGCCTTGCTGCGCTCCTCGCTGCTGACGGTCCTTGGCCTGGCTGGCCTGGTGCTGTTCTTCTCCGTCGACGCGCTGAAGCCGCGCTCGCGGCTGTTTCCGGCGCGGCTGTTCTCGTGGCGCACGCCGGTCGGCGCCGGCATGACCATGGTTGCCGCCTTTTCGGTCGCGACCTGTTCCTTCGGCGTCTACGGCCCGCTGCTGCTGACCAGCCTGCACGACATTCCGCTGCTGACCACCGGCTACATCATCGCCGCCGAATCGATCGCCTGGTCGATCCTGTCGATCCTGGTCGCCAACGCACCACCGCAACGCGAGCGACTGATCATCGTCGGCGGCGCGGCGATGATCGCGGCCGGTATTGCCGGCTTTGCCTATACGATACCCCTAGGCTCCATCCCGCTGATCCTGATCTGCGCGCTGCTGCAGGGCGGCGGCTTCGGCGTCTCATGGCCCTTCCTGACGCGCGTCATCGTCGCCTCAGCGCCTGAAAGCGAGCAGACAGACCATCGCCTCGGCCGCAGTGCCGACCATGCAGCGGATCGGCTATGCCGTGGGTGCCGCACTCGCCGGCATCGTCGCCAACGCCAGCGGCTTTTCGCAAGGTTTGAACCACGACGCGGCAGCGAATGTCGCGTCCTGGTTGTTTCTTGCCTTCCTGCCGCTCGGCATTGTCGGCTGCCTGGCGGCCTTCCGGGCAACCACGCCCTTCGGTCAGCCGCGGGAAGCCATCGGCTAGACCTTGCCCGCTCACTCGACCTCGCGCAGGCGGTAACCAACGCCGGTCTCGGTGGTGATGTAGCGCGGCTGGTCGGGGGTCTTCTCGATCTTCTGCCTGAGCTGCCGGACATAGACCCTGAGATACTGCACGTCGGTCGAATCGCCCCAGACCTGCTTCAACAGGAAATGATGGGTCAGCACCTTGCCGGCGTGCTGCACGAGAATGCGCAGGATGTCGTATTCCTTCGGCGAGAGCTTCACGTCCTTGCCCTCGACCTTGACGACGCGCTTGACCAGATCGACGGACAGGTCGCCGGTCTGGAAAACAGGCTTCTCGCCCTGTTGCTGGAATTTGTGCCGCAGCGCCACTCGGATGCGCGCGACCAGTTCGTTCATGCCGAACGGTTTGGTGACATAGTCGTCGGCGCCGAGTTCCAGAGCCTGGACGATGCCGGCCTCGTCGATGCGGCTGGACAGAATGACCACCGGAATGTCGAGGCCGTCGTCGCGCCATTTGCGCAACAGCTCATGGCCGCTCATGCCGGGCAGGCCTAGGTCGAGCAGGACAAGGTCCGGCCTCTCAGTCTCCATCAGCTCGATCGCTGCTTTGGCGTTCGGCGCCTCGCTGATCGCGTAGCCCTGGCTGCCGAGCCCGACACGCAGCAGCTTTCGGATCGGCGGCTCGTCATCGACGACCAGTATCCTGACGTTCGAGTTTGTCATGCCAAGTCGCCCCCATCATCCGTGGCAGAGGCGTCGAGATCGGGCGTGTTGGCCGGCTTCGGCATCTTGATGGTGAAGACCGCGCCCGAGCGATCGGTCCGGTTTGCCGCCGTGATCGTCCCGCCCATCGCCTCGATGAAACCACGACAGATCGACAGCCCGAGCCCGGTGCCGGCGCGAACCTGGTCGCCCTTGCGCACCCGGTAGAAGGTGTCGAAAATCCGTTCCAGATCGCCCGTGGGAATACCCGGCCCTTCATCCATGACCTGCAGGAGGACCGAGCCGTTGTCGGTCCAGCCCTGAACGCGGATCGTCGAGCCGGATGGCGCGTATTTCGCTGCATTATCGAGAAGATTGAACAGTGCCTGCTCGAACAGGACGGGATCGACCTTCAGCATCGGCAAATCCGAGGTGATGTCCGTCTCGATCTTGTGCTCTGCGATGATCTTCCTGGCCCGCTGCAGGGCGGAGCCGACGATGTCGCCGACATAGTGGAAGGCGTAGTTCGGCTCCATCGCGCCGGACTCTATCTTGGTCATGTCGAGCAGATTGGCGATGAAGCGGTTCAGCCGCTCGGATTCGTCGAGCACGGTCGACAGAAGCTCTGCCCGATCCTGTTCGGGAAGTGCGGCTGAGAATTCCCTCAGCGTGCCGGCCGCGCCCATGATGGCTGCGAGCGGCGTCTTGAGATCATGGGAGATCGAGGTGAGAAGCGCCGAGCGCAGCCTGTCCGCCTCGGCGGCAAGCTTGGCCCGGTCGACGTCGGCGACCAGCTGGATGCGCTCGATGGCGACGGCTGCCTGATCGGCCAGCGCGTCCAGCAGGCGTTGCTGTTCGGGCGTCAGCAGCGGCCCCTGTTTGTCATTGTCGAGGCCGACGACACCGAGTGCCGTGCGCCCCGTGCGCAAGGGAAGATAGAGGCGCTTGGCGCCGGGAAGCGTGTCGGCGCCACGTCCGGCGGCCCGATTGTGCTCCCAGGCCCAGCGGGCGGCGGCGATGTCGGCTTCGGCCAGCGTGTCGTCGGGCGGATAGCCGGCCTTGACGGTTATCGTTCCGTCCTCCGGCAAGAGCAGCACCACCCGCAGCTTCAGCATCGAGGCGATCTGGAAAGCGGTTGCCCAGAGTACGTCGTCGAGCGTGCCGGCACCGGCAAGCTTCTTCGAAAAGAGGTAGATGTCCTCGGTGGCTCGCGCCCGTGAGCGGGCGGCGACCGCCTGGCGCTGCACGCGCGCTGTCAGATTGCTGGCGATAACGGCGACAACCAGGAAGACGCCGAGCGCGACAATGCTTTCCGGATCACGGATGGTGAGCGTGTAGCGCGGTTCCAGGAAGAAATAGTTGAAGGCAAGGGCGCTGACGAAACAGGCATACAGAGCCGGCCACAGGCCACCGGTCACCGCCGATGCCAGCACCGCGATGAGAAAGATGATCGCCAGATTGCGAACGTCGAGAAACTGGTCGAGAACGACGGCGAAGGCGAGCGAGCCCATGAGATAGGCCGTGGCCTTGAGATAGGGCCAGATCTCGAACTGCCACTGCTCGTCCGCCGCCCTGACGCTCCTCGACGCCGCCTCGGTGCCGCGTTCGTTTCCCGAAATGACATGGACGCTGATGTCGCCGGCATTGCGGATGAGATCATAGGTGAGCGAGCCTTCGATCAATTCCCGCCAGCGCGACCGGGTCGGCCTGCCGACCACGATGTGGGTGAAGTTGTTCGCCGTCGCGTAACGCACGATGTCCTGCGCCACATTCTGACCCGGAATGGTCGTCACCTCGGCGCCAAGCTGCTGGGCGAGGCGCAGGTTGTTTGCGAGCCGGTCCTTGTCCTCCTCGGGCATGCTGGCCAAGCGCGGGCTATCGACATGCAGCGCCGTCCAGGGGGCACGCAGCCGGTCGGCCAGCCTGCGCGCATAGCGGACGCGGGCCGCTCCTCCAGGACGCGCGTCGAGGCAGACGAGAACCCTTTCCCCGGCAGCCCATGGTCCGGGAATGGCATGCGCCTGCATATGGATCAGCAACTGGTCGTCGACGCGCTGCGCGGTGCGGCGCAGCGCCAGCTCCCTGAGCGCCGTCAGATTGCCTGATGAGAAATAGTTCTCGATCGCGCGCCGGGCGGTGTTGGGAAAATAGACCTTGCCTTCCTCGAGCCGCTTGATCAGGTCGTCGGGGGTAAGATCGATGATCTCGACATCATCGGCCTGGTCGATGATGGAATCGGGAACCGTTTCGCGCACCCTGACCTTGGTGATCTGGGCGACGACGTCGTTCAGGCTTTCGACATGCTGGATGTTGAGCGTCGTATAGACGTCGATGCCGTGCGTCAGGATTTCCTGAACGTCGAGATAGCGCTTGGGATGGCGGCTGCCGGGCGCGTTGGTGTGGGCGAGTTCGTCGACGAGAACCAGCGCCGGACGCCGGGCAAGGATGGCGTCGATATCCATCTCGTCGAGGATGCGTCCTTTGTAGTCGACCTCGCGGCGCGGAATGACCTCATAGCCCTCGACCAGGGCCAGCGTTTCCTTGCGGCCATGCGTCTCGACGATGCCGATGATCACGTCCACGCCGTCGGCCACCCTGGCGCGTCCAGACATCAGCATTTCGTAGGTCTTGCCGACGCCCGGTGCCGCGCCGAGGAATATCCGCAGACGGCCGCGCCCTTCCCGCTCGGCATGATCGAGCAGTGCGTCGGGAGAAGGTCTGGTGTCGTTGTTTCTGTCGTCCGGCATCAGGATCGATCATGGATGGAGCCGGGGATACTGTCGATCCCCGGCCCGAACCATTCACTCTTTCGCTGCGTCCAGCGCAAGGTTGAGATCCAGCACATTGACCACCGGTTCTCCCATGAAGCCGAGCTCCCTGCCCTCGACACGGGCGTCGACCAGCGCCTTGATCCTGGCCTCGTCGATCCCCCTGGCCTTGGCCACCCTTGCGACCTGGAAGTACGCGGCTTCTGGGCTGATGTCAGGATCGAGGCCGCTGCCTGAGGTGGTGACCAGGTCGATCGGCACGGGCTGGCTCGGATTCTGCGCCTTCAGCTTTTCCGCATCGCCCTTGATGCGGTCGATCAGCTTGGGATTGGTCGGACCTAAATTGCTGCCGCCCGAGGCAGCGGCATTGTAGCCGTCGCCGGCTGCCGAGGGGCGGCCGTGGAAGTAGCGGTCGCTGGCAAAGCCCTGGCCGATCAGTTCGGAGCCGACGACCTTGCCGTCCTTTTCGATCAGGCTGCCATTGGCCTGACGCGGGAACAGTGCCTGGGCGATGCCGGTCATGCCGATCGGATAGATCAGGCCGGTCAGCACCGTGAAGAAGACGATCATGATGATCGCGGGTCTTAGCTGGGTGAGCATGGACGTGTTCCTCAGAGCAATTCCAGGAAAAGTGTGAAACGGTTTTCCGTCCGGAGTTGCGTTAAAAACAAAGAGTTAAGCGAGGCCAAGCGCGGTGACGATCATGTCGATCGCCTTGATGCCGACGAAGGGGACGATGATGCCGCCGAGGCCGTAGACGAGCAGGTTCCGGCTGAGTAGCGCGCCGGCGCCGATGGCACGATATTTGACGCCTTTCAGCGACAGCGGGATCAGCGCGATGATGATCAGCGCGTTGAAGATGATGGCCGACAGGATGGCGCTTTGCGGCGTCGCCAGATGCATGACGTCGAGCGCCTGCAACGGGCCGGTGATTTGCCCGGGCGCGATGTAGAAGGCAGCGAACATCGCCGGGATGATGGCGAAGTACTTGGCCACGTCGTTGGCGATTGAGAAGGTCGTCAGCGAACCGCGCGTCATCAGCAGCGCCTTGCCGATCTCGACGATTTCGATGAGCTTGGTCGGATCGCTGTCGAGGTCGACCATGTTGCCGGCCTCGCGCGCGGCGACCGTGCCGGTGTTCATGGCGACGCCGACATCGGCCTGGGCAAGGGCCGGCGCATCGTTGGTGCCGTCGCCGCACATGGCGACCAGCTTGCCCTTGGCCTGCTCGTCACGGATCAGCTTCAGCTTGTCCTCGGGCGTCGCCTGGGCCAGGAAGTCGTCGACGCCGGCTTCCGCGGCAATGGCCGCCGCCGTCATCGGGTTGTCGCCGGTGATCATCACCGTGCGGATGCCCATCTTGCGCAGTTCGGCGAAGCGCTCCCTGATGCCGCCCTTGACGATATCTTTGAGGTGGACGACGCCGAGCAGGCGCCCGTCGCGCTCAACGGCCAGCGGCGTGCCGCCCGATTTGGCGATCTCGTCGGCGATCGCCTGTAGGTCGCGGACGGTATCGCTGCCGGGCCGCGTCGCGTGGGCGGCGACCGTCGACTGGCTGACATGGGCAAGCACGGAATCGACCGCGCCCTTGCGCACCGACGAGCCATCGATGTCGACGCCGCTCATACGGGTCTGCGCGGTGAAGGGCACGAAGGTGGCGTGCAGCGTTGCCATGTCGCGGGCGCGGATGGCGTATTTCTCCTTGGCCAGCACGACGATCGAGCGGCCTTCCGGCGTTTCATCGGCAAGCGAGGCGAGTTGTGCCGCGTCGGCCAGCTCCTGCTCGGTGACGCCCTTGACCGGGCGGAACTCGGTTGCCTGGCGGTTGCCGAGCGTGATCGTGCCGGTCTTGTCGAGCAGCAGCGTGTCGACGTCGCCGGCAGCCTCGACAGCGCGGCCCGACATGGCCAGCACATTGAAGCGCACCAGGCGGTCCATGCCTGCGATACCGATGGCCGACAGCAGCGCGCCGATCGTGGTCGGGATCAGGGTGACGAACAGGGCGACGAGCACGGTGACCGAGATATAGCCGCCCGAATAAGTCGCAAAGCTTGGGATCGTTGCGGTGGCCAGCACGAAGATCAGTGTCATGCCGACGAGCAGGATGTTGAGCGCGATCTCGTTCGGCGTCTTCTGGCGCTCCGCGCCTTCGACCAGCGAAATCATCCGGTCGAGGAAGGTGTGGCCGGACGCCGCCGTGATGCGTACGCGGATCCAGTCGGACAAGACCTGCGTGCCGCCGGTGACCGCCGAGCGGTCGCCGCCGGATTCGCGGATGACCGGTGCGGACTCGCCGGTGATCGCCGCTTCGTTGACCGAAGCGACGCCTTCGATCACCTCGCCGTCGGACGGGATGATGTCGCCGGCCTCGACCAGCACCGCATCGCCGACCTTGAGGCTGGTGCCGGGCACGAGTTTGTATTTCGTACGGTCTTCGCCGGTCAAAAGTTTGGCCTGGGTCTCGGTGCGCGCCTTGCGCAGCGAATCCGCCTGTGCCTTGCCGCGGCCTTCGGCGACCGCTTCGGCGAAATTGGCGAACAGCACGGTGAACCATAGCCAGATGATGATCTGCAGCGTGAAGCCGAGATTGCCGCCGCCGGTGACCAGGTCCTTGACGAACAATACCGTGGTGAGCGCCGAGACGACGGCGACGACGAACATCACCGGGTTCCTGGCCAGCGTGCGCGGGTCAAGCTTGCGGAAGGCGCCGCCAATGGCGGGAAGCAGGATGCGGGCATCCATGATGCTTGCTGATTTCGAGCGGCTCATTTTGAAGCTCCGGCTTCGGTGTTGTTGGACGGCACTGGATGATCGGATGCCGAAAGGAAGTGCGGCGGCCCGTAGACCAGCAACCAGAGGACGAGCATGACTGCCGCGAGGCCGAGAAAGGTCGACAGGGTCGGGAAAGGAGGAGGTCTCTCCTCCTTCCCGTGATCGCCACTGTGGCTGATGTTGCGGCGCTTGGTGCTGAACCAGGGCATGACAGCCTCAGAAGGTCTGCCCGTGGATCATTGCCAGGTGTTCGATGATCGGCCCGACGGCGAGCGCCGGGAAGAAGGTCAGACCACCGACGATGAGGATGACGCCGACCAGCAGCCCAACGAACAGCGGGCCATCGGTCGGGAAGGTGCCGGCGGAAGCCGGAACCGTCTTCTTCGCCACCAGCGAGCCGGCGATGGCCAGTGCCGGGATGATGACCAGGAAGCGGCCCATCAACATTCCGATGCCGATGGTGATGTTGTACCAGGGCGTGTTGCCGCTGAGTCCGCCGAAGGCCGAGCCATTGTTCGCCGCAGCCGATGTGTAGGCATAGAGAACCTCGGAGAAGCCGTGCGGGCCGGCATTGCCCATCGACGCCACACCGGTCGGCAGCACGACCGCGATGGCGGTGAAGATCAGCATCGCCAGCGGCAGGCACAGGATGGCCAGCATCGCCATCTTGACCTCTTTGGCCTCGACCTTCTTGCCGAGATATTCGGGCGTGCGGCCGACCATCAGGCCGGCGACGAAGACGGCGATGACGATGTACATCAGGATGCCGTAGAGACCGGCGCCGACACCGCCGACGATGACTTCGCCAAGCTGCATGTTGATGATCGGGATCATGCCGCCGAGCGCGGTGAAGGAGCCGTGCATGGCATTGACGGCGCCGCAGGAGGCGGCGGTGGTGATGACGGCAAACAGCGCCGACAAGGCGACGCCGAAGCGCGTCTCCTTGCCTTCCATGTTGCCGCCGTCGATGCCGAGCGCATGCACCAGCGGGTTGCCGGCGGCTTCCGCCCAGTAGCAGATGATGACGCCGGCGATGAACATGACGCCCATGGCCGACAGGATTGCCCAACCCTGGCGCTGGTTGCCGATCATGCGTCCGAAGACGTTGGTCAAGGCTGCACCGATGGCGAAGATTGACACCATCTGGATCAGGTTGGAGATCGCGTCGGGATTCTCGAAGGGATGTGCGGCATTGGCGTTGAAGAAGCCGCCGCCATTGGTGCCGAGCATCTTGATGGCAACCTGCGAAGCGACCGGGCCGACGGCGATGGTCTGCTGTGCCCCTTCGAGCGTGGTGGCGTTGACGTAGGCGCCAAGCGTCTGCGGCATGCCGAGCCAGACAAAGACCAGCGTCAGCACGATGCTGAACGGCAACAGCAGATAGAGTGTTGAACGGGTCATATCGACCCAGAAATTGCCGATCGACTTGCCGGAAGCCCGGGCAAAACCGCGGATCAGAGCAATGGCAATGGCGATGCCCGTGGCCGCCGAAAAGAAGTTCTGCACAGTCAGGCCAGCCATCTGCACGAGGTAGGACATCGTGCTCTCGCCGCCATAGTTCTGCCAGTTGGTGTTGGTCATGAAGCTGGCGGCGGTGTTGAAGGCCAGACCTGGCTCGACCGCGGTCATGCCGGCGGGATTGTAGGGCAGGCTGCCTTGCAGGCGCTGCAGGACATAAAGCACCAGGAAGCCGGCAAGGTTGAACAGCAGCAGCGCCGCCGCGTAGGTGGTCCAGTGCTGCTCCTCGCGTTCGCTGGTTCCGCAAACGCGGTAGAGCCCGCGCTCGAGCGGGCCGAAGAGTGGCGAGAGCAGCGTGCGGTCGCCCTTGAAGACGCGGTGCATGTAGCCGCCGAGCGGCTTCACCAGCAAAATGATGATCCCGCAATAGACCAGGATCTGTATCCAACCGTTCAGGGTCATGTCTGTGCTTTCGGTGCCTTCAGAAGCGTTCAGGACGAACGAGCGCGTAGGTCAGGTAGGCGAGCAGGAACAAGGTCACGCCACCGCTGAGGATGTAGTCGAGAAGCATGGTCTTATCCTCAGCTCAAATTCTGTCGCATGCTTTGACGAAGGTGAAGAACAGGGCGAAAGACAAAACCCCGATCCCGAGAACAATGATGTCCATTGTGTTTGTTCCTATCTGTACTTTGCGCCCTTGAGGAAAAGGTTCGCAAAATCGTGAAAACGGCCCGCCGCACACTTTGCCGCCGACGAAACCGGTTGTGTTTTCTCAAGGGGGATATGGACCCGATCGCCATAAAGGTTCGAGACGGAGCGGGGCGGAAAGAAATAGGAATTTCATAAAGGTTTTGGCCTGGCGACCATCCAAGGCGTCGCGGCCGGTGCGTCGTGCACGCTCTACCGGCTGGCCGTCACGCCGGCCATGCGGGGCATCATGGTGCAGCCGGTCCGAAACGCCGAAAAGGCCCGGAGGCAAGCCGAGCCGGGCTTTCTATGGCCGGGATGGCTTTCACCCCAAAGATGGCAGGCGCCGTCATTGCTGAACGGATTTGGCCGGCATTCCAATGTCGTTCTGTATTCCTATGGCATCCGAGGGCCATTCCCGCATTTCCGGGGAGGCATCGCTGGACTTGAGGATCGACACTGCCTGCGCTGCCATATCGGCCGGCGGTTTTTAGTTGGCGGCCATAGCGGCCATATAGGCGAAATAGCCGGCTGTGACGGCACACCCTATCGAACGATGTACTGCTCGCAGCCAGTGGGCTGGACGGGACGTAGCGGTTGAATTGATATTTACCGAAGCTGGATCTTGATTGCCGCCTTGAGGGTCACGCCTTCTTCACGAACTCGGTTTTGAGCACCAGGCCCTTCACTTGCTTGGTGTTGCATTCGATCTCGCCGGGATTGCCGTTGAGGCGAACGTTCTTCACCAACGTGCCCCGCTTGATCGTCTCCGAAGTGCCTTTGACTTTGAGGTCCTTGATCAGCGTGACGGAATCGCCGTCATTCAATTGAGCGCCATTGCTGTCGCGCACGACTACATCGTTTGGCATGCCGTCTCCTGTGATTTGGATCACCACTACCAGATCGCGCAACAATTCCAAAACCGGCTTGTGGGCGTTCACACATGCACCCTTGCTAGCCGACAAGATCACCGCGAATTTGGACACCAGAATAGGGCATTGATCCTTCTGGCGCCCCTTACGAAACGCAGCGATATCAGACGATTCTACCATTTTTGTGGATTGGCGGAGAGAGCGTCCGCCGAAGGTGGAGTGTCATGGGGTGACGCACGGTGACAGGCTAACCGAAAATCCCTGCAAATACAACGAAGTTGCCCATTCCAACAGGTCGAGCGCTGACATATACTACCTTTCAATGACACCAAGGAAAGGTGCAAGTGAAATGGCCCGCCCCACCAACAAGCTCTCCGCTCAGGAGGTCAAGTTCGAAGCAAGGCCGGGACGCCACAGCGATGGCGGCGGCCTCTACCTTCAGGTTGAGCCGAGCGGGTCGAAATCTTGGGTCTTCATGTGGAAGCGTGACGGTAAGCGCACAGCGATGGGGCTGGGACGTTATCCCGATACCGGCCTGGGCGACGCGCGCGGGAAGGCTGAGGCGGCTCGCAAGAACCTCGCTGCTGGCCGCGATCCCTTGCTGCATGCGCGCCAAGAGGCGGATCGCGAGGAGGCCGAGCCGACCTTCGCTGAGGCAGCCGAGGCTTTCCTCGACGAGGATAGAAAGGCCTCGTGGAAGAACGCCAAGCACCGGGCTCAATGGGAAATGACGCTCGGCGACGCCTATTGCAGGCATCTCAGCTTGATGAAGGTGTCGGCAATCGGCACCGAAGACGTACTGAAGGTTCTGAAGCCCGTCTGGTCGGCGAAGCCCGAGACGGCGTCGCGCCTTCGCGGTCGTATCGAGCGTGTGCTCAGTTTCGCCAAGATGCGTGGCTGGCGGTCAGGCGAGAACCCGGCGCTGTGGCGCGGCCATCTCGATGCGATCCTGCCGAAGCCTGAAAAGCTGAAGCGGCGCGGTCATCATCGTGCAATGGCCTATGGGAGCGTCCCGGCGTTCATGCAGCGCCTGCGCGAGGCCAGCGGCATGGACGCAAAGGTCCTTGAGTTCACGGTGCTTACTGCCGCGCGGTCCGGGGAGACCGTCGGCGCGACATGGGACGAGATCGATTTCGAGCAGAAGGTCTGGACGGTCCCGGCAAGCCGCATGAAGGCCGGGCGCAGGCACGAGGTGCCGCTGTCTCCACGCGCCGTTGCGCTCCTGCGTTCGCTGCCGAAGGGCAACGATAACCCGCACGTTTTCCTCGGCTTGGGTAAGGGGAAACCGATCTCGGCTGCCTCGATGGAAATGTTGTTGCGCCGATGGGAACTCAAGGACCAAACGACCATCCACGGCTTTAGGTCCTCTTTCCGCGACTGGGCCGGTGACTGCACCAATTTTCCGCGTGAGGTGGCAGAGGCCGCGCTGGCGCATGTCGTCGGCGACAAGGCCGAGCAAGCTTACCGGCGCGGAACGGCACTGGAGCGTCGCCGAAAGCTGATGAGCGCGTGGGCCGACTTCCTCGCCAGCGGCAACGCCAAGTGCAAGGTGATCCCGTTGGCCGGACGGCGCAAGGCGGCGGCAAAGTAGGGGCCATGGGCAAAAGGCCCGACAGCCACAAGGCCATCCGCGCGGCTTATCTGAAGGCGATGGCCGACGAGGGCGACGAGACCGGCGTCTTCGCCCATATCGTGAGGATGCTCTGGAGGTCCGAAGATCCAGAGCAGCGGATGGCGGCCCGAATTTTGCTCAGGTACTCCAGAACAGGTCGCTTCTCGGAAGCGCCAAAGGCGACGATCGGCAAGCCGACTGGTCCGGTCAAATGCAAAAGGACGCCGACCGGCGAGCGCAGGGAGTGCGAGGTTCTTCGCAGCGAGATCGCACTTTCGGCTTTCCACCACCTTGCACCCGACCCCAAGCCTCCCAAGTTCACGCTGGCGGCGATCTTCGACGCGGACGAACGGCGGAGCTCGCTACGTCGGCGCAAGCTAGGGAAGGCGGTCGCCGACACGGCCCGGTACTTTGGCATCAGCGAGAACGTGGTGCGCGACTGCTTCGAGGAGCACTATGACGAACTGTTGCTGTTTGGCGACGTGATCACATGGTCATGACGAAGAGGACGCCGGATCGGCCTTTGAAATCGTCATGAAACTGCCAAATCATTGTTTTGCAAAGCGATTTCAATAGTGTTGTCATGGGCTGACCAACGCTTTCGAGAAGTGCCAGCCATGAACACCACTGCAGGGGCCGAGCGCACCGATCCCATCGTGGACCTCCTTTCGAAGCTGCCCGACAACCGGGTTTCCTATTCGATCAAGGAGGTCGCCGAGATGACCGGCCTGAGCAAGAGGACGGTTTTGCGGCGCATCGCCGACGGCAGCCTTCCGGCGGTCCGCAGCCAGGGCAGGACACTGATCCTGAAGGAACTCAACCCCGAGGCAGCCTAGACCCGCTGACAGCTACCCTGCGCGGCGGGCCAAGGTTGTTTTCAGGCTGGTGAGACGGCCCGAAACTACTCCCCGTTTGAAGCGCAGGTCAACTGCCCGACCCCTATGCGAGAGGGAGGACGCGAACCATGCGCGCACCGCACCCAGATCAACGGCTCCTGCGGGAGCAACTCGAGACCTACCGGGCGCTGCTCGATCTTCGGGAACACGATATCGACCGGCTCCACGCCGAAAGTGAAGCCTTCCTCCGACTGCTCGATTTTCTCCTGTCCGCGGGCCTCATCGAAGCGGCGCGTGAAGCGATCCGGGAACGGCTTCAATGAGGAGGGGAGCAGAAATTGCGGCAAGCCGTAAAAACGGCGCTGGCCGGCACCGAGGCTACATCTTCGACTATCGCCCGCGAGCAAAGACACTTGCGCTGCTCGATGACGTGCGGGCCGTCATGAACGAATATCGCGGTTATTGGCCGCTGACATGCCGGCAGGTTTTCTATCGGCTGGTCAGCACCACCGCGCTCTATCCGAAAACGGAACTCTTCTACGGCAAACTGTGCCACCATCTCGCGAACGCACGCCGGGGTCGGGCAATCCAGTTTGGCGCGATCCGCGATGATGGCTTAACCACCTGTAGCCTCGACCATTTCGACAATCATGAGCATTTCCTGCGGCACGTTCGTGAGCTTGGAAAAAACTACACGCGCAACAAACTTGCCAGGCAGGAAGTCCACATCGAGGTGTGGTGCGAAGCGGCAGGCATGCTGCCGCAATTGCACGCGGTCGCCGAACCGTACTCGATCCCGGTCTATTCGTCCGGCGGCTTCGACAGCCTGACGGCAAAGAAACGTCTGGCAGACCGCATCTGCAAACTCGGCAAACCGGCCATAATCCTTCACCTTGGCGACTTCGACCCGAGCGGCGTTTCAATCTTCGACAGCGTGGCCGAGGACGTGGCCGCTTTCGTGGAAGCCGACCGGCCCTGGGCGACGGTCTCGGTTGCCTTCGAGAGAGTTGCCCTGACTGCCGAACAGGTCCGTCAATACGATCTGCCTACTGCGCCGCCCAAGGCATCGGACACGCGCTCGAAATCGTGGCAGGGTGGAACTTGCCAGTTGGAGGCGCTGCCGCCCGACGTGATCGCGGACATCCTTCGGGCGACGATCAACAGGCATTTCGATCTCGAAGGTCTCCATCACGACCTGCGGCAAGAGGAAACAGATCGGCGCAGGATCGCTGGGGCGCTTCCGGTTCCGGGAGGCGCGTCATGATGCGTTTCTCGCCGAAGGTAATGGCCCGGCAGCTCGGAGGCGATGCGCTGCAGAGCGGGCGTGTTCTCTGTCCGGGTCCGGGCCACAGCCGAAGAGACCGTTCGCTGAGCGTTTGGTTTGACCAGGAAGGGAAGCTGCGTGTCCGCTCATTTGGCGATGACGACTGGCAGACATGCATGGACTATGTTCGCGAGCGCCTCGGCCTGCCGGCGTTCACACCCGGCTCGCCGCGCCCGGCGCCGCCGCAGCCGTGCTTCCGTGATCATGAAAACGCGCGCATCGATGAGGTCAGCCGGAGGCAGAAGGCGGGGCAACTATGGGCCGAGGGTATTGGTCCCAGCGGCACACTGGTGGAGACCTACCTCGCCTCGCGCGGCCTGATGCTGCCTCCCGAAGTCGCCTTTCGCACGATCCGATTTCACCCGGCCAGCCCGTGGCTGGACGAGAGCGGAGAGGTCGTCCGTGCCCCTGTCATGATCTGCCGGTTCTCGCCGAGCGAGAACGATCTCGATCCTGAAGCGCCGCCGAGCGCCATTCATCGCACGCGCCTGAAGCCGGACGGCTCGCGCCATCTCGGCAAGAAGATGCTCGGCGCGGTAGCAGGCCAAGTGATCAAGTTGTCGACGGACGAGGACATTACCCTCGGGCTCGGGATTTGCGAGGGCATCGAGACAGGGCTTGCGATCATGGAGGCGGGTTTTCGTCCCGTCTGGGCGCTTGGCTCGGCTGGGGCGGTCGCCAACTTCCCGACGCTCGCCGGGATCGATTGCCTGACGGTGTTCGCCGATCATGATGGCCCCGGCCTCGCCGCCGCGCAGCAATGCGCCGAGCGCTGGATCGCCGCCGGCAAGGAGATATTCATCCGGTGGCCGCGCTATCTCGGCCATGACTATGCAGACGAGGCATGATCATGACGGGCGACGAAGACAATGTACTTCATCTCACGCCGCGCACCGACGAACCCGACGCCACCGCCGAGCACGTTGCCAATCCGCTCAACTTACGCCGCGAATTGCACCGCAACGCCCTGACAAAGGGGCTGGTCCGATACAACGAGTTCTCGCAGGAAATCGAGCTTGCGCGTCCAATCCCGCGTCCGAACATGAAGATGCCGAAGACTTTCGTGCCCTGCGCATGGACAGACGCCGACGATACGGCACTGATCGAACACTTCAATCACCGAGGCTTCCGCCGCGTGGGTCGCTCGCTGGCGCGTGACGTGATCGAGCTTGAGGCTCGATCTCATCCTTTCCATCCGGTGCGTGAGTATCTCGACGGCCTTGTCTGGGACGGCCAGCCGCGCCTGTCGCGGTTTTTTCTCGACCATTGTGGTGCTGTCGTCGACGAGGAAACCGACGCCGACAAGGCGGCGGCCTTGAGGTACGTCGAGGCGGTAACGCGGTGCTTCTTCGTATCGGCAGTTGCGCGTGTCTACATGCCCGGCTGCAAGGCCGACACCATGATCGTGCTTGAAGGCCCGCAGGGCTCGCAGAAATCTCAGCTTCTGCGCGCGCTTGCCATTCGCGACGAGTGGTTTTCCGACAGCTTACCGCACGATCTCGAAAGCAAGGATGCTCGCGCGCACCTCGCGGGCCGCTGGATTGTCGAAATGAGCGAGGTCGCGCAATTCCGGCGCTCCGAGATCGAGACCCTGAAAGCCTTTCTGTCCTGCCAGATCGACAAGTATCGACCCGCCTATGGCCGCACCGCTGTCGCCGTTCCGCGCCAGTGCGTCTTCGCCGGCAGCACGAACGCCGACACGTATTTGCAAGATCCGACCGGAAACCGGCGCTTCTGGCCTTTCCGGGTCGAAAAGATCGATCTCGGCGCGGTGATGAAGATCGTCGACCAGCTGTGGGCTGAAGCCGTCACCGCTTGGCGTGCCTGCGAACAGTGGTGGCTTGCCCAGGACATCGAGGCGATTGCGGCGGACCAGCAGGAAGACCGCGTCGTCACCGATCCTTGGCATGACAAGATCGCCGATTTTGTCAGTACGCGACGGACGGGCGTCTGGTTCACCACCGCCGATATCCTCCATCATCTCGACATTGATGAGGGACGTCGCGACCGTTCTCACGAAATGCGCGTCGGTGCCGTGCTGCGTCGACTGAAATGCGAACGCAAGAAGCGGCGCGGCGGCCCCAACAAAAAGCCGCACTGGGCATATCGGCTGCCACCGATCGAGGACAGCCGGTGAGGTCTTGTATCTCGTTCCCACCCTTTCTGTCCGCAAGAAGCCGGAAAAGCCGGTTTGAAAAAGATGTGATCGAGAAAAGTAGGCTTTGAACTGTTCCCACCATACCTACCTTCATACCGCCGTTGAAGGCGTTGGAAACAAAGGAAAGTCGGCGAGGGTTTGTTCCTACAGTACCTACCGTTCCTACCTATAGAATAGAGGTATCGTGGGTAGGAATTACGAACTCTATAGGAAACACTGGGAACAAGAGGGAACTGGGAACAGGCGAAGGCTACCTAGTGGTCGAAATTTAACGCTTGGTCCTCTCAGCACGGCGGATGCGGAAGGCACGGGACGGGGAAGACGGTGGTCTGCTCCCGGACAGGTACCATGCCGCCGAACACGTCCCGACTTCTACTTGCTTGTCGTCCGCCTGCGATCCCGAGATCGCTTCTGATAATTATGCCATCGGATCGTCTGCGTGTGAGCGCCAACAAGCCTATATCCGATATTCTGAGCGACTTGAACGATGATGCTAGTGCCCCAGAGCGTCCCCAAACCGCCCACCGCGAATGCGATTACTCCTTGTGTGCCGCCGCCAGCGCTTTTCCCTAAAGCTAAGCCAACTCCGAAACTACCAGCCCAAAGGCAGACCTGACCTGCAATCACGGGCAAGACGAGCCAGAGCGCAACGCCCGTCTCTCGGTAGCGGCGCTCGGAGTAGGTGCTGATACCGGCTATGAGCAAAACGCCGAGTACTAAGAGAACGGTCGACCTGGCAATGATTTCTGCTATCGACAATGTCATCTCTCTGCCCTTGCGACTTTGCGCTTATCCGATTGTGCCAGTCGGCCGGAATGTCCGCAATTAGGCAAGCGGCGGTCTACGGCAAGTAGCCGCAACTGGGCGCTGCGGACTAGGTGACCGTGTCTTATGCAGGGGTCCCGGGGTGGCTCGCAGTCCTGCATTGCGATACTCTGAGCCATGCTTCAAAACACACGCCATGAATGCTACGCGCGGCACCGGGCAAAGGGCAAAAGCATCGACGAAGCCTATGCTCTCGCCGGCTATCGGCCCAATCGCGGCAACGCGGCTCGCCTGAACGCAAATGAAAGCATCAAGGTCCGCGTGGCCGAGTTACAGGGCGAAGCAGCCGAGAGGGCCATCGTGACCATTGAGAGCATCGCTCGCCAGCTTGATGACGACCGCCAGCTTGCCCGTGAGTTGGGACAGGCAGCTGCTGCCGTGAACGCCACCATGTCAAAGGCGAAAATCTACGGCCTGGTCACCGACCGTCATGAGGTCGAGAGCGTGGCGCGCAAGCCGATGCGCGAGCCTGGAGCCGCCCCGCAAATGTCGCTGCAGGAGTGGGAGGAGCGGTTCAAGCCGAAGACCTCCGCACCGCTGCCGGGAAACGGCGAGCCCTCCGCCGAACCGAAGACGGCGGAGCCGGAGCGCGAGATCGGGATCATGGAGGCCATCCGGCGGGCCAAGGCCGGCAGGCGGGTGAAGTCGGGTTCGACCTAACGTCGCTTGGACATCGCCGAGGACGCCCCCGCAAAGGCACCTCGTGCGGCCTAGAGGCCGCTCGGGGCCGGGCGGAGTTCCTACCTCCTGAAGGGCCTTGCGCCGTTCTACGGGCTGCCCTGCAGGGTCAAAGCACCGTCCGCTGAACCCAGTTGCGACCTTTCTTCCGACATTCTGACGACCTTGTAAAGTTTGCACACGAGCGTATACTGTCCTTACATCAGTTTGGGATCGCTCATGAAGCCCGTCATTTCCTACCTTCGCGTGTCGACCAACGGCCAGAGCCGAAGCGGCCTTGGCCTTGAGGCGCAGCGTCAGGCCATCGCCCGTTTTGCCGAAACCGAAGGGTTCGACATCATCGCCGAGTTCCTAGAAGTCGAAACCGGCAAGGGTGCGGACGCCCTGTCGCGTCGTCCGCAGCTTGCCAAGGCGCTTGCTGCCGCGAAAAAGGCAGGGTGTTCAATTGTGGTTGCCAAGTTGGATCGGCTCAGCCGCGACGTTGCCTTCATCGCCGGATTGATGGCAAGGCGCGTGGCGTTCGTGGTCGCCGAGCTTGGCCCGAACGTCGATCCCTTCGTGTTGCATCTTTTCGCGGCTGTCGCCGAGCGTGAGAGAGCTATGATCTCTGAACGCACGCGTGCGGCGCTTGCCGCTGCTAAAGAGCGTGGTGTCCAACTTGGCGGCCCGAAGCTTGCCGAAGCGCAGCAAAAATCAAGGGAGGTTCGAATGACACAGGCCGATGCCTTCGCAGCCAACATCCTCCCGATCATCCGCGACATCCAAGCGAGCGGGGTCAAATCCCTGAGACAAATCGCGGTGGCACTCAATGCGCGTGGCATCGCCACGGCGCGCGGCGGAACGTGGACCGCGGTTCAGGTGACGGACATCATCAATCGCGATGGTCGCTTGAAGTCCAATCCGCGCCAGCCGGTCGCTGCGGAGCCGCAAGATGAAGCGGCAAAAGATGCAGGGCCCGCATCACGGACACCGCTCGGCTCCCGCTGGTAGCAGGACGGCCCGGACGACCGCACCCGCCCCTCCGGGTTCATCGGAAGGCCGGGGGCCGGAGTGGCTTGTGGGGCCCCTATGGCGCGCCCGACCGACCCCTCGTTCACAGTTCGGGACCTCCTCATGGCCGACCGCTCGCCCCAAAACCCAAATCACTCTGAACGACCGAGTTCGACCCATTGCGGACCATCTAACTTCGGGGCATCCTGAGGCTAGAAACTGGGAAAGCTGCCTTGGACGATGTGAAGCTGCTCACTGCGTCAACCAACTATGCGGTCGTACAACTTCCGCAGCGTCGCTTCCCAGGCGTGGTGTTTCAAGGCGACAGCTTACATATCCTTATTCGAGACCTCGGTAGAGTAGCAAACGAGATCGATCCATTTGAGAAGGCGGAAGCGTTGGCGGATGTCATTGAAGAGCTTCGCGTTATTCAGAGGCATTATGAAGCCGTTCTAAAGCGCGAGGGCATAGAGCGCCCCTACCAAGATTAAACGACCGCTTTCCACCCGTTGCGGACATATAGAGAGCGTCGCATAAGCTATTGACCATGCGCACACTCGCTGAACGGCTAATAGGCAAACATCTGAAAGGCATCGACGCTTCCGAACCTGGACATGGCGTTGGCGTGCTTTTCACGGATGGCTCTGCCTTCACCGTGTACAGCAGCGTTGCTGTTTTGATTTCCTCGCTGGCAAATGCGTCGCGCGTCGAAGTGGTGAATGTCAGCGAGCGACAGGTTGAATTGCATTTATCCAGCCACGGCTGCATCACGATTTCGACTGACTGGGACAAACACGACGTGGTCGAGGCGTATGTCTTCCGGGATGTAGACGGAACCCTGATCGTCGAAAATGGAAGTTAGAAGCCGAACGCTTTCCACCCATATCGGCCATCTGCAGCCAGCTGACAGAGTTTTAAACGCTAGAGCGCCAGCGTGAGAGACTGCCGCCGCCGGAGCGACCGGATGCTGGTCGGCACCCTCCGAGTTCATCGGCAGGCGGGGTGTGGTGGCGATTGTGGGTCCCTATCAGGCGAAGGCCGCCAACTTCGCGTAATCCTGCGCCTAGCTCCACTACCGGAGCTGCTCCTTACCTTCCGATTTGCGACGCTGCCGACATTAGCTCCTGAGTGTTCGGGGCGCCGAATAGGCCGCCATCGAGTACCTCGTTGGAAGTCCAGCGAACGACGCCATCGCGGTCCAGCAAGAACTGGCCGACGAGCTGCCCAATGCCGGTGGCCATCATCTGTTGATCCGCTTCCGTGATATCGTAGCTGTCCTTCTTGTTCAGATATTCGAGCGCCGCAAACGGGTCCATCGGCTCCGGGATCTCGCCCGGCAAGTCGACCCGCATCGACTTCACATCGCTCATCGAAACCTTTTGCGGCCATGCGCTCTCGTCATCTGTGATCTGCATATTCGGCAATCCAAAGGCGCGGTGTGAAGTCCGCTCCGGATCGGATGCCGCGAGCAGGCCGAGCATCGGATGGTACCGCAGATAGAGGCGCGCCCGGTCGATGGGCGTGTTGACCACTGTCAGGCTTTCGATGCCCTTCTCGTTGAGGGCTGGGGTGAGCAGCGAAATCGTCGCGATATGACGCCTGCAAAAAGGACAATGGAGACCTCGATACAGCCCAACCAGCACTGGTTTCTCGCCTCGGAAATCGTCGATGGCGATCTTGCCCTCGCGGGTAATCGCGTCGAGCACGACATTGGGCGCCGTTTCGCCAGGTTGCAGCGGGCCTATGTTGAGACGTTCTGACATGCTGATCCCTCCTCGCGGGTCAATCCAACGGATGTGCGGGCGGGTGGCTTGAGCCCATGTGCGGCACATACGTCCTTGGGCATGCTGAAATGGCGGTCGGCCTTAGGACGGCGTCGAGGTCGAGCGTCGATAATCCATTTATAACACACACGGAGAGGGTGGACGCTAGTTCTTACGGAGGGCAACGCTTTTACACTAGATGGCGCCCCACGAACGCTGGACCTTCTCGCGCAGACGATCCCACAGCCAACTGCTGGTCCTCGTCACTCCATAGCTCATTTGCAACCGGATGTGAGTTAATCTCCGCTGGGTCGGCTGACCAACCCCCGGGCTTCATCGGCAGCCAGGGGGTGGGGGTGGGTTGTGGGACCCCACATTGGATTGCTCCTTCTGGGTTCGAACAGTCCACTGACCCCATTGTCAGCAGACAGCATCCGACCATCTCTGCGCCCTTCCACGGTGGTGCTATGGTCCAGCATGATCGGTAGCGAGGAGGATATCCATGCCCACGATCTCTCGCCGTAGTCTTCTTGCGCTGACCGGCGCGGCGGTTGCCGTCGACCCGATGTCCGCTGCTGACGAAAGCTCCTCGCCGAAGCTGCAGGCACTGATCGCGGCACATGAGGCGGCCTATGCTGCGTTCCACCGTGTTGTTTATCGAGCGGGGAGCAGCAGGGATGACCGCGAGCGGGCCGACGGGGTCGAGCAGGAGGCGCTGCTGGCCCTCTGCTCCTATCGTGCAATCAGCCAAGGAGACTGCCGGGCCAAGGCGATGGCGGTCTGCATGAGCCGGCGCATCTGCGTCGATCTGTACAAGCAGATCATCAAGCTGCAGCCCGACTGGCACTCCGATGATGACGACAAGGGCGCGGTCAAGATCGTCATGACCGGCTCGGCATCCGACCCGCTCGACTGGCAGCAGCACATCGGCAACAAGAAGCGCCGAGACGATCTCGCCAAGCGGGCGCGCAACCCCGACGATCCGCTCAAGCTGGTGATCGTGCGCGACATGTGGCTGACCGGCTTCGACGCGCCGTGCATGCACACCATCTACATCGACAAGCCGATGCGCGGCCACGGCCTGATGCAGGCCATCGCCCGCGTCAACCGGGTGTTCAAGGACAAGCCGGGCGGCCTGATCGTCGACTATATCGGCATCGCCCAGAACCTGAAGAACGCGCTCGGCCAATACACCAAATCCGATCAGGAAAAGACCGGTATCGACGAGGAGCAAGCGGTCGCCGTCCTGATGGAGAAGTACGAGGTGGTGCGCGGCATGTTCCATGGCCACGATTACAGCCTCGGCATCAGTGGTGAGCCCCAGCAGCGTCTCGTCGCGCTTGCCGATGCCATCGACTGGATACTGAAATGGCAGGAGCAGCAAGCCGCCAAGGTCGGCGGCGCGGACGAGAAGAAGAAGGCCCACCGCCGCTTTTCCGACGCGGTGCTTGAACTCAGTAAAGCCTATGCGCTCGCATCGGCCAGCGACAAGGCACGCGCCATTCGTGACGAAGTCGGCTTCTTTCAGGCGGTGCGGGCGGCGTTGGTCAAGACCACGGCCACCGGCAAGATGTCGGACCGGGCCAAGAGCTTCGCCGTCGAGCAATTGCTGAACCAAGCCGTCGCCAATGCGGAGATCGTGGACATATTGAAGGCGGCGGGCATTCAGTCGCCAGACATCTCGATCCTGTCGGACGAGTTTTTGGCCGACATCCAGAAGCTGGAGAAGAAGAACCTTGCGCTGGAGGCGTTGAAGAAGCTGCTCAACGGCGAGATCAAGAGCCGGACGCGGTCCAACGTGGTGGAGGCAAGATCGTTTTCGCAGCGACTGGAAGAGGCGGTCTCCCGCTATCATGCCAGTGCCATCTCGACGGTCGAGATGATCCAGGAACTGATCGCTCTGGCGAAGGACATCAAGGCGTCAGCCGCACGTGGCGAGGAGCAAGGCCTGTCGCCCGAGGAGGTGGCCTTCTATGACGCCCTGGCCGAGAACGAGAGCGCTGTCGAGGCGATGGGCAGCGAGCAATTGCGCGTCATCGCTCATGAGCTTGTCGAGCAGATGCGAGGGTCAGCGACCGTCGACTGGCAGCACAAGAGCAGCGCCCGCGCTCGCATGCGCGTGTTGGTCAAGCGCATTTTGAAGAAATACGGCTACCCGCCGGACCTCGAACAGGAGGCCGTGCAGACGGTGTTGGCGCAAGCGGAAACGCTCCTGCGTGAAGTAATGGTTCCGGCGAAGTAGCGTTGGTCGGATGAGACAACCCGAAGGGGAACGAAGCAGCCAATGGATGATGTTCAAAGGCGAAGGCTAGAGCGCATTGCATGGAACCACGCCGCCGCCGCAACCCGCGACGATGAAGAAAGATGGCCATTTCTGTTTCAGACTGAGGGGGCAGTCGGCTATCTCTTCTGCCCATTTCCTGAGGTTGAGGCGTTCGACGGCGATCTTGAGGGATTAAATCTCGCGTGGAAGCCGGAGCGCGTTGCGCAGATCGATGACGGCGGAGACCTGACCTCTGTGGAATTTGCAGAATGGCAGCGTGCCTATTGTGACCAACAAGTGGTAGCTGGTGCGGATAGCGTGTGGCCAGTCTGGATCGTGCCGATCAGGCTGGAAGGCCAGACCGCCGGTTACGCCACGTTTCTGTCCCAGCACGACGATCCCACGCTGGGTGGCGTGTACGAGACTGTCGAACAGGCGGAAGCCGCGCTATCTGGACAGGGCGCATTCAAGCGGAGCTAACCGCCCCAGGGTGGCGGCAGGGTTCACTACGGAACGGCTCACACACGCATCAATCATGCGCTGAAGGTGCAAGGAAAGGTGCAAGGAAATTCGGCCGCAACGCAGAAAATATAACGAAATCAACATGTTATATAAAGTAGATGGCGGAGAGAGCGGGATTCGAACCCGCGTTACGGTTTCCCGTAAACACACTTTCCAGGCGTGCGCCTTCAACCACTCGGCCACCTCTCCGTCCATGCATGTCACGCCGGCCGGTTTCGCCGCGCGGGTTGGGGAGATGCACCTCCCTTGGGGCGGAGGCGTTGAATTCCTCGCCAGCGTCGCCAACCAGCGAACGCCCTTCCCCTGCACCTGAGCCGTCGAAGCAACAGGCGCGGGGCTCATCTAGTCGATCCGGCGCCGAATGCCAAGCCATAACGACAGTCTATTCGCTTTGCCGGCCACACGGCGTTTCGCGAGGCCGCCAGCGCGGCGCAAACGCAAGCCGGCGGCTTAGGGCGACGGGAGAAAGCGTGGACTTCAAATTCGCGTAGGACGATTGCGAAGTGGGCAGGCCCATTCTATCTCTCGTTTCGAAACGTGCCGGAAGGCCCTCGGGAGGAGCTTGAGGACTGGCCCGGGAGGAAGGTCGCTGATGTTTCGCTTCATCTTTCGTCTTGCCGCCATGGTCGCCCTGTCGATTTCCGTCATCATGGCGGTGCTCGACGCGACGCGTACCGTGGCGGCCTCAGCGCTGGTGCTGACGCCGCTCAACACCAGTTGGCTGGCGGTCTCGCCGGACACTCGGGCCGAATTCGAAACCTTCGTGCGAACCAAGGCCGGCCCTCTGCTGTGGGATGGCGCCGTCGCTTGGGTGCTCAACCAGCCGGGCTTTGCCGTGTTCGCGGCGCTGGCCTTCCTGCTCTATGCGATCGGCTACAGGCGGCAACCGCGCGGACGGTTCCCCGCGAACTGATTTACTCTGAGGAAAGCCGCGCATGTTCT
The DNA here is from genome assembly GCF_040321755.1 of Mesorhizobium sp. M0276. NCBI lineage: Bacteria > Pseudomonadati > Pseudomonadota > Alphaproteobacteria > Hyphomicrobiales > Phyllobacteriaceae > Mesorhizobium > Mesorhizobium sp. M0276. The sequence goes on along the minus strand of NZ_JAMYSC010000001.1, from coordinate 96,836 downwards.
TTCTCAGCGACATGCTGAACAAGAAGCTCAAGCTGCCGAAGCCGACCGAGGCGTTGCCGGGCCGCGCCAGGGCGATCCCGACCGCACGACGGCACCAAGTCTCGAAAAGACCGCTCAAGGGTCCTTATCCCGAGGGGCTGGAGACGGCGATGTTCGGGCTCGGCTGCTTCTGGGGTGCGGAGCGGCTGTTCTGGCAGATCGAAGGCGTCTGGGTCACGGCGGTCGGCTATGCCGGCGGCATCACGCCCAATCCGACCTACCAGGAAACTTGCACCGGCCTCACCGGCCATGCCGAAGTGGTGCTGGTCGTCCATGATCCCAGGATCGTCTCCTATGCCGCGCTCCTGAAGCTGTTCTGGGAAAGCCACGACCCGACACAGGGCATGCGCCAGGGCAATGATGTCGGCACCACTTACCGCTCCGCTATCTACGCGATCGGCGATGCGCAATTGCAGGCGGCGAGCGCCTCACGCGATGCCTATGAGGCTTCGCTGCGCGGCGCCGGCCACGGCGGGATCACCACCGAGATCGCGCCGGCGACCGAATTCTACTTCGCCGAAGCCGATCACCAGCAATATCTGGCGAAGAACCCTTACGGCGCCTGCAACTTGAAAGGCACGGGCGTCGCTTACGGCATTCCGGCCGCCGCCTGAGGTCTTTGGCGCAAAGATCAAGCTGCTGCGCGGCTGGCCTTCGCCATGCTTTTCCAAAAGGTCAAAATTCCGCGTGAATTTTGTTTCGGGCCGTGCCAGATTGCCGCCGAGCGGGAGGGGAATACACTCCTGGCTGATGCCGTATGCCTGCCGGAGAACCGGGCCGGCATGCGGCGCATAACGGAAAAAATAACCGACAGGGTGTGGATCACATGAAACGTATCGTTCTCGGCCTCCTGGCCGCAACCGCAATGGTTCTTCCGGCTTTCGCCGCGGATGTCCAGCCGGCCATCCTCTATGATCTCGGCGGCAAATTCGACAAATCCTTCAACGAAGCTGCCTTCCACGGCGCCGAAAAGTTCAAGACCGAAACCGGCACGGCCTATGTCGAGTTCGAGGTTTCCAACGCCTCGCAGCGCGAGCAGGCGCTGCGCCGCTTCGCCGAGGACGGCCGCAACCCGATCGTCATGGCCGGCTTTGCCTGGGAGGACGCGCTGAAGAAGGTCGCGGCCGAATATCCTGACCTCAACTTCGCCATCATCGACGACGCCGTCGATCTGCCCAATGTCCGCTCGCTGGTATTCAAGGAGAATGAAGGCTCCTATCTGGTCGGCATCCTGGCGGGGATGGCTTCGAAGTCGAAGAAGGTCAGCTTCATCGGCGGCATGGACATCCCGCTGATCCGCAAGTTCGAATGCGGCTATGTCGGCGGCGCCAAGGCGGCCGGCGCGACGGACGTCATCCAGAACATGACCGGTGACACGCCGGCCGCCTGGAACGACCCGGCCAAAGGCGGCGAGATCGCCAAGACGCAGATCGACCAGGGCTCCGACGTGGTCTACGCCGCGGCCGGCGGCACCGGCGTCGGCGTGCTGCAGGCGGCGGCCGATGCCGGCAAGCTTGGCATCGGCGTCGATTCCAACCAGAACGGCCTGCAGCCCGGCAAAGTGCTGACCTCGATGATGAAGCGCGTCGACGTTGCCGTCTACAACGCCTTCATGGACGGCAAGAACGGCACCTTCAAGGGCGGCCTGCAAAACCTCGGCCTCAAGGAAGGCGGCGTCGACTACGCCATGGACGACAACAACAAGGCGCTGGTGACCGACGAGATGAAGGCGGCCGTCGAAAAGGCCAAAGCCGACATCATCTCCGGCAAGATCCAGGTGCACGACTACACCACCGACAACGCCTGCCCCTATTGAGCTGCATCCTGCCATGATCTGCAAACCGCCGGGCGCAAGCCTGGCGGTTTGTCTTTTACCGGATCGAGCGAAATAGCCACCGCTCCGCCACGGATGCCATTTCGAGACAACGATGCAGCCGATAATCGAACCCATGGCCGAGCGCGATGTCGAAACGATCGCGCGACTGCGCCTCGCCACCTTTTTCGAGGGGACCGCAAGGACTTTCGAAGAGGATGCGGCAGGCCTTCGCGAACTGCTCGCCGGTGACGGCTTCGAGGCGGCATTCGTGGCCCGGATCGGCGATGTAGCGGTTGGCTCGTGCCTGCTGGTCCGCCACGAACTGGAACCGGCGCATGATCTGACACCATGGCTGGCAGGATTGGCTGTCGATGGTGGCCACAGAAACAGGGGAACCGGCGTTGCGCTGGTCAGGGCGACTGAAGCCCATGCAGTTGGGCAGGGTGTCGAGACGCTCTATCTCTACACATGGGAAGCACGTGATTTCTACGCAGCCCTTGGCTGGAACATGATTGAGGTTTTTGGGCAGGACAACGAAACGATGGCTCTGATGTCGTGCCGGCCGCGAGCGTGATCCCGAAAATAAACCCCTAGAACTTGCCCGCCAGATACCCCAGCGCAAAAGCCACGATCAGGCCGACAGCCACGGCAAATCCGCGCCGGCCGCCAAACGCGTGCAAGCCGATGCCGTGCGGCCGCTGCGACAGGCTTTGGATCACGGCTGGCGACCCGGCATCGATGAGCCCAGAGCTGCGCATCTGCGGCAGGTCGCCGATGCGCTGCGTGATCTGCTTCCAGCGCTCGTCAGGTTCGGCATGGTCGAAGACATGCATGCGTTCGGCAAGCTGCACGACCGCGTCGCGGAAGGCCGGGTCGATTTCCAAATCGCGCTCGGCTCGTTCGCGTTCGGCGTCGTTCATCAGGCCGAGAACATAGTCGCCGGCCCGCGCGATGCGGTCGCTTTCACTTGCCACGGCATGCACCCTCCCCCTCTTTCCTCACCAGTGCGGCGGCTTGGTTACAGGCACTTCGTCTCCTGCCTGCTCCTCCAGCGCCAGGAACCGTTCGGTCAGCGCATCGAGCTTGCGCTGCATGCGCTCGATCACCTTCCACTGCTCGGCAATCTGACCGGACAGTTCCTCGATGGTCTTCTCCTGTTCGGCGGCGCGAATCTCCAGCGTCGTCAGCCGGTCGGCGGGCATGGTCATTCAAAATCCCCAGTCTTGCAGCGTAAAGCCTTTGCGCCGTGACGCGAATTTCGGCTTCGCCATATTAGCGAATGTGAAGGCCCCGGCCACGTTGGAAATTGACAAGCGCACCGGGATTTGTCGAGAGTGGCCCTGCTCCGGCCAATTGGCACGGGCGGAGCGTCATGCTAGGCGTTTTGACCAAGCGATAAAAAAATAAGAGTGGGACAGGCTGCATGGCGCAAGCCGCAATCGAGCTGATCGGCATCAACAAGAGTTTTGGCGCCGTGCGCGCCAACCGGGACATCAATCTGGAGATCGCGCGCGGCACCATCCACGGCATTGTCGGCGAGAACGGCGCGGGCAAGTCGACGCTGATGTCGATCCTCTATGGCTTTTACCAGGCCGATAGCGGCGAGATCCGAGTCGGCGGTCAGCCGACGGCTATCAAGACGCCCAATGACGCCATCGCGCTCGGCATTGGCATGGTGCATCAGCACTTCATGCTGGTCGACAACTTCTCGGTGCTGGAAAACGTCATCCTCGGCGCCGAGAGCGATGCCCTGCTGAAGAAGAGCATCGCCAAGGCGCGATCCGAACTGGAGCGGCTGGAGCGCGAATACGGACTGGAAGTCGATCCCGATGCGATTATCGAGGAACTGCCGGTCGGCCTGCAGCAGCGTGTCGAGATACTGAAGGCGCTTTATCGCGGCGCCGAGATCCTGATCCTCGACGAGCCGACGGGCGTGTTGACACCGGCCGAGGCCGACCATCTTTTCCGCATCCTCAAGCAGCTGAAGAACCAGGGCAAGACGGTGGTGCTGATCACTCACAAACTGCGCGAGATCATGGACATCACCGACACCGTGTCGGTCATGCGCCAGGGCACGATGGTGGCGACGCGCGAGACCGCCAAGACCACCGTCGAGGAACTGGCTGAGCTGATGGTCGGACGGCGCGTGCTCCTGAGGGTCGAAAAGGGCGAGGCGGAAGCCGGCGGCGTCAAGCTGGCGGTCAAGAACCTGACGGTGAAGGACACACGCGGCGTCACCATGGTCGACGACATCTCCTTCGATATCAGGGCCGGCGAGATTGTCGGGATCGCCGGTGTCGCCGGCAACGGACAATCCGAACTGCTCGAGGCGATTTCCGGCATCAGGCGAGCCGTCTCCGGCTCGGTCATGCTCGACGGCAAGCCGATCGACCTGACCGGTGCCGCCGATCCTGGCGAATTGCGTGACCGCGGGCTCGCGCACGTGCCGGAGGATCGCCATCACGTCGGGCTGGTGCTTGCCTTCGAGGAGAATGAGAATTCCATCCTCGGCTATCATGACGACCCGCGCTATTTGAAGGGCCCCTTCCTCAACATCGATGCCATCCGCAACGATGCCAAGGACAAGATCGCCAAATACGATATCCGCCCCACGGACTGCCGGCTCAAGACCGCCAATTTTTCCGGCGGCAACCAGCAGAAGATCGTGCTCGCGCGCGAAATGGAACAGGATCCCGGCGTGCTGATCGTCGGCCAGCCGACGCGCGGCGTCGACGTCGGCGCCATCGAATTCATCCACAAGCGCCTGATCGCCATGCGCGACCAGGGCAAGGCAGTGCTGGTGGTGTCGGTCGAACTGGACGAGATCCGTTCACTCTCCGACCGCATCCTGGTGATGTTTGCCGGCCGCATCGTCGGCGAGCGCGGCCCGGAGGCGACCGAAGGCGAACTCGGCCTGCTGATGGCCGGCGTCGAACACCAGGAGGCTGCAGAGTGAGCACGCCTTACGCCAAGCTGCCGGCTTGGGCCGACTACGGCCTGATCCCGCTGATCAATCTGTTCGTTGCCTTCGTGGTCGCCGGCTTCGTCGTGCTTCTGGTCGGCGAAAACCCGCTGCGCGCCGCCGTCATCCTGGTCGAGGGCGCCTTCGGCAAGGGCACAGGCATTGCCTTCACCCTTTTCTATGCCACCACGTTCATCTTCACCGGGCTTTCGGTGGCCGTGGCGGCACATTGCGGCCTGTTCAACATCGGCACCGAAGGACAGGCCTACATAGCGGGCCTCGGCATTGCTGTCGTCTGCCTCAGCTTCGACACGACGCTGCCATGGTGGTTGACCTTTCCGCTGGCCATCGTCGCGGCAGCAGTCGTGGGCGCTTTGTGGGCACTAATCCCCGCTTATCTGCAGGCCAAGCGCGGTTCACACATCGTCATCACCACCATCATGTTCAACTTCATCGCCGCCTCGATCATGGTTTACCTGCTGGTCGGCCCGTTGAAGCCGGCAGCCTCGCAAGCGCCGCAGACGCGCAACTTCTTCGCCGGTGCGGAATTGCCGAAGCTCAACTGGATCATCGAACTGTTCGGCGCCAAGATCCGTTCGGCGCCGCTCAACATTTCCTTCCTGCTGGCGCTGGTCATGGCCTTCCTGGTCTGGCTGCTGATCTGGCGCACCAAGCTCGGCTATGAGATGCGCACCTATGGCCACAGCCCCAAGGCGGCGCGTTATGCCGGCATTTCCGAAACCCGCATCATCATCACCGCCATGATGATCTCCGGCGCGCTGGCCGGCATGATGGCGCTCAATCCGGTGATGGGCGACCAGCACAATGTAGCCATCGACTTTGTTTCAGGCGCCGGTTTCGTCGGCATCGCGGTGGCGCTGATGGGCCGCCTGCACCCGGTCGGCATCGTGCTGGCGGCGATCCTGTTCGGCATGCTCTACCAGGGCGGCGCCGAACTCGCCTTCGAGATGCCGGCGATCAGCCGTGACATGATCGTCATCATCCAGGGGTTGGTGATCCTGTTTGCCGGCGCTCTCGAGCACATGTTCAGGCCCTACATCCAGGCGCTGTTCGCCTCGTTCAACCCGAGGTCGGTCGGCATGGAAGCGATCAAGGGGAAGGGTGCCTGAGATGGATGTGTTCAACGCAATCGTCCAGACACTGGACTCGACCATCCGGCTCTCGGTGCCGCTGCTGCTCGCTTGCCTCGCCGGCCTTTATTCGGAACGTGCCGGCATCTTCGACATAGGCCTCGAAGGCAAGATGCTGGTCGGCGCCTTCGCCGGTGCGGCTGCTGCTTCCGTGTTCCATTCGGCCTTCCTCGGCCTCGGCATGGCCATCCTGATCTCGGTCGCCTTTGCCATGATCCACGGTTTTGCGTCGATCACCCATCGCGGCAACCAGATCGTCTCCGGCGTGGCAATCAATTTCATCGCGGCTGGTTCGACCATCATTCTCGGCCAGGCCTGGTTCCAGCAAGGCGGGCGCACGCCGGCGCTGCAACCGGGCGAACGCTTCGAAGCCATCATCTGGCCCGGCGCCGATGCCATCCACGATGTGCCGATCATCGGACCGATCTATGCCGAGCTACTGTCGGGCCACTCGATCCTGGTCTATCTCGCCTTCCTGATGGTGCCGTTTACCTGGTGGGTGCTGTTTCGCACCCGCTTCGGCCTGCGCCTGCGCGCCGTTGGCGAGAACCCGGCCGCCGTCGACACCGCCGGAATTTCGGTCGCCTGGCTGCGCTACCGGGCGCTGATCTGCACCGGCATCCTCACAGGCATTGCCGGCGCCTATCTGTCGATGGTGCAAAATGGCGGCTTCGTGAAGGATATGACCGCCGGCAAGGGCTATATCGCGCTGGCAGCCCTGATCTTCGCCAAGTGGAAGCCGGTCAACGCCATGTTCGCTTGCTTGCTGTTCGGCTTCCTCGACGCGCTGTCGATCCGCCTGCAAGGCTCGCCGCTGCCCATCATCGGCAAGGTGCCGGTGCAGTTCATGCAAGCGCTGCCCTACATCCTCACCGTCATCCTGCTCGCCGGCTTCATCGGCAAGGCGATCCCGCCGCGCGCCGGCGGCGTCCCCTACGTCAAGGAACGCTAAGGTCGAAACGCCGCTCGGCGCAAGCGCCGGGTTTTGGACATGATCCTCGGAGAGAACACCTGAATGTCGCATGATCTGTTCGAGGCCGCCAAGACCGCCATGGCCAAGGCCTACGCGCCCTATTCGAAGTTTCCCGTGGGCGCTGCCTTGCGCACCGAGGACGGTCGCGTCTTTGCCGGTGCCAATATCGAGGTCGCCTCCTATCCGGAAGGCTGGTGCGCGGAGACCACCGCGCTCGGCCACTACATCATGGGCGGCGGCGGCAAGATCGTGGAAATCGCCGTCATCGCCGAGCGGATGGCCAAATGCTCGCCCTGCGGCGGCTGCCGACAGCGGCTGGCCGAATTCTGCCAGCCCGAAACCAAGCTCTATCTCTGCGACGATGCCGGCGTGGCCGAGACCGTGACCATGGGTGACATGCTGCCTTACGGCTTCCGGGGCGACATTTTGAAATGAAGAGGCGGCTGTGATGACGGAAAAGGCGCTGGATCATCTCATCGAAAGACTGGACGGCCTGGCGCCGTTGACGGCGCTTGTGCTGGGTTCGGGCCTGGGCGGGCTGGTCGATCAGATCGAGGATCCGATCCGCATCTCCTATGGCAAGCTGCCGGGTTTTCCCCGAAGCGGCGTGACCGGCCATGCCGGCGAAGTGGTGGCGGGGCTGTTTGCCGGCGTGCCGGTGCTGATGCTGTCCGGCCGCGCCCACTATTACGAGCACGGCAACGCGGCGGCGATGCGGCCGGTGCTGGAAGTGCTTGCCGGCATCGGCATCACGAAACTGATCCTCACCAATGCCGCCGGCTCGGTCGATCCGGAAATGCTGCCGGGTTCGGTGATGCTGATATCCGACCACATCAATTTCTCGGGCAGCAATCCGCTGATCGGCGAACCCAGCGACCGCCGCTTCGTTGGTCTTACCGAAGCTTATGATGCCAGCATCCGCAGGGCGCTCGAACATGCGGCGAACGTGACCGGCACCGCATTGCACACGGGCGTCTACATGTGGTTCTCCGGCCCGTGCTTCGAAACACCGGCCGAGATCCGGATGGCGCGCATCATGGGTGCCAACGCGGTCGGCATGTCGACCGTACCGGAGGTCATTCTCGCCCGCTTTCTCGGGCTGCGCGTCGCCGCCTGCTCGGTCATCACCAACCTGGCAGCCGGCATGACCGGGGCCGAGCTTTCGCATCAGGAGACCAAGGACATGGCACCGGTTGGAGGCGCGCGGCTGGCAACGATCCTGCAGCGCGTGTTCCGCGACGGACTGCTGGAGAGCTGATGCTTCCGCAGGAAATCATCCGCCGCAAGCGCGATGGCCTGAGGCTGTCGGAGCAGGAGATCGCCGGCTTCGTCGAAGGGGTGACATCAGGCGCCGTTTCGGACGGCCAGGTCGGCGCCTTCGCCATGGCGGTGTTCTTCAACGGCATGAACCGAGACGAAGCGGTCGCTCTGACGCTCGCCATGCGCGATTCCGGCGATGTGCTCGACTGGTCGGACCTGCCCGGCCCGGTTACCGACAAGCATTCGACAGGCGGCGTTGGCGACAATGTCTCGCTGATGCTGGCGCCGATCGTCGCCGCGTGCGGCGCTTATGTGCCGATGATATCGGGCCGTGGCCTCGGCCACACCGGCGGCACGCTGGACAAGATGGACGCGATCCCAGGCTATGTCAGCCAGCCTGACATCGCAATGTTTCGCAAGGCGGTGCTTGAAACCGGCTGCGCCATCATCGGCCAGACCGCCGACCTCGCACCCGCCGACGGCCGGCTCTATGCGATCCGCGATGTCACCGGCACGGTCGAATCAGTGCCCTTGATCACCGCTTCGATCCTGTCGAAGAAGCTGGCGGCCGGGCTGCAGTCGCTGGTGCTCGATGTCAAGGTCGGCAACGGCGCCTTCATGGAAAAGTCGCGCGACGCGACGGCTCTGGCCAACAGTCTGGTCGAGATCGCCAATGGTGCCGGGCTGAAGGCCTCGGCATTGATCACCGGCATGAACGAGCCGCTGGCCTCGGCCGCCGGCAACGCCGTCGAGGTGCGCAATGCCGTCGATTTCCTCACCGGCCGGTTTCGTGACCATCGGCTGGAGGACGTGACGCTGGCGCTGGCCGCCGAAATGCTGCAGTCGACGGGACTGGTGTCGTCCAACCAGGATGGCATGCGGCGCGCCACCGAGACGCTCGCCAGCGGCCGTGCCGCCGCCACGTTCGCGCGCATGGTGGCCGCGCTCGGCGGCCCCGCCGATTTCATCGAGAAGCCCGAAAAATACCTCGCTCCGGCTGCGACCGAATTTGCCGTCAAGGCGACCGCGAACGGCTTCGTCACCGGCATTGCCACCCGCGACATCGGGCTCGCCGTGGTTGCCCTGGGCGGCGGACGCACGCGGCCGGACGACAAGGTCGACCCTGCGGTCGGCATCACCAGGCTGTTGCCTGTCGGAGCGGAGATCAGGCTCGGCGAGCCCTTGGCTCTGGTCCATGCCCGCACGATGTCGGATGCGGAGACTGCGGCGGCAGCCGTGCTTTCGGCCTACGCGATCGGGGCCTCGAAGCCAGCGGCCGACAAGTCGGTCATCCGCCGGATTCTGCCGCGCGGCTAATTACTGAACAAGCAGCAGCGTGCCGTTCTCGACCTGGTATTTGTCGAGCCGGTTGAGGAAGCTCATGCCGATCAGGTTGGTGCGCAGCGCCTTGTCGTCGAGCACGATGGTCTGGACGTCGTTGACGGTGATGCTGCCGATCTGCAGGCGGTCGATCACTGCCACGGCTGCCTTGATGGTGCCGTTGGCGGTGCTGACCTCGTGAGTGAACTCGGAAGGGTTCAGCGACAGGCCGATCCTGCGCGCCGTCGAAATGTTGATGGCGACCAGCGTGGCGCCGGTGTCGATCATGCCGTCGATCTGACGTCCGTTGAGCTTGAAGGCCGACGAGAAGTGTCCGCGATCGTCTGCCGCGACGACCACCCTGCGGCCCATCGGCAGCGGCGCCGCCGGCTTGTCGGGCACCGAAGCCAAATTGACGTCAGGCCGGGCTCCGACCGCTTGTTTGCCCGGTGCCGCCGATCTCAGCAGATTTTCAACGAGTTGCGGATTCGACTGATACACGATCGGTATCGATGCCGACGTGCCGGCGAAAACGCCAAGGATGAGAAGTTTGCGCAGCATGGACCGGCCTCGCCGCATGACCCCGAAAATCGGGGTCGATTTTCGGAAAGGATCATGCACAAATCAAAAGTGCTACGGCGTCCTTTGCGCACCGAATGAACGCGTGGCGCTGTAGTGAGAGCCGATCCTTAAGCCCGGATGGTTTTTGCCGCTTTAACGGTCGCCAATACCGCGTCTTTGCGTAAACATTCGGTAAATCGCACCAGGCAACTTGCCTGTACTACTTGGTCCCGTACATGCGGTCGCCGGCATCGCCGAGGCCGGGCATGATGTAGCCCTTCTCGTTGAGCTGGCGGTCGATGGAAGCCGTGAAGACGGGAACGTCAGGATGCGCCTTGGTGAAGCGCTCGATGCCTTCGGGCGCCGCCAGCAGGCAAAGGAAGCGGATGTTGGTGGCGCCGCGCTCCTTCAGCTTGTCGATCGCCGCGATCGCCGAATTGGCGGTTGCCAGCATCGGATCGACGACGATCACCAAACGGTCGGCGAGGTCGCTCGGCGCCTTGAAGAAATATTCCACCGCTTCCAGCGTTTCGTGATCGCGATAGAGACCGACATGGGCGACGCGGGCCGCCGGCACCAGGTCGAGCAGGCCTTCCAGCAAGCCGTTGCCGGCGCGCAGCACCGAGGCGAAGACCAGCTTCTTGCCCTCCAGCGTCGGCGCCTCCATCGTTTCCATCGGCGTTTCGATCGTCGTCGTCGTCAGTTCGAGGTTGCGGGTGACCTCGTAGCCAAGCAGCAGCGAGATTTCGCGCAGCAGCCGGCGGAAGCCGGCCGTCGAGGTCTCCTTCTTGCGCATGATTGTCAGCTTGTGCTGGACAAGCGGATGATCGATGACGGTGACGCCCTGCATGGTGTTCTCCTGATGCTGCGCCCGAAAGTGCGCGCATGGTCCTTATGAGACGCGCCGCGCTTCAAGCTGCTTGAGCGAACCCTAGCGACAATGCGGCGGCCAAGGAACCGCCTGGCCCAACCCGACCACAGTTTTGTCGGCAGAAATCAGCGTGCCGCGCTGTTTAACCGGGCAAGAAGTGCTGACTTGGTTTTTTTGTCGACGAAAGCAGCTTCGATGGCGGTCCGGGTAACGGCGACCAGCGCCTTTTCGTTCATCGCGAAATGCTCGGCCGCGATGTCGTATTCGCGCTTCAGCGAGGTCCAGAAATAGGGCGGATCGTCGGAATTGAGTGTCACCTTGCAGCCGGCCGCCTGCAGCGCCGGAAACGGATGGTCGGCAAAACTGTCGAACACCTTGAGCGCGACGTTGGAGCCGGGGCAGCATTCGAGCACGACGCCCTCGTCGGCAATGCGCCGGACAAGATCCGGATTCTCGATGGCACGCACGCCATGGCCGATGCGAGAGGGACGGATGTGATCGAGCGCCGCCTGGACGGTCTCCCAGCCCGTCAGTTCGCCGGCATGGATGGTGATGCCGAGCCCAGCCTCGCGCGCGATCTCGAAAGCCCTGACATAGTCATCCATCTCGCCGATGCGCTCATCTCCGGCGACGCCGAAACCGGTTACCAGCGGGTGCTCGCAGCGCGCCGCGAAACGCGCCGCCTGCTCGATCGACTCGACGCCGACATGGCGCACGCCGGTGACGATCATGCGGCCCTCGATGCCGGTCTTTGCCTTGGCACGCGCCATGCCTTCGCCAAGCGCGTCGGTATAGGCCTTGGGCGAAAGCCCGGCCTTGCTTGCATGGTCCGGCGAGGTGAATATCTCGGAATAGATAGCCCCGTCGCGGGCAAGGCTGGTCAGATAATGATCGGCCAGCCGCGCATAGTCCTCCTCGGTCCGGAACAGATCGGACGAAAAGTCGTAAGCGGCGAGGAAGGACGTGAAATCGTGCCAGACGAACGAACCGTTCTGGATATAGGGCGAGGTGTCCTTGCCGTATTTCTGCGCCTGGCGGATGACGAGCTCTGGCGACGCTGCCCCTTCGATGTGGCAGTGCAGTTCCGCTTTCAAAGGCATTCAATCATCCCGTCGGTCAGTCCAGGTCTCGAAAACCGCCACCTGGAAGCGCGGCTGAACACCGCGCCTTAAACAATAGCGCCCACACTATCGATCGGCTATGGTCCCGCCGGTTTTATGACGGATCAAAAAAATGTCAGTTGAGAGAACCACGGCCGCGGGCGGCATGGAAACCTCCTATGGTTTCAAGCGTGTAGGGGCTGGCGACAAGCAGTCTCTGGTCAACGATGTTTTCCACAAGGTCGCCAACCGCTACGACCTGATGAACGATCTGATGTCGGCCGGCCTTCACCGGCTGTGGAAGGATGCCATGGTGACATGGCTCAATCCTCCAAAAAGGATCGGCTGGCGCGTGCTCGACGTTGCCGGCGGCACCGGCGACATCGCCTTTCGCATCGTCGATGCCAGCCACGGCAATGCCCATGTCACGGTGCTCGACATCAATGGCTCGATGCTGGCCGTCGGCCGCGATCGCGCCGAAAAGAAAGGCCTGTCCGGCAACACCGATTTCGTCGAGGCCAATGCCGAGGAACTGCCCTTCCCTGACGCCTCATTCGACGCCTACACCATCGCTTTCGGCATTCGCAACGTGCCGCGCATCGATGTCGCGCTCAGCGAAGCGTTTCGGGTGTTGAAGCCGGGCGGGCGATTCCTGTGCCTTGAATTTTCCGAAGTCGAGATGCCGCTGCTCGACAAGGTCTACGAAGCCTGGTCATTCAACGCCATTCCGAAGATCGGCAGGATGGTGACCGGCGACGGCGAGCCCTATTCCTATCTGGTCGAATCGATCGCCAGGTTTCCCAACCAGCAGAATTTCGCGACGATGATTTCCCGCGCCGGCTTCGATCGCGTTTCCTTCCGCAACTATTCCGGCGGTATTGCCGCGCTTCATTCGGGCTGGAAGCTTTGAGGCCGGGGCGCATTTCTCACATTCGATATGCGCTGTGCCGGTTCGAAGAGCCGGCAGGACGAGCGCGGCCATGAGCACCGCCGGCGCTGGATTTCGGCTTATGCGCGCCGGCTGGGTGCTTATGCGCGAGGGCGTCGTTGCCGCCTTGCCAGGCGAGGAACTGTCCGGCCTGCCGAAATTCGGCTGGCGACTGGCGCGGCTGTTCACCCGCCGCCGCGCGCTTGCCTATGAGCGCAGCGACCGGCTGGCCAAGGCGGTTGTCCGGCTCGGACCGTCCTATGTCAAGCTCGGCCAGTTCCTGGCGACACGGCCCGACGTTGTCGGCAACGACATGGCTCTCGATCTCGCCATGTTGCAGGACAAGATGCACACCTTCCCGAAGGTCGAGGCTATCGCGGCTATCGAGGCTTCGCTCGGGCGCAAGATCGGCGATCTCTATTCGCAGTTTGGTGATCCGGTCGCTGCCGCCTCCATCGCCCAGGTCCATGCCGCCGACGCGGTCCATGACGGCGTTACGACCAAGGTGGCGGTCAAGGTGATTCGGCCGGGCGTGCGCCGCCGCTTCTTCCAGGATCTCGAAAGTTATTTCCTCGCCGCCCGCCTGCAGGAAAAGTACATCGCATCGTCCCGTCGTCTGCGGCCGGTCGAGGTCACCGAGACGCTGGCGCAGACCACCAAGATCGAGATGGATCTTCGCCTCGAGGCGGCCGCGCTTTCCGAGCTCGGCGAAAGCACCAGGAAGGACCCCGGCTTTCGTGTGCCATCTGTCGACTGGGAGCGCACCGGCCGCGATGTGCTGACGATGGAATGGGTCGACGGCGTCAAGATGAACGACATTGCTGGCCTCGAAGCCGCCGGCCATGACCTGAAGGCGATCGCCGCCAACCTCATCCAGTCGTTCCTGCGCCACACGTTGCGTGACGGCTTCTTCCACGCTGACATGCATCCGGGCAACCTCTTCGTCGAAGCAAACGGCACCATCGTCGCCGTCGATCTCGGCATTGCCGGACGCCTCGGCAAGAAAGAGCGCCGCTTCCTCGCCGAAATCCTCTACGGCTTCATCGTGCGCGACTATCTGCGCGTCGCCGAGGTGCATTTCGAGGCCGGCTACGTGCCGCGCCAGCACAATGTCGCAGCCTTCGCGCAAGCGATCCGGGCTATCGGTGAGCCGATCCATGGCCAGCCGGCCGAGACCATTTCGATGGCCAAGCTTTTGACGCTGCTATTCGAGGTGACCGAACTCTTCGACATGGCGACGCGGCCGGAACTGATCCTGCTGCAGAAGACCATGGTGGTGGTCGAAGGTGTCGCGCGCACGCTCGACCCGGCCTTCAACATGTGGAAGACGGCCGAACCGGTGGTAAGCGGCTGGATCGCCGGTAACCTCGGGCCGCGTGGCATGATGCTCGATGCGCGCGATGGCGCCAAGGCGCTGCTGACGCTCGCCCGCCAGGCGCCCGAGCTTGCGGCGCGCACCGATCGGCTGTCGCGCGAGATCGATCTGATGGCCGAGCACGGCCTGCGCTTCGACGAGACGACCGCGCGCGCCATCGGCAAGGCCGAGGCGCATTACAGCCGCTCCGGCCGCCTGGCGCTGTGGGTGATCGCGCTGGCGCTGGTCTATATCGCCTGGAAGATCGTCTAGTACTTAGCTTCGGACTCCGAGGCTGCAACTTGCGCCAGCTTGATCGCATTGCTATCATTGCATTCGCCTATCTCAGCCGAGTGCAATCACATGGCCAGCATCACGATCCGCAACCTGGACGATGAGGTCAAGGAGTTGCTGCGCCGGTTGGCGGCGGAGAACGATCGCTCCATGGAAGAACAGGCGCGGGTGATGATTCGTGCCGCCGTTGACGGGCAGATCGGTCCGGTGGGTCGCATCGACCGGATCGAGAAGACGCTGCGCGAACTGACCAGCGCGCACGGCGCGGCGATCCCCGCTAACGCACCGGCAGGCAAGAGGCTGCAGCACGGTCTCTCCGGCAAGCGTATCCAGCTCATCATCGGCGGCGGCATCGCCGCCTATAAGGCGCTCGATCTGATACGTCGGCTGCGCGAGCGTGGGGCTGCGGTTCGGGTGGTCATGACATCCGCTGCGCAGGAATTCGTTACCACGCTGTCGGTCGGCGCGCTCTCCGCCGATCATGTCTTCGCCGACCTGTTCGACCGCCAGGACGAGCACGATGTCGGCCATATCAGGCTGTCGCGCGAGGCCGATCTGCTGGTGGTGGCTCCCGCCACCGCCGACCTTATGGCCAAGCTTGCCAATGGCCACGCCAACGATCTTGCCTCCACCGTGCTCATCGCCACCGACAAGCCTGTGTTGATGGCGCCTGCCATGAACCCCAGGATGTGGGCGCATCCGGCCACCCGCCGCAACCGAGCGACGCTGCAGAAGGACGGCATTGCCTTCGTCGGCCCGGCCAAGGGCGAGATGGCCGAAAGCAACGAGGCGGGCGAAGGCCGCATGGCCGAGCCGCTGGAGATCGTCGCCGCCATCGAGGCGCTGCTCGACATCGGCCCCAAGCCGCTGTCGGGGCGCAAGATCATCGTCACCTCCGGCCCGACGCATGAGCCTATCGACCCCGTGCGCTATATCGCCAACCGTTCCTCCGGCAAGCAGGGCCATGCCATCGCCGCGGCACTGGCGAGACTCGGCGCCGATGTCCGTCTCGTCTCCGGCCCGGTCGGCATTGCCGATCCCGCCGGTGTCAAGACCATCCATGTCGAACGAGCGCAAGAGATGCGCGATGCGGTCGAACAGCTCCTGCCCGCCGACGCGGCGGTGTTCGTCGCCGCGGTTGCCGACTGGCGCAGCGAAAGTTCGGCCGGTGAGAAGATAAAGAAGGTTGCAGGCGAAGGGCCGCCGGTGCTGCGCATGGTCGAGAACCCCGACATTCTCGCCGGGATTGGCCATCATAGTCAGCGACCCGGCCTTGTGATCGGCTTCGCTGCCGAGACACAGGATCTCTTGCGCAACGCCGAGGCCAAGCTGCGGAAGAAAGGTGCCGATTTCATCGTTGCCAACGACGTGTCGCAGTCCAGCGGCGTTGGCCCTTCAGGTGTGATGGGCGGCGATCGCAATCGGGTGCGGATCGTATCGAACTCCGGCGTCGAGGAATGGCCCGAGATGAGCAAGGACGAAGTGGCGGCGCGGCTCGCAGCCCTGATCGCCGAAAGGCTGAAAACGATCGTCGTTTGAGCCGACGCGAAGACGTCCGGCCACTGCGTTCTGCTGCGGCGACGCACCGCGTTCAAGCGGCGGCTCCACATGGGCTCTGCGGTCAGTTGGTCAAAAGCTCCGCGGTTCGGGCAAGCGCGCCGGCGAAGCCGTTGAGCGGAATGGAAAAGCTCACCGCCTGTCCGGTGTCGGCCGCGAAGGCATCGATCTTCAAGGTGGTGCCTGACTTCAGCAGCGGCGTGACGGTCGCATCGAGCGCCACCGGCACCAGACAGCCGACGACCTGGCAGGTATTGAATGCCAGGCTGCCGTCCAGTTTCTGGTCGTCGATGGTCAGGCTGACCCCCTTGGCCAGCGCCAGGCCGAACGGCAGCGCAATCGTTCCCGTGGCATCCTCGCCGGTCTTGCTCGACAGCTCGATCGCCAGCAGGCGCTGGTTGCTTTGCTTGTTGAATTGCTGATGCGACAGACTGCAGATCTTGGTCGTGCCTGATATCTGGCAATTGACGGTCCAGTCGCCATGGGTTTCGGAGAGGGCGGACGCTCCACCAGGCAACTGCGGCGCATCGGCGGCGGGCGGCGCCGCCACCTTGTCGCCCTTGCTCTGCGCCGCCGCGGCCGGCACGCCGATGGCACAGGCAACACCCAGCATCGCCACGAGATACGCGTACTTCCTCATCAAGTCCTCCCGCCCGGCTCCGCCTCGGGCCACCCGGAAGCTGACCTTGAGAGACGCGCTGATCGCGTTCTGTTTAACCGTTTCGCCGAAGGCGCCATCATCATACCCGACGGCCACCATTGACGCATTCAGCACAAGGCTGACGCCGACCCGATAGAGCGGCGAATCGACGGCGCCCGTCAAGTGCAATGCGAAGTTACCGGGCAGATTCTCCGCCACCGGAGAAGGGTCACCCAACGGTCGACAAGCCGATGTCGCTTGGAACGGCGCCTGGATATGGCACAGCCGGGCACGCGCCCTATATTAAGGCGAGGAATTTTGCGCGGGAATGAACAGATGTTAGCACTTCGACCATCAATGATTTTCAGGTCGGCAATGCTGGCCACGGCAATGCTGGTGGGCGCTTGCCTGCCCACTTTCGCGCAAGCCATCGATTCCGCCGCCGGCGACAACGCGTTGATCCGGCAGAACGACCTGCAAATTCTGGAAAACAGGATACAGCGTCAGCAATTCCAGCAGCAACAGCAGCAGTATCGTGCCCAGGACCGCCAGATCGTTCAGCAACCGCCACCGATGGTGCAACAACTCAATCCAAGCTGCCAGACGCAGATAATCGGCACCACCGCGGTGCGCAATTGCCGCTGACATCCAGTCGTTTTTCGTTTATTTAGCCGACTTATGTATTCGGAGCGCCCTGCGGCACAAGCGAAATGTTTGGTTTGCAACGATGCCTGGTCGCGGCTATGCGGCATTGCATCGACTGGATGACGAATGGCAGCCCCCAAGAAAAAGGCCGTCCGCAAGGCAAAGAAGGGCGACAGGATCCGCCAGGTGGCGGCTATTCCCTTTCGGCTGAACGCGCGCGGCGATATCGAGGTCATGCTAGTCACGTCGCGAACCACCAGGCGCTTCATCGTCCCCAAGGGATGGCCTATGAAAGGCAAGAACGGACGCAAGGCGGCGACCATCGAGGCGCAGGAGGAAGCTGGCGTGCTCGGCAAGACGCTGAAGCAGCCGGCGGGCATCTATTCCTACTGGAAGCGGCTGGCCAACCGCTTTGTCCGCGTCGACGTCATCGTCTACCTGCTTGAAGTGACCGAGGAACTGGGCAACTGGCAGGAAGCAAAACGACGCCAGCGGGCCTGGCTGACGCCGGCCGACGCAGCCATGCTCATCGATGAACCCGATCTTTCGACGCTGGTGAAAACCTTGAAGGTCCCCCAGCCCGTGACGGTCGATCAGGCCTAGAGCAAGATCAATCAGGCCGCGAGCAAAGAGCTCCGAGCCTCACTCGTCGGCCGCCACCTGCGCCTTCGGCGAGGACGCCTCCATGCTCGAGCAGGCGAGCCTCGCGGCGGACGCGCTGTCGTAGAATGCGTCCTCGTTGGGAAGGCTCGCTCAGTTCAACTTGACCAGAACCACTCGGCGGTTCTTGGCGCGGCCCGCGTCGTCATCATTGCTGGCGACAGGCGCCATCATGCCGGCGCCGGCCGCGGTCAACCGCCCCCCGTCGATGCCATATTTCGCCACTAGCGCTGCCTTGACCGCTTGTGCCCGTCGCGACGAGAGGTCGAGATTGTAGTCGAAGGCGCCCTGGTTGTCGGTGTGGCCGACGACGATCACGGCCATCTTCGGGTCGTTGGCCAGCAGCGTCGAAATTTCCTTCAGTGTTGGTTCCGACTCCGGCTTGATGTCGGCCTTGTCGGTGTCGAAGAAGATGCCGTAGAGCGAAATGCTGCCGGTGGCGGAAAGGGAATCCGCCATCTTGGCCGCCTCGATGACCACCATCTTCTTGTCGCGTGCCTTGGGTTCCAGCACCTGGACAATCGCTATGGTGCGGCCGTTGAGCTCCTTGCAGTAGAGATCGCCGGTCATCGAATAGGTCTGCACGGTCACATAGGCGTCGCCGCCTTCCTGCGGCACCTTGGCCGAGAAATAACGCTGGTCATTGATGCCGGAGGTCAGTGCGCAGGCGCCATTCGAGAAGGCTGCGTCCTTCAGATCGCTCTCATGAAAGGAATACATCGTCAGGCTCATGTCGCCACCGCCGCCACTCGACGAACGGTCGGCGGCGCCGCCGCATTCCTCCTTCTTGCATTCGAACAGGATTTCGCCGCCCGCCGCCGCAATCACATCCTGATAGTTGCGCAGCACTTCGAGCGGCGAGCGCTCGGCCGGCAGCACATAGGCAATGCGGGTCAGGGCGCCTTCGACCTCGGCCTTCTTGTCAGGTGCAAAGACACGATTGTTCATCGCGTCACGCGCATCCGGGTCGGCGCTCGGCTTGAGTGGCGACAGCGGCACGCTGAAATCGGTGAAGGCTAGTTTCTCGTATGAGACGATGAATGAGCCTTCGTAGCGCTTGGCGAGATGGTTGTCGGCGGCACCCTTGATATCGGCGGTCGGCACCGTCGCGTCGGCAGCGGCCAACCGCAATGTCAGCACGAGAACAAACCCCGCCCAGAAAAACGCCATGGCTATCGTCTTGAATGCACGCATCGATCATCCCCCTTCGCACTATGATCGATGCTAGCAGACCGGGTATGTCCAGTCGATGACGCCGCCGAGAGCATGATGCCGAAAAGTGCGAAGCGGTTTTTCGGGCGACATCATGCTCTATCCCTTTGATTTAGAGGCAGATTCAGATCTCAGGTCGGTCGATTCGACCTGAGATCTGAATCTGTCGCTAAGGTCACCGCGCCAGCAGGATGGTCGGGGCGTTATGGTAAGTGGTCTGCACCACTTCCCGGTAGCCGCACTTCGCCGCAACCCTCAGCGAAGCGGCGTTCTCCGGATCGATGATGCAGACGGTCTTCGCACGCCCGAACGCGTCTTCGCCCCATGCGAGCACGCGGCCTACCACCTCGGTGGCGAAGCCTGCGCCGTGAACAGTCGGAACCAGCGCCCAGCCGGCCTCGGGAATGCCTTCGATCGACGGCTCCATATCGCGCTTCAGATCGTGAAAGCCGGCCTCGCCGATGAAACGGCCCGTCGCCTTCTCCTCGATTGCCCAGAAACCGTAGCCGAGCAACGACCACAGGCCGGCGTGACGCAGGAAGCGCATCCAGCTCTCTTCGCGCGTGCGCGGCTTGCCTCCGATGAAACGGGTGACGACGGGCTCGGTCCACATTGGTTCGCTTCGTCTCGATGACCGGAGCGCTGGTCGCTTGTGGATTGTTCATGAGATCTGTCTCGCACGGATCGTCAGCGCTTAGCAAATAGCCGGCGCGGTGCAAGGGCCAGGGGCGATACGGGCCATCATCCACGCGCCGCTGCTGGGATTTTCGCGCGACGGTGTTACTTTGACCGCAGGCTGATTCAGCACCTGCCGACGCCTCCCCTTTTAGGCGCGGCGGTGCCGTCAAACCAAGGGATAGAGCATGGACACCACCGATCTTGTGCTTGCCATTGCCCATCATGTGCTGGTGTTTTCGCTGGCGGGGATCATCGGCGCCGAATTCATACTGACCCGTGGCGATCTGGCCGCCGCGACGCTCAAGCGGCTCGCAGGCATCGACCGCCACTATGGCATCATCGCCGTGCTTATCATCGTCGTCGGCATCGGCCGTGTGTTCTATGGCCTCAAGGGCTGGGAATTCTACGTTTACAACTGGGTGTTCTGGGCCAAGATGACGGCGTTTGCCGTCGTCGGCCTGTTGTCGATCATCCCGACGATCCGCTTTGTTTCCTGGAACAGACAGGCGAGCGCCAGTCCCTCGTTCCAGGTGCCGGCGGCCGAGCTTGTGTCCGTGAAGAGCTACATCCGCGCCGAGGCCTTCATCTTCCTGCTCATCCCGGTCTTCGCGGCGGCGATGGCGCGCGGCTACGGCTATTAGAATCGCCGTTTGGGGAGTTATGCCGTTAATGCGAGCGGCGCGAGTTCGACCAGCGGTGCCGGCACATCGGTCGTCTTTACCTCTGCCTTGCAGATGTCGGCGATGATGCAGGCTGGGCAATCCGGCTTGCGCGCCTTGCAGACATAGCGGCCATGCAGGATCAGCCAGTGATGCGCGTGCCGCATATATTCGTCCGGGATGATCTTGAGCAGCCCCTGCTCGACCTGTTCCGGCGTATTGCCAGGGGCCAGCCCGAGCCGGTTGCCGAGGCGTAAAATATGGGTGTCGACCGCCATCGTGTGCTGGCCGAAGGCCATGTTGAGCACGACATTGGCGGTCTTGCGCCCGACGCCGGGCAGCTTGACCAATTCATCGCGCTCGTTGGGCACCTCGCCGCCATGGTCGCGGATCAACGCCTGCGACAGCGCAATCACATTCTTGGCCTTGTTGCGCCAGAGCCCGACGGTGCGGATATGCTCGCCGACCTTGGCTTCGCCCAGTGCCAGCATCTTCTGCGGCGTATCGGCGGCCCTGAACAGCGCCCGCGTCGCCTTGTTGACACCGGCGTCGGTTGCTTGCGCCGACAGCACCACCGCGACCAGTAGCGTGAACGCATTGACATGTTCGAGCTCACCCTTCGGCTCCGGCCGCTGGATCGAAAAGCGCCGGAATATCTCGTGCACTTCCGCCGGGCTGTAGCGCGAAGTGCGCCGCACCGGCTTCGGGCGCGGCTTGGCGTTCGACCCCTCGCGCCGGCCGGGCAGCAATTCTTTTTTGGACATGGAAGAATCTTTGGACTTGGGGCTCGCCATTTCCCTCCTATAATATCCTGCCATGAGCGACACAAACGCCTCGTTTCAGGCCGACGAACCATTCTTTCGCGCCCTGCTGACCCCGCACCGGTCGCTGGGCCGGACAGGCTTCTTCATCCTGATGGGCGCGCTGCTGTTCGGCTGGCTGGTGACAGGTGCGTTTTTCCTGTCGCGCGGCGCCTGGCCGGTGTTCGGATTCTTCGGCCTCGACGTGGCCGGCGTCTACATCGCCTTTCGCCTCAACTACCGTGCTGCCCGCGCACGCGAGGAAGTGTCGGTTTCGCGCACCAGCCTCGACATCCGCAAGACGGCACCATCCGGTAAATCGGAAGCGCATCGCTTCAATCCGTTCTGGACGCGGTTTTCGATCGCCCGTCATGCCGAGATCGGGATCACAAGGATGACGGTGGAAGGCCAAGGCCAGAACGTGCCGATCGGATCTTTCCTGGACCCTGACTCCCGAGAAAGCTTTGCCACTGCCTTTTCACGCGCGCTGGCCACAGCCAAGGCGCGCTAAAGCAAAGCAACTCCGGAGAAAGCGCTGCGCGCTTGATCCCCGAGCAGCGAATCCGGCATCCGGCTCTCCAGCGCCTTGCCGTAGAGCGTAATCAGCAAGGTTTCCTTAGCGCCGGTGAGGGCTACTTTTTCGCCAGCCATGAGCGACTCCTGGCTCAAGATCCGAGTCTATCTGGGTATGCGCGGCCAGAAGGCAAGTTTCGGGTGGCGGTCACCGCCGCAAGGGGCGATATTCCGGCTCAAGGAGATAGTCCATGAGCACACACACAGCGGTCCTCAAAAAGGACATCACGCCTGAAGGTAGCGACTACGAAATCGTGCGCCGCGCCATCGAGAAGATCAGCCTCGACTATCGCGATCAGCCTTCCCTCGAAGAGCTGGCCGAGGAGGTCGGCGAGACGCCCACCGGCCTGCAAAAGCTCTTCACACGCTGGGCCGGCCTGTCGCCCAAGGCCTTCCTGCAGGCGGTGACATTGGATCATGCCCGCAGGCTGCTCGATTCAGGCATGCCGCTGCTTGAGACCTCGTTCGAATTGGGCATGTCGGGCCCTGGCCGGCTGCATGATCTTTTCGTCACCCACGAGGCGATGTCACCAGGCGACTACAAGACGCGCGGCGCCGGTCTCACCATCCGTTACGGCTATCATCCCTCGCCGTTCGGCACCGCCCTGATCATGTCCACCGACCGCGGACTTGCCGGCCTCGCCTTCAGCGATCCCGGCGAGGAGCGTGCTGCCTTCGCCGACATGTCCAGCCGTTGGCCAAACGCCATCTATGTCGAGGACATGGCTGCTACGGGCCCCTATGCCGCGCGCATATTCGACCCGACGCTGTGGCGCCCGGACCAGCCGCTGCATGTCGTCATGATCGGCACCGACTTCCAGGTTCGGGTCTGGGAGGCGCTGCTCAAGATCCCGATGGGCAAGGCCCGCACCTATTCCTCGATTGCTGCCAGCATCGGTGCGCCGTCCGCCAGCCGTGCGGTCGGTGCGGCGAACGGCGCCAACCCGCTCTCTTTCGTGGTTCCCTGCCACCGCGCTATCGGCAAATCCGGCGACCTCACCGGCTATCACTGGGGATTGACGCGCAAGCGCGCTATCCTGGGCTGGGAAGCGGGACAGGTGTCGTGAAATATCGATTTTTCGAGCTTTGCCGGAGAGATGTATAGATACCGATAAATTACCAAGTATAAGTGCGATATCCGCGTCAATTTTATTTCTTGCAACCGGGGGCAACCTCCGGTTTTCCTGTTTGTTGTTTTTAGCATTTATTTCAGTTAACTCAAAATTAACTACGACAAAGTGATGATGACCCCTATTAATTCGGGCGATCCGAATTGATAGGAGGTCTCGATGACATGGTTTCGCGCCGCCCTCGGCGCAGCAATGCTGTTTGCCTGTCTTGCCCAACCCGTATTGGCCACGACGCAAAATGTCATTTTCAACGGCACGATCACGCCGACCTGTACGCTTGTTATTGCCACCAATGGCACGATGACAGTCAGCCCCGACCTGCAGTCACTCAGCTCCCACAACAGCGGCGGTTCTGCCGGAACCGTGACGCTGACAACTACCGGAGGCGTGTCGCTCAGCGTCGATCCGGTCACCACGACGACGGTACCTTCGGCGGACGTAACGTCGACGACCTGGACACCGACCTACTCCGCTGCGGGCACGCATTCTATCGTTGAAACCGGCTCGGCCACCAGCATCGGAACACCCGGCGCCGACCTCGTCTCGGTCAATCTCGCCGGCACCAAGGGTGGCAGCAACCGCTTCGCCTCCGGCAACTATCAAGCAACGGTAACGCTGCGCTGCGAATGACGCCGTAGCGATGGAGGGGTCCTTGAAACATGCTCGAATCCTGACGACGGCACTGGCCGTCGGATTGGCCCCCATTGCCGCCGAAGCCCAGTCGATGTCGCCGATGCGTGGCGAGGTCAACAGCTTCAGTGACGCCTTCGCTGTCCGCGTTTTCCCCGCCAATCCCTATGACCGGAAGATCCGGGTCGAAATCCACGTCTACGATCAGGATTTTCAGCCAGTAGACGCCAGGATCTCTCCGAATGTCTTCCAATTGGCTTCGCAGGCTTCACGTCCTGTCCTTGTGGTCGTGCCCTTCGACGGTGCCCCCGAGCGTAAAGTGCGTATCTGTACCGAAAGCATCCCCTTCCCCAATCAACAGACGCAGATAAGGGCACAGATATGCGGAAAGTTCTTTGGGCGCCGCAAATCCTGATAGTCGCGCTCGCGGCTGCTTCGGCGGGCATCTCGCCTGCGGTGGCCGAGGATGTCTACAACCTCAACCAGAACGAGAGCGGTTTCAACCTGCCCGGCGTCACCTTGCCCCAGGGCCAGGACGAGGTCCATGCCGCGGACGGCACCACTTGCCGTTCCGCAGTCTCCGGCACCGGCGCCTATGTTGATCTCGGCGTCATCAGAGGTAACAGTCAGTCGGACAACAGCGTTGCCACCTATGGCCGGGTTGTGATCCCGATCGGGCGTACGCCGAAGCGCGTCGACTGCAGCCGGCTCTACGAACTCGAGGTCGACCGCCTGCAACTGGAACTGAAACTGCTGAAGATGGGCCTTGGCGCCGACGGCCAGACGGCGAGCGTGGCCGCCAGCGCTCCCGCGGCCGCATCACCCGGATGGGCAAACGAAGGCTGGAGCATCAGGACCGGAAACGGCGATGGCAAGAAAAAGAAGAAGAAATAACCGCGCGCTGCTTGCGATGGCAGCATTTGCCGGCTTCTGCCTTCCGGTGCAAGCGGCGATCACCGGCACCTGCACCATCATGGTCGGGACGTCGGGAACAATGACCGCAAATCCCGCTATCGGCATACTGGGCTCCAAACAGGCGGGTGGATCCAGCGCCAGCGCCACCATCGTGGCAAACTCACTGCTGTGCTCCTTGCTCAATCTGCTGGACTGCTATTCGGTTTCGGCGCCGGCGCCGGCCGCATTCACGACCGCACCGAGCGGCGGCGACACCAACGTGACCTTCGCCTCAGTCTTCCGCCTCGATGGCTCGGGGGTCGACATCAACGGAAGTGCGCCGCAACGGGTCGTCAACGGCACTCACACCATGCAGGTCGACCTCACCGCCACCAAGTCGAGCGGTATCTTTCCCGCCGGCAACTATCAGGGAGCGGTCACTGTGCGCTGCGAATAGGCCGTGACGCATCAAATCGAGCTGGACCCTTCGCGCGGTCTGGCAAGCTGCGGCCTTACAGGTTAGCTTTCGCGCACGATTGGAAACGACCTTCGCCCGCGCGGACCAACGAGGACGCTCCGACACTTTGAATTTGTACTGCCAGGAGGCCTTGCTTGATTATCGTCATCGGCTCGATCAACCTCGACCTTATCGCCAATGTCGACCGCCTGCCGAGCCCCGGCGAGACGGTGGCCGGCTCGGCCTTCACCACCGCGCCCGGCGGCAAGGGCGCCAACCAGGCGCTGGCCGCCGCGCGCGCCGGCGCCTCGGTGCGCATGGTGGGAGCTGTCGGCAAGGACAGCTTCGCAGCCGACGCGCTGGCGCTGCTGCGCGATGGCAAGGTCGACCTGTCCGGCGTCGCCGAGACCCACGCCTCGACTGGCACGGCGCTGATCATGGTCGGCGACGACGGCGAGAACATCATCGCCGTGATACCGGGCGCCAACGCGTCTGTGGTGCCCGGCGATCTCTCAAAGGCCTTTTTCAAACAGGGCGATGTCGTGCTGCTGCAGCATGAAATTCCGCTGGCGACCGTCGCAGCCGCTCTCGACCAGGCAAGAGCAGCCGGGGCCATCACCGTGCTCAACACAGCACCCTTCCAGGGCGATGCAGCCGGCTTTCTCGGCAAGGCGGACTATGCCGTCGCCAACGAGACCGAATTCGATCTCTATGGCGAAGCTCTGTCACTGCAAGGCCGCGACCGGGCGGCGCGCATGCGCGACTTTGCCGGGAAAACCGGCCGCACCATCGTCGTCACGCTTGGCGGCGACGGCGTGATGGCGGCGACGCCAAGCGACTTCCTGACCGTTCCGGCACTGAAGATCACGCCTGTCGACACGGTCGGTGCCGGCGACACGTTCTGCGGCTATTTCGCCGCCGGTCTGTCGTCCGGCCTTACGCTCGAACAGGCACTGGCGCGCGCCGGCGCGGCCGGCTCGCTAGCTTGCCTGAAGCCGGGCGCTCAGCCGGCGATCCCGCTGGCCAAGGATGTCGATCAGGCGCTGCAGGAAACCCGTTGAGATGCTGCGCCCTCGGACAAAGCATGCCGTGACGCCGGCCGGCGACATCTGCCGCCTGTCCGCCATCGAGCTCGCCGACGCGATCCGCCGGAAGACACTTTCCGTGCGCGAGGTGGTCACGGCATTCCTCGACCGCATCGAGGCGGTCAACCCGCTGGTCAACGCCATCGTCGCCTTGCGCGATCGCGCCGATATCCTGCGCGAAGCCGATGCGGCCGATGCCCGGCGGCAAGCGGGTGTCGAAACCGGGGCGCTGTTCGGCCTGCCTATCGCCATCAAGGACCTCGCCTCGACCGCGGGCCTCAGAACCTCTTTCGGCTCGCCGATCTTCGCTGACTTCGTGCCGCAAGAAGACGATTTCTTCGTCGAACGCATCCGCGACGCCGGCGCCATCATCATCGGCAAGACCAACGTCCCCGAATTCGGGCTTGGCTCCAACACCTACAACACCGTGTTCGGGCCGACGCTCAACGCCTTCGATCCGGCCCTGACAGCCGGCGGCTCGAGCGGCGGCGCGGCGGTGGCGCTGGCGCTCGACATGGTACCGGTCGCCGATGGCAGCGACTTCGGCGGCTCGCTGCGCAACCCGGCCGCCTGGAACAATGTTTTTGGCTTCCGCCCGTCACAGGGACTTGTTCCCGGCGGACCCGACTTCGAGGTCTTTCATGCGCAGATGGGCGTCGACGGACCGATGGGCCGCAGTGTTCGCGACATGGCGTTGCTGCTCGATGTGCAGGCGGGCTACCATCCGCGGGCGCCTTTGTCCTATGAGAAACCGACGTCATTCCTCGGAGGGCTTGCAGCAAAAGCGACTGGCGGCGGCATCGCCTGGTTTGGTGACCTCGGCGGTTATCTGCCGGTCGAACCCGGCATCCTCAGCCTGTGCGAGGCAGCACTTGGCCGCTTTGCGGATGCGTCCTTCCCCAGCGAACCCCTGCTGCCGGGTTTCGATTTCGAAGCGTTGTGGCAGGCCTTCGTGACGCTGCGGCAAGCCAGCAGCGGCTGTGCGCTCAAGACACACTATGACGACCCCGCGCAACGCCGCCTGCTCAAGCCGGAAGCCATCTGGGAAGTGGAGAACGCGATACGGTTGACGGCGCCGCAGATCCGCGCCGCCTCGGTCATCCGCACCTCCTGGCATCGCACGCTGCTGTCGCTCTTCGACCGCTATGATCTCATTGCGCTGCCGACCGCGCAGGTCTTCCCGTTCGATGTAAACACGCATTGGCCCCGTGAGGTCGCCGGGCAAGCGATGGACAGCTACCACCGCTGGATGCAGGTTTCCGCCTTCGCGACCTTGGGCGGCTGCCCGGCGGTCAGCGTACCGGTCGGCTTCGACGACAAGGGCCGGCCGATGGGCATGCAGCTGATCGGACGACCGCGCGGCGATCTTGCCGTGCTGAAGGCGGCGGCGGCCTACGAGGCAACGATGCCCTGGCAGGCCGGCGCCTGAGCAGCATCGCGGCGCTTCGCGCACCGGCTTGCACCGTCAGCGCTGCCATGCATTGATTATCCTCAGCTGCGCCGCATCGGCGGCATTCCTAGAGCATGATCCGAAAAGTGGGGACCGGTTTTCGGAAAAGATCGTGCTCCAACAAAGAGGGAAAAATCATGTCGCTCGAACTCTACGCCGCCTATGTCCTTGCTTGCATCGTCATCATCCTGGTGCCCGGTCCGACGGTCACGCTGATCATCGCCAACAGCATCCGCCATGGCACCCGCGCCGGTCTCGCCAATGTCGCCGGCACGCAAGCCGGGCTTGCCGTGATGATCGCCATCGTCGGCATCGGCCTTAACACGCTGATTTCGGGCATGGGCCACTGGTTCGAATGGGTGCGGCTGATCGGCGCCGCCTATCTGATCTGGATGGGTGTCCAGATGTTCCGCTCAAAGGGCAAGTTGAACGCTGACGGGACCGCCAAGAAGCCGCGCGGGGGCTTCTTCCTGCAGGGTCTGCTGGTGGCGCTCAGCAACCCCAAGACGCTGATTTTCTTCGGCGCCTTCTTTCCGCAGTTCATTTCGCCACAAGGCAACTATTCGCTGCAGATCGCCGTCATGGGCCTCACCGCCATGATCTTCGCGGCCATGTCGGATTCGACCTATGCGCTGGCCGCCGGCCGCGCCGGACGCCTGCTATCGGCCAGCCGCATCAAGCTCATGTCCAGGATCAGCGGCAGCTTCATGGTCGGTGGCGGCCTGTGGCTGGCGTTCTCACGGTCGAAGTAGGACCGCCTCACCTTCTCCCCTTGTGGGTCCCATAAGGGGAGAAGGCAAAGAGGGCCCTAAAGCCGCCCCAATCTCTCCACCAGCAGGGCGAAAAACCCATCATGGTCGATGTCGCGCATCACCATGGCGTTCTTCGGCCGTTTGGTGACGCCCCACCAGTCGATCACGGTCATGCCCATGGTCAGTTCCGAGGCGGTTTCCACGCTGACATTGCAGTTGCGACCCCTGAAGAGTTCAGGCTTCAGAAGATAAGCGATGACGCAGGGGTCGTGCAGGGGTCCGCCATCGGTGCCGTATTTCTCCTCGTCGAAGCGCTCGAAGAATTCCAGCATTTCCGCGGTTGCGGTGCCGACCTTTGTGCCGAGCGCACGGAAAGTCTGCGTGCGCTTGGCGGTGGTCAGCGCCTTGTGGGTGACGTCGAGCGGCATCATCACGATCGGAATGCCGGATTTAAGCACGACATCGGCGGCATGCGGATCGACATAGATGTTGAATTCGGCGGCCGGCGTGACGTTGCCCCCTTCGAAGAAGCCGCCCCCCATCAGCACGATTTCCTTGATGCGCGGTGCGATGCGCGGCTCGCGGATCAGCGCCAGCGCAATGTTGGTCAGCGGACCGAGCGGGCAAAGTGTGATCGTGCCGCTCTCTTCCTTCATCAGCGTCTCGACGATGAAATCGACCGCATACTGGTCCTGCAGCTTCATCGTCGGTTCGGGGAGTTGCGGGCCATTGAGACCGGTTTTGCCATGCACTTCCTCGGCGGTGACCAGTTCGCGCATCAGCGGCCGGATAGCGCCGGCATAGACCTTGATATCCGGGCGGCCAGCCAGCTCGCAGATCTTGCGGGCATTCTTTTCGGTAAGTTTCAGCGGCACGTTGCCGGCAACGGCGGTGATGCCGACGATCTCCAGCTCGGAGCTGCCGAGCGCCAGCAAAATGGCGACGGCATCATCCTGGCCGGGATCCGTGTCGATGATGATCTTGCGTGATTGGGGCATTTCAATTCCTTGTTTGGCGAGGCCATGGACTTTGAATGAATCTGATCGAAACATCCAAACTGCGCCGAAGCGGCCGCGAGCTGCCACGTCGAACCGCTCGACCTGGGAAGACGATCCCGGCCTGCGCGCTTCTCCCTGCATCTGCTCGCCGTTTCAAGCGCCATGCCGATCATTCCTGTGAGTCCACGACCTGGTCTTTTTGGGCGGGTCTATTGACGGCTTGAACTTGGTCGCGGGGCGGACCATATCAAGACCATCGGGAAAAATGCCATCTGGGTTTTTCCACTTGATGTCGCTCTTGAGAGGACAGTGTAACATGAGCCGAATGACGCCTTTTTCCAGCCCGCTTCTCCTTGGTTTCGACGCCATGGAAAAGACCTTGGAACGTTTGGCGAAGTCCGGTGACAGCTATCCTCCATACAACATCGAACGCCTCAGCGGCGCCGACGGCAAGACCGAAAGGTTGCGCATCACATTGGCTGTCGCCGGTTTCGCCGAAAGCGATCTCGATGTCACAACGGAGGAAAACCAGTTGGTCGTGCGAGGCCGTCAGACTGACGACACCGAGCGCGAATTTCTTCATCGCGGCATCGCCGCGCGCCAGTTCCAGCGCTGTTTCGTGCTGGCCGACGGCATGCGGGTGATCGCGGCGGAGCTGAAGAACGGCCTTTTGTCGATCGATCTCGATCGGCCGGAGTCCGAACGGCTGGTACGGAAAATAAATATATCGGTGAAAGACTAATCTTTACCGATGGCTCTCATGCGGGATGGCCTTGAGCGGCGTCCTCGCGCCAAGGAGGCTTTGAATGACCAGAACTGAAAATATCACCATGACCAATGGCGAATTCGCGCATCTCGGCGAGGGCTCGGTCGCTTATCTCAGAAAGGTCTCGAGCGACGAATTGCTCGGCCGGTTCCCTAACCTCGGCGAAATCGCGCCCGGCATGGAACTGTGGGCGCTGTTTGCTGCCAATGGTCAGCCGATCCTGCTTTCCGATGCGCGTGACCGTGCACTGGCCGGCGCCATGGAAAACGACCTGACCACGGTCGCCATTCACTGAGGTGATCCCAATCGAAACGAGCAGGGCCGTCCGTGGCGGCCCTTGCGAGGATTTCGTCCTGAGTTCAGGCCGCGTGTGAGGCCTGGGTGTCCGACAAAAGCGCGTGAATTGCCGCGGCGTCGCGTGTGCCCCTGATCTTGGCCACAGTGTCGGCGTCGCGCAGCACCCGCGCGATGCGCGACAGGGCCTTGAGATGATCGGCGCCAGCACCTTCCGGCGCCAGCAGCAGGAACACCAGGTCGACCGGCTGATCGTCGAGCGACTCGAAATCCACCGGCGTCTCCAGCCGCGCGAAAACCCCCGCGATGCGCTTCACGCCGGCCAGCTTGCCGTGCGGAATGGCGATGCCGTTGCCGACGCCGGTCGAGCCCAGCCGTTCACGCTGCAGGATGGTGTCGAACACCTCCCGTTCCGGAATGCCGGAAATCGCCGCTGCCCGTTCGGACAGCAGTTGGAGCAGCTGCTTCTTGGAGTTCGCCTTCAACGCCGGCAGTATCGCCGGGACGTTGATAAGATCGCTCAGATCCATGCTTGAAATCCCTTGTTCGCCTGCCGTCACCAGTCCCCACCCCTCGTGCGGCCGGCTCTTATCCCAGTGCGACCGTGGTCGTCACGTCCGTGCGATCCTTGTCGTCACGCTTGTGCGACCTTGGTCGTGAACGGGTCGATCCAGCCGATGTTTCCATCGGGCCGGCGATAGACGATGTTGAGATGGTCGTTTCCGGCGTTGCGGAAGACGAAGACCGGGCTGTCCTTGTTGTCGAGCTCGATGACCGCCGACGCCACCGACATGGTCTTCAGCGTCATGGTCGATTCGGCGACGATAGCCGGTGCGAAATTCTCCGGAATATCCTCGTCGTCGTCCGCAAGCGGCGCCATCACCGTGTAGGCAATGTCGGTCGGTTCGCCATTTGCGGCACCCGAACTGTGCGACTTCAGTCGCCGCTTGTAGCGCCTAAGGCGGGTCTCCAGACGATCCGCCGCGGCCTCGAAGGCCAATGTCGGATCCTGGGCATCGCCGGTAGCCTGCAGCGAAGCGCCGGAATCCAGCCGGATCATGCAATCCGCCGAATAGCGCGAGCCCGATTTGATGACCGTGACGTGACCGGCAAAGCCGCGATCGAAATATTTGCCGATCGCTTCGCCGACACGATCATTGATGCGTGTGCGGAACGCATCGCCGATATCCATGTGTTTTCCCGATATGCGCAGATTCATCTGAAAACTGACCTTCCTTGCTCAGGCTTCAAACTGGCCCGAGTTTATACTCGTGATCCGTGCGCACAAGCTTTGCGGCGTCACTCGCGCCGATTTTAAATCCGAACTTTCCGGTTGATCACAAGCCGCCTTTTGACCGTCCCGAGGCCAACGTCGTGACGGACCATCCGCATGCAGGCATCTAGCCCGTCTCATGCGGGCGGGCTTCTAGCCACTTCACCGCGGCTTGTCAATGAAGTGCTGGCCTGAGGAAAGTCGAACCGCGTCAGCGCCCGGCGCTGGCCATTGCCCGTTTCTCGCGCCGGCGCTGCACTGAGGAGGGAATATTCATTCCTTCCCGGTACTTGGCGACCGTACGCCTGGCAATATCGACACCACTCTCCCGCAGCATGTCGACGATCGCATCGTCGGAAAGTACGTCGACGGGTTTTTCCTCGTCGATCAGTTGCTTGATGCGGTCACGCACGGCTTCCGAGGAATGCGCGTCACCGCCGCCCGACGCCGCGATCGAGGCGGTGAAGAAGTAACGCAGTTCGAACACGCCGCGCGGCGTCAGCATGTATTTGTTGGCGGTGACCCGACTGACCGTCGATTCGTGCATGCCGATGGCATCGGCCACCGTGCGTAGGTTGAGCGGCTTCAACTGGCGCACGCCATGGACGAGGAAGGCATCCTGCTGACGCACGATTTCCGAGGCCACCTTAAGAATCGTCTTCGCCCGCTGGTCGAGACTGCGTGTCAGCCAGTTGGCGTTCTGCAGGCATTCGGCCAGAAAATCCTTTTCGGCCTGGTTCTTCGCCTGCGGCGAGACCTGGGCGAAATAGATATGATCGACCAGCACGCGCGGCAGCGTTTCGGCATTGAGTTCTACCGTCCAGCTGCCGTCATTGGCGGCACGCACCTCGACATCGGCGACGATCGCATCGCTGGCGCCACCCGAAAATGCCATACCGGGCCGGGGATCGAGCGCCCGGATCTCGGCCAGCATGTCGAGCAGATCCTCCTCGTCGACGCCGCAGATCCGTTTCAGCGCGTGGAAATCACGCCGCGCCAGGAGTTCGAGATTGGCGATCAGCGCCGTCATCGCCGGATCGAGCCGGTCCCGCACGGCAAGCTGCAGCGACAGGCATTCGGCAAGGTCGCGGGCAAACAGGCCGGCCGGCTCGAAGGTCTGGCACACCGCCAGTACCTTACCCACTGCGGCGGCGTCCGTACCGATACGGGCGGCGATCTCGGCCAGGTCGGCGCGCAGATAACCGGCCTCGTCGAGGCCATCGGCCAGGTCGGCGGCGATCGACCGTGCCGTCGTATCGGCAAAGGCAAGCGCGACCTGTTCGCCGACATGGTCACGCAGCGTGATCGCCGCGGCCGCCATGTCGCCGGCGTCTAAACCTTCGGATGAGGAACTCGCGCCATTGCCGGAAGCCGATTTCCATTGCGCCGTCAGGTCGGGACCGAGCCGCTCGCTGGTTCCCGGGTCGTCGGGAAACAGGTTTTCCAGGGATGTGTCGAGCTTGTCCGAAATCGCTTCGGCGCTCCACTGCATTTCCTTTTCGAACCAGTCGCCGTCGGTGGTGGCCTGCGGCTCCGCCTCGACCTTCTGCGCCTGTTCGCCGGCGGCATCGTCCTGCGGCTCGGCGCGCTC
This sequence comes from Mesorhizobium sp. M0276, assembly GCF_040321755.1. Lineage (NCBI taxonomy): Bacteria > Pseudomonadati > Pseudomonadota > Alphaproteobacteria > Hyphomicrobiales > Phyllobacteriaceae > Mesorhizobium > Mesorhizobium sp. M0276. The sequence continues at coordinate 63,463 of NZ_JAMYSC010000001.1, read as the reverse complement.
AAGCAGCGGGTTGCGCTCGATTTCCTCGTCGATGAAATGCTCGAGTTCGACATGGGTGAACTGCAGCAGCCGAATCGACTGCATCAGCTGCGGCGTCATCACCAGCGACTGTGATTGTCGTAGCTGTAGTTTGGCCGCCAATGCCATGGTTCGGTTTCAAACGCCTCGTCTACGCATCCGGACTTCCGGAGAACAATTTTTGCAGCCGGCCATTAGAAACTGGCCCGGCTTTTGCTTGTCAAGGCAATTGCTAGCAAAACCCACTTACCGGAGCGTTATCGCGGCTCAAAATCGAGGAAAAAAGCCCCGCGAGTGCGAAAAAATCGTGTCAGGAAACAAATTTCACGCTCAGAGCGTAAAACCCTCGCCGAGGTAAAGCCGCCGCACATCGGCGTTCGCAACCACTTCGTCGGCCCGACCGTGGGTCAGCACCTGGCCGGCATGGATGATATAGGCGCGGTCGATCAGGCCTAGCGTTTCGCGCACATTGTGGTCGGTGATGAGGACGCCGATGCCGCGCGCTGTCAGGTGGCGCACCAATTGCTGGATATCGGCGACGGCGATCGGATCGATACCGGCAAAAGGCTCGTCGAGCAGCATGTAGGCCGGACGGGTCGCCAGCGCACGCGCGATTTCCAGGCGCCGCCGCTCGCCGCCGGAGAGCGACATGGACGGCGACTTGCGCAGATGGCTGATGTGGAATTCCTCAAGCAACTCGTCGAGATTGCGTTCGCGCACCTTGCGGTCTTTTTCGACCACTTCCAGCACGGCGCGGATGTTCTGCTCGACATTGAGGCCGCGGAAGATCGAGGCCTCTTGCGGCAGATAGCCGATGCCGAGGCGGGCGCGACGGTACATCGGCATCGAGGTCACGTCGAAGCCATCGATCTCGATCGTGCCTTCATCCACAGGCACCAGGCCCGTGACCATGTAGAAACAGGTCGTCTTGCCGGCGCCGTTGGGCCCGAGCAGTCCGACGGCCTCGCCGGCGCGCACGCCGATGGTGACGCCGCTGACGACCTTGCGGCCCTTGTAGCTCTTGGTCAGACCCTTGGCGATCAGGGTTCCCTTGAACTTTCCCGTATCGACGGTCACCGTGGTCGGCGCCGAAAGCTTGCCGGCGGCCCGTCCCGGAAGACGCGCCGTCAGCGACGACAGGCTGGCCATCAGGGGTTCGTCGCTCCCGATTTCGGCGGCGGGGTGATCGACATCTGGACGCGTTGACCAGCGCATGGATCGACCTGAGCCAGCCCGCTTTTCATCTGCACAGTGAGCTTGCAGCCGACCAGGACGTTGTCGTTTTGCGACAGAACGACCTTTTTGCCCGAAAGCACCAGAACCTGGCTCTTCATATCGAAGCTGCCTTGATCGCCGGTCGCGACCTGCGCATCCGACTTGATGTAGACCTTGTCGGATATCTCCATGTGATCGATGTTGGCCGAACCGGTCATCGCCGCCGCGCCGGCCGCTTCCGTGCCTTTGCCGCCGGCGTTGGAATCCTTGACGTAATAGACCATCATCTTGCCGGCCTTCATCAATGTCGGCCCCTGGACGACGCTGACATTGCCGGTGAAGATGGCGACACTGTCGGCCTGACGGACTTCCAGCTTGTCGCTTTCGATCTGGATCGGTTTGTCGCCGGACAGCTTGAGACCTGATTGGCTGGTGGTCTGCGCCAATGACGGCGCCAGTCCGAGCAGCAGCAACGCTGAAGTTGCAGCCGCGAGCCGCGTCGAACTACTGAGCCGCATTGGTTTCTCCGCTGTTTCCCTCTGCCGTTTTCAAGGCGGCGGAATCGATATTGACGCGCACTTTGCTTTCGAAAACCAGAACCTTGCCATTGTCCCGGACCGACATCGAATCCGCTGTTATCCGCGAACCGCCTCGGCTGACATCGACGGGATCTCCCGTCTTCATAGTGCCTTTGCCCATGTCGAGGAAGACAGATTTGAAATTGGCCTGCATGCCGTCGCTTGTGGTGATCGTCACGTCGCTTGTCAGGTTCATCGTGTTGCCGTCACGATCGTAAGTGCCATGCGAAGCCTTGATCGCAGCGACATTGTCAGGCGCGATCGGCACCTTGGCATCGATGCCTTCCAGTTCGATGATGCCTTGCGTGCCGACATCCTGAATGGCCCGCAGCGCGGTCATCGAATAGGGCTGCTTCTGCTTGGTGAAACCGTTTAGCTTAGGATTGGCCATCACCAGCTTGCCGTTGGAAAAGGCCGTGCCTTCCGCCTGGACCGTGACGGAGACTGGTGCGGCGAGATAGGAATAGACCGGGAAAGCAATGGCGATCAGTGCAGCAGCCAGCGGCACGGCGAATTTGAGAACGCGCACGCGGCGCGAATGACGCCGCGCGCGGTCGAAAGCGTCGCCGCGCGTCCGGCCGTCCGCCGGGGGAGCCAACTCCATCTCGGCGTTGGTCGGTTCAATCGGTCGCGCTAACATTCACTGCTTTCTTCTAAACCCCTGCCCGCCCCGAGCACCGCCTATAGGTGGGACGCCGGCGCCTTCAAGCAAGCACAAGCCCACGAAAACTGCAAAAATGTGACAGCCGCTCTTGTACAGATGAAAACGAGATCCGCACAACCGCACGTTCTCCATAGCAGAAACAGACACGCGGCGTAAAATTATATCCGCCATCGGTCGCGCTGCGCGCCTCGGGGCGACTGCACAAATACGTGAGCAGAAAGGGGTGGGAGCCCGTCTAGCCGTCCTACTCGATTGCCGACGCGGGTGGCCATCTCGCCCCTGCTGAATGAATTGTCTCGCCATGCACAAAAGAGAATTGCTTCCCGATGGGAGGATCATGGTCTAAAAGCGTCTCCTCCCGCCGACTGAAAGGCTGACCATGGCACCGAGAGCCGACGACCTGATCGACCGCCGCCGCTTACGGCGCAAGCTGACATTCTGGCGCGTTGCCGCGATCGGCATCGTAGCCCTCGGGGTGATCGCGCTTTCAGCCTGGTTCTATGGCGACGATTTCGGCGGCTCGGTGGTCGACCATATCGCCAAGGTCAAGATCGAAGGCACGATTACCGAGGACGAGGAACTGATCAAGCGGCTGGAAACCATTCGCCTGTCATCGAAGGTGAAAGGCGTGATCCTGTCGATCGATTCGCCTGGCGGCACCACGGTCGGCGGTGAATCGATCTATGACGAGGTGCGCAAGCTGGCCGCCGACAAACCTGTCGTGGCCGAGGTCGGCACGCTCGCCGCATCGGCGGGCTATATGATCGCCAGTGCCGCCGATCATATCGTTGCCCGCAAGACCTCGATCGTTGGCTCGATCGGCGTCCTGATCCAATATCCCGACGTCAGCGGCCTGATGGACAAGCTCGGCGTCAAGCTGGAGGAAGTGAAATCCTCGCCGCTGAAAGCTGCGCCCTCTCCGTTCAAGGCGACCAATGACGACGAGCGCGCCATGGTCCGCAAGCTCATCCTCGACAGCTACGACTGGTTTGTCGGCATTGTTGCCGAGCGCCGCAAGATGACCCGCGAACAAGCGCTGGCACTTGCCGACGGCTCGATCTTCACCGGTCGCCAGGGTCTCGCCAACGGACTGATCGACGCCGTCGGCGGCGAGACCGAAGCCGTCAACTGGCTGGCGACCAAGGGCGTCGATGCCAAACTCGAGGTCGTCGAATGGAAAGACACCGGACGGCGGGGCGGCTTCCTATTCTCCAAGGCGATGGCGCAGACGATCGGCAGCGCGCTCGGCCTGCCGGCCTCCAGCGGCGACATCATCCATGAACTCGGCGCCGACCGCTTGTTTCTTGACGGTCTCGTTTCCGTCTGGCACCCTTGAGATGCCGCTTGGGGCAAGTGAAAAAAGCAAATAAAATCATCCTCATAATTTTGACCGCACTGCTTTCACGGGGATCCGTCTCATGATCAAGTCCGAACTTGTGCAGATTATTGCCACGCGCAATCCGCATCTTTTCCTACGCGACGTCGAAAACATCGTCGGCGCGATCTTCGATGAAATCACCGACGCCCTTGCCGAAGGCAACCGGGTCGAGCTGCGCGGCTTCGGTGCTTTTTCGGTGAAAAACCGTCCCGCCCGCACCGGCCGCAACCCGCGCACCGGCGAATCCGTCGAGGTTGAGGAGAAATGGGTGCCGTTCTTCAAGACCGGCAAGGAACTGCGTGAAAGGCTGAACGGCGGCAAGTAGGCGGGCGTCTGCGCCAGACGGCCTCTCGGAGAGGCCAGCTTCCGACGGAAAACATCATGTTCAATCGCTTCGTCCTCATCGTGATCTTCGTGCCCCTTGCGATCATCCTGATCGCACTCGCCGTTGCCAATCGCGAACTGGTTGCCTTCACGCTGGATCCGTTCAATCCCGGCAATCCGAAGCTGACGCTGACGCTGCCGCTGTTCATCTTTCTGTTCCTGGCCCTCGCCATCGGCATGATCGTTGGCAGCCTGGCAACCTGGGTCAAGCAGGGCCGCTATCGCAAGCTGGCGCGCCAGCGCGGCATCGAGGCCGAGAACCTGCGCCAGGCGGTCAGCCGCGTGCCGGCGGCGAAAGGCCCGGACCAAGGATCGGCCCAGGGATCGACCCAAGGGGCGGCATTGCCGAAGCCGACCACTTGAACCGCCCGTCGGCGGTTTTGTCCCCACGGAGTTTTTCATGCTGACCATTTCGGCCGCAGAGGTCGACCACGCGCTGAACTTTCCCGGACTGGTCGAGACGCTGCGCACGGCGTTTCGCGAGGGTGCGGTGCAGCCGGTCAGGCATCATCATACGATCGAGCGGCCCGATGGTGCGGCCTCCACCTTGCTTTTGATGCCGGCCTGGACCGATTTCAACGCGGCCGGAACGTCGGCTGGTGGTCACATCGGCGTCAAGATCGTCACCGTCTCGCCCGACAACAACACCGTCGGCAAGCCTGCGGTGATGGGACTCTACCTGCTGCTCAATGGCGCCACCGGCGAGCCCGAGGCGTTGATCGACGGGCAGCGGCTGACTCAGTGGCGCACCGCCTGCGCTTCGGCGCTCGCGGCTTCCTATCTCGCCCGCGGCGATGCCTCGCGGCTGCTTGTGGTCGGAGCGGGCGCGCTGTCGCCTTTCCTCGCCAAGGCGCATAGCGCCGTGCGGCCGATCAAATCCATCCGCATCTGGAACCGCACCCCGGCCAATGCCGAGAAGGTCGCGGCCAATCTGCGGGCCGAAGGCTTCGCCGCCAGCGCCGCCACCGATCTCGATGCCGAGCTTCAGCAGGCCGACATCGTCTCGTCGGCGACGATCACGACGACGCCGCTGATCAAGGGCACACTGTTGCGGCCGGGAACACATGTCGACCTAGTCGGCGGCTTTACGCCGACGATGCGCGAAAGCGATGATGACGCGATCGCGCTTGCCCGCGTCTTTGTCGACACCCGCGCCGGCGCCACCAAGGAGGCTGGCGACATCGTCCAGCCGCTCGCCTCCGGCGTATTGAAGCCGGAAGCCATTGTCGCCGATCTGCATGAACTCGCACGCGGCCAGAAGAAAGGCCGCGAGAGCGCTGGTGAGATCACGCTGTTCAAATCGGTCGGCGCAGCGCTCGAAGACCTTGCCGCCGGCATAGCGGTCTATGACGTGCTCAAGCCCTAGTTCGCCGATACAGCCATTTTGGCGCCCATCGCTTCGGCGATCAGCGAAAAATCATGCGCGCTGATCGGGAAGAGGCCAAACCGAAGCTGATAGCCCCAATTCGACTTCCCCGCGCTGAAGTCCAGCCTGTCGAGCAGCGGCTTGATCGGCGTCTCCTCGGCCTTTGCCCACTCGACATCGCGACGGAACGGCGTGAAGCCGCCGCCCATGTCGCCCTGATAGGGTTCGCCTTCCCGCACCGTGCCGATCGCGGTGAAAGCTTGCAAACCGTCCTTTTCGCCGAAAATGGTGGTCGGCGAATAATAGACGATGCCATCACCGGGCCGGACCCGGCGCAGCGGTGACGCCTTGCCGTGGTTGACCTGCATGAAGCCGACCTGGCGGCCGCGCCTGACATGTTCAGCCGAGGCTACGGCGATCCAGTATGCTCTCATTTCTGTCCTCCATTGGCCTGTTCCCCGTCGGACAGCCAGCAGACGCGCAGCCGATGATTATCGGGATCGAGCGCAACGAAGGTGCGGCCGAAATCCATGTCGGTCGGCGTCTGCAGGATCTTCAGCCCGCGACCGGACCAGTCGGCATGGGCGGCATCGACCGCGTCGGATGTATCCAGCGCAAAGACGAGCTCGGCGCCGCCACCTGCCGCGGCCGCTGCCGGTTCGACTGTGTGGCGCGACCAGAGGCCGAGCTTAAAACCCGCATCGAGCACGAACAGCACGAAAGTGGGCGAACTTTCGACCGGCTCGCGGCCGAGCAGCGCACTGTAGAAGGCGCCGCTCTGCTGCGGCTGGTCGACATAGAGGATGACGAAATTCGGGGTGGTCATGTCCGTTCTCCAAGGTTCAGGGTTTCGATCTGCCGAACATAGGATGCCATACTGTCAGTTTCTGGCAGTAGCCGTCATGGACCGCGCGATTTGTCGAGCGTCGCCCGCCATTCCTTGAGCAGCACTTGGCGGCGCGGATAGCGCAAGTCTGTTGCCTGAAGTGCTTCGATGCGATCGGCGCGAAAATGCCGGAAATCCTGGCGCATCTCACACCATGCCACCACCACCCGCACCTTGTCGAAGAAGCCAAGGGCAAACGGCCAGACCACGCGCTCGGACGCGGCGCCGGCCGCGTCGCGGTAGAGGAAGCCGAGCTTGCGCTCGTTGCGGATGGCCTGCCGCACGATACCGAGATCGATGCCCTCGACGGCCGCGGCCGGAGGCCCGACCAACAACGTGCTCGCGTCGAGATCCTCGCGCAGATCGTCCGGCAGCACGGCGGCGATCTTGGCCAGCGCGTTGGCGGCAGCAGCCGAGAGACGCTGGTCCGGCTGCTTGGCGACCCAGCGCGAGCCAAGCACGATGGCTTCGATCTCCTCGTCGCTGAACATCAGCGGCGGCAGCATGAAGCCTGGCTTGAGCACATAGCCCAGCCCCGCCTCCCCCTCGATCGGCGCACCCTGGCCCTGCAGCGTCGCGATGTCGCGGTAGAGCGTGCGGATCGAAATCCCGAGCTCATCGGCCAGAGCCTGCCCGCTCACCGGCCGGCGGTGCCGGCGCAGCGTCTGGATCAGGTCGAGCAGGCGTTCGGAGCGGGACATCCGGCAGATTTGCCTGTTTCTTTGACTTTGGTCCATCGCCGGCCGACATAAACTGAAGAGGCTGGCGCGTCGGACTTGGTTGCGAAGCGGGTTGCCCTATGTCAAAAGCGGCCACGCCGCTCGGAGTTGCTCCTGCTTGAAGTCTTTTCGCGACAAACGCCGCGACAACCGTCCGCATCCATCCGCGAAGGGTGCGGCGGAGGTGTCACGTCCGCGTACCGGCCAGGTTCCTGCCGGACCGGACGCCCAGCCGCGCCAACAGCATGAGGCGAAAGCGGGCAACCGGTCCGAGCCGAAATCGGCGCCACGCGTCCTTGCCCGCCGCGCCGGCACCTTGCCCGCTGAGCATCTTCCGGTGATCCTCGAAGTGGCGCCCAATGCCGATTATGCGCTGCTCGACAGTGGCGCCGGCCAAAAGCTCGAACAATACGGCCCTTACCGGATCGTGCGGCCTGAAGGTCAGGCAATCTGGCAAAAGGCCATGCCGGCAAAAGACTGGGAGCGCGCCGACGCCGTCTTCACCGGTGACGTCGACGAGGAAGGCATCGGCCGCTGGCGCTTCCCTAAGATGCCGCTCGGCGAGACCTGGCCGATGAAACATGACGGCACCGACTATCTCGGCCGTTTCACCTCGTTTCGCCATGTCGGCGTCTTTCCCGAGCAGGCTTCTCACTGGGACCACATGGCCGGGCTGATCGCGGCTGCGAAGCGGCCGGTCAAGGTGCTGAACCTATTCGGCTATACGGGTCTTGCCTCGCTGGTTGCGGCTCGTGCCGGCGCCGAGGTCACCCATGTCGATGCCTCGAAGAAGGCGATCGGCTGGGCTCGCGAAAACCAGGAGATGGCGGGCCTCGGCAGCAAGCCGATACGCTGGATCGTCGACGACGCGGTGAAATTCGCCGAGCGCGAGGAGCGTCGCGGCAGCCGCTACGACATCATCCTGTTCGATCCACCGGCCTATGGCCGCGGTCCCAAGGGCGAGGTCTGGCAATTGTTCGAGGATTTGCCTGATTTGACCGACCTATGCCGCGCGATCTTGACCCCGAAGCCGCTTGCCGTTGTGCTGACCGCCTATTCGATCCGCGCCTCCTTCTTCGCCATCCATGCCCTGATGCGCGACACCTTTGCCGGCATGGGCGGCAAGGTCGAATCGGGTGAGCTGATCATCCGCGAAAAATCCGCCGGCCGGGCGCTTTCGACCTCATTGTTTTCGCGTTGGGTGGCCTGAATGAACGAGCGGCATGCAGGCGCACCCGGGCAGGTGAAGGAAGTCACCAGCCTCGCCAATCCGCTGGTCAAGGACATCAAGGCGCTCGCGCAGAAGAAATTCCGCGACCAGCAGAACGCCTTCATGGCCGAGGGACTGAAGCTGGTTATCGATGCGCTCGATCTCGGCTGGCAGATCAGGACATTGGTTTTCGCCAAGGCCGGGCGTGGCAACGCGGCGGTGGAGAAGGTCGCCGCTCGCACGGTTGCCGCCGGCGGCATGGTGCTCGAAGTGTCGGAAAAGGTGCTGGTCGCCATCACCCGTCGCGACAATCCGCAAATGGTAGTCGGCGTCTTTTCGCAAAAATTCCTGGCCCTGCAGGATGTCCGCGCCGACAATGGCGATGTCTGGGTGGCGCTCGACCGGGTGCGCGATCCCGGCAATCTCGGCACCGTCATCCGCACCATCGATGCCGTCGGAGCCAAGGGCGTCATCCTGGTCGGCGACACCACCGATCCTTTTTCCGTGGAGACGGTGCGCGCCACCATGGGTTCGATCTTTGCCGTGCCGGTGGCCAAAGCGACGACCGAGGCTTTCCTCGCCTGGCGAGGCGGCTTTTCAGGCCTCGTCGCCGGCACCCACCTGAAGGGCGCGGTCGACTACCGCTCGGTCGATTTTTCCCGCGGGCCCGTGCTGCTGATGATGGGCAACGAGCAGCAGGGGCTGCCCGAAAGCCTGGCTGCGAGTTGCGACAGGCTGCTCAGAATTCCGCAAGCGGGCCGTGCCGATTCGCTTAACCTGGCCGTTGCCACCGGCGTCATGCTGTTCGAGATCCGGCGCGGCGCACTGAAGCTCGAACCAATCGTGGACCAGCAATGAAAGTTGCCCACCCGTGAGATCATGGTCTCCCTACGCGTTGTTCGTCGTCGCGGCCATAGCGCTCGACCAATGGGTAAAACACCTGGTCGAGACCGGTCTCGCCTTTCAGGAAAAGCTCGACCTGGTGCCCTTCCTGGCGCTGTTTCGCACCTACAACACCGGCATCGCCTTCTCGATGTTCTCGTCCTTCGGCGACACCGGGCTGATCGTCATTTCGCTTGCGGTCGTCGCATTCGTGCTGTTCCTGGCGACGCGGATCGCGCCGTCCCAGATCCTTGCCCGTGCCGGCTTTGCGCTGATCGTCGGCGGCGCCCTCGGCAATCTGATCGACCGCGCCGTCTACGGTCACGTCATCGACTACGTCCTGTTCCACACGCCGGTCTGGTCCTTCGCCGTCTTCAATCTTGCCGACGCCTTCATCTCGGTCGGCGCGGCACTGGTCGTCTTCGACGAACTGTTCGGCTGGCGGCGCGAGCCAAAGCCTTCAAACGCCAAGTCTTCCAAAGATTGACCTCACGCGGCCGGCGCCGCACAGTTCATGTCGCCAAGCAGACGCGGAGAAAGAGATGTCCGAAACCTTCAAAGCCATCGTCGTTTCGCGTGACGCCGAGAAAAAGCAGTCGGTCACCGTGACCGATCTCACCGAAGCTGACCTGATGGAAGGTGATGTCACCATCGCGGTCGAGGCGACGACCGTGAACTACAAGGATGGCCTGGCGATCACAGGCAAAGCGCCGGTGATCCGCCGCTGGCCGCTGGTGCCGGGCATCGATTTCGCCGGCACCGTCATCTCGTCCTCTCATCCCGACTGGCGCGCTGGAGACAAGGCCATCCTGAACGGCTGGGGCGTCGGTGAAACCCATTTCGGTGCCTATGCCGGTCGCGCCCGTGTAAAGGGTGACTGGCTGGTGCCGCTGCCGCAAGGCATCAGCCCTCATGACGCGATGGCCGTCGGCACTGCCGGCTACACCGCCATGCTCTGCGTCATGGCGCTGGAGCGGCACGGCATTCTGCCCGATCGCGGCCCTGTGGTGGTGACGGGCGCGGCCGGCGGCGTCGGCTCGGTCGCGGTCTCGATCCTGTCCAGTCTCGGCTATCATGTCATTGCTTCCACCGGCCGCAATGCCGAAAGCCCCTATTTGATCAACCTTGGCGCTGCCGAAGTAATATCGCGCGAGGAGCTTGCCCAGCCGGCAAAGCCGCTGGCCAAGGAGCGCTGGGCTGGTGGCGTCGACGCCGTCGGCAGCCACACGCTGGCCAATGTGCTTTCGATGACATCCTATGGCGGTGCGGTCGCCGCCTGCGGCCTGGCCGGCGGCATGGACCTGCCGACCAGCGTCGCCCCCTTCATCCTGCGTGGCGTCTCGCTGCTCGGCATCGATTCAGTAATGGCGCCGAAGGTCGTCCGCCTCGAAGCATGGCGGCGCATCGGCACCGACCTCGATCTGCAGAAGCTCGCCAGCCTGTCCAGGACCATCGGGTTCGACGGCATCATCGATGCCGCGCGCGATATCGTTGACGGCAAGATCCGCGGCCGCGTCGTCGTGGACATGTGAACCGCACGAATGCCGGAGAAAGGCGGACGGAATTGCCGCGCCTGATGGCAAATCCGCCGCAGCCGCTGCAAAATGGGCCCATCCGCTAAAATTCGAACGATCCGCCGCAATTTTCCATAATCTCTGTCTGGCAAGGATTTCGCATGATCGCGGAATCCGGCAGCCAAGAGGCGGACACTGACAACGACGCCGATGCAGTGCAGACGTCGGCGCGGCGCTTTTTAGCCGCGCCACCCCTGATGCCAGAGCCGGGGCCCCCCAGACGCGAGGGGCTTCCGCTCCTGGCCTTCGTCGCCATCATCGTGCTGGCAGGCCTGGCGCATCTGACCGGAGCACCAATCTTCATCAGCGTCGCATTGCTGGCAACCGGCCTTGCCGGCATTGGCTTGCATCTGCACTCGATGCGGAGCGAACACCGCACCGCTGCCCTTCTTGACGAAACCACCGCCCGCAGCCGCGCCGAGATCGAGACGCTGGCCGATCGCATGTGGGAAATGCAGGAGAGCGATGAGCGCTTTCGCGGCCTGATCGATGCGCTCGGCGACCTCGTCATTCATCGCAACCGCGACGGCTACATCGTCTATGCCAATAGGGTCTTCGCCGATCTCGTCGAAACCGATCAGCGCGACCTTGCAGGCAAGACCCTGGCGGAACTCGGCATCGAGGTCGGCATCGTCCCTGATGCCGCCTTTTCCGATCATGAATGCCTGAGTTCCACCGATGTCGCCATCAATACGCCCAGCGGCCCGCGTTGGTTTTCGTGGATCGAACTATCGGTGCGCGACAAGGACAGCGGCGCCGTTTCGCATCGCGCCATCGCCCGCGACATCACCGCCCGCAAACGCGCCGAATCCTCGCTGATCACCGCACGCGAACGGGCCGAATACGCCAGCCAGGCCAAATCGCGCTTCCTCGCCACCGTCAGCCATGAAATTCGCACGCCGATGAACGGCATCATGGGCATGGCCAGGCTGCTGGCGGACACCAGCCTGTCGCCGGAGCAGCAGACCTATGTCGGCGCCGTCTCGACCTCAGCCAGCGCATTGCTTGCCCTGATCGAGGATCTTCTCGACTACTCCAAGATCGAAGCCGGGCGCTTCGACCCGGAGCCGCAGCCGATGTCGGTGCGCGAGATCGCCGACAACATCATCGAATTGCTGGCCGCGCGCGCCTTCGCCAAGGATATCGGGCTGGGCTGCTATGTCGAACCCGACGTGCCGCAGTTGATCACTGCCGATCCGGGCAGGGTCAGGCAGGTGCTGCTCAACCTTATCGGCAACGCCATCAAGTTTACCGACAGCGGCGGCGTGTTGGTGAGCGTTGCGCGTGTGCGCACCGAAACCACCGACCGCATTTGCTTCACCATCGCCGATACCGGTCCGGGCCTGCACGATGAGGATCTGGACCGCATTTTCGAGGAGTTCGAGCAAGCCGACGGCACGTCGACGCGTGCGCATGGCGGGGCCGGTCTTGGCCTTGCCATCTCCAAACGCCTAGTGGCCGCCATGGGCGGCACGATCTCGGTGTCCAGCCGGATCGGCCAGGGATCCGAGTTCGTCTTCGAGATCCCGGCGATAGCAGCCACCGAGGCACAGCAGGGCCGCCAAAACGCGCTTTCGGGCAGGCGCGCGGTGATCCTTTCGAAAAACGCTGTCGAGGCTGATGCCATCGCCCGCACCATCCGCGCCAATGGCGGCGCGGTCGACCTCGCCACCACCGCCGCGCAGGCCGCACCCTTCGCCGCCGGCTGCGATGCGCTTCTGGTCGATGCGGCCATGGAAGAAAGCGACGGAAGGCTGCTCAAGCGCCTGCGCTTGAGCGGTTTTTCCCACTGCGAGGCCATCACGCTGATCGCGCCGACCGACCGCGGCATGCTCGGCGAGTTCCGCGCCAGCGGCTACGCAACTTTCCTGGCCAGGCCGGTGCGTGGCGGAACGCTTCTGCGGGTGCTGTTGAGCAGCCATGCCCCAAGCCTCACCCAGCCGCAGCTGGAAAAGCGTGGCGGGCCGACACTTCGCACCGTCAGCAACCGACAGAGGGGCCTGTCGGTGCTGATCGCCGAGGACAATGACATCAACGCCATGCTGGCCCGCGCCACGCTGTTGAAGGCCGGGCATCGCGTCAAAGTGGTCGGCAATGGCAAGGCCGCCGTCGAGGCTGTCACGGGCGCCGGGCACAACCACCGCTTCGACGTGGTTCTGATGGACCTGCACATGCCGGTCATGGACGGACTGGACGCGATTGCCGCCATCCGCCGCCATGAGGAAGAAACCGCAATGTCGCCGGTGCCGATCATGGTACTGTCGGCCGACAGCCAGGAAAAGACCCGCCATGCGGTGTTGGCTCATGGCGCCAGCGGCTTTGTCACCAAGCCGCTCGACCCTGAGGCGTTGGTCAATGCCGTCGAGGGACAGGTCGTCGCAGCCTGAGTTTTTCACCGTCCAATCCGCGCCACGCGCTCAGGTAACGCAGTCGGTTGATCGCATTCGCCAGCCGACGAAGTATTGCCCGCAAGGTCGCATCACGGTACTGTCACAATCCTGTTGCACCTACACCGTATCCCCGTGCCAAGAGGGATGGCTCGAAGGAGAATCACTCGTGCATACAGTTATGCCGGAATGTGACACTCGGCCGAACGCCAGCAGCGCGCTGCTTGCCGGACGTAACGCCGATTGCGTCATGAAGGGCGCAGCACTGGGCCGTATAGGTAATCTTGAAGTGCGACTCGCTCGCAACGAAGCCGAGATCGCGGCCGCGCAGGAAGTGCGCTACCGGGTGTTCTACGACGAACTTGGCGCCAGAAAAGACCTGTTCCAGACCCATGACCGCCGTGATGCCGACCGGTTCGACCCGCTCTGCGACCATCTGCTGGTTTTGGACACCACGCTTTCCGGCCCCGAACATCGCCGCATCGTCGGCACCTATCGGCTGCTGCGGCAAGAAATCGCGGCCACCGCCGGAGGGTTCTATTCGGAAGGTGAATTCGAGCTGACCAAGCTCATCGCCCGTCACCCCGGCCAGCGTTTTCTCGAACTCGGCCGCTCCTGCGTTTTGCCGGAATACCGTTCGAAGCGCACTATCGAGGCATTGTGGCAAGGCATCTGGGCTTACATCAACCACTACGAAATCGGTGTGATGACCGGTTGTGCTTCCTTCCACGGCACGGTGCCGGCGGCGCATGCCGAGGCACTCACCTACCTCGCCCACCACTGCCGGACGAATTCGGCCTGGGATGTGCGCGCGGTGTCCGCGCGTTACTGCTCGATGGACCTGATGCCGATCGAGGCGGTCAACACCAAGGCGGCAATCGCGGCAATGCCGCCCTTGGTCAAGGGCTATCTGCGCGTTGGCGCCCGCATCGGCGATGGCTGCGTCATCGACCGCGAATTCTCGACGGTCGACGTCTTCGTCGTGATGCCGGTCAAGGAAATCGGCGCCCGCTACGTCAACTATTATGGCGGGGAAGCCCAGCGCTTCGCAGCGTGATGGCGAATAGCGAATAGCGAGAACTACGCCGCAATCCTGCGGGCTGCTATCCCTAATCGCTACTCCCTATTCGCTATTCGCTCCTTCACGGAATATCTTCCGGGCGCCGGCCGGGTCGGCTCTTGTAGGACGGAAACGACCAGCCGAATTTGAGCGCGCCGCCACGCACAAGGAACGCCGCAGCAAAACCGGCGAGGTCCGAAGTGAGCGGCGGCAGCCCGGCAAGATCGCCAAGTGTATAGAGGCCGGCACCGGCAAGGGCTGCTGTGACGTAGATTTCGGGCCTGAGCAGCACCGATGGCTCGCCGGCCAGGAGATCGCGCAGAATGCCGCCGGAGGTGGCTGTGAGCACGCCGGTGATGACGGAGACGACCGGCGAACCGGTAATCGCCAGTCCCTTGGCGGCGCCCATCACCGAAAAGGCGGCGAGCCCGATGGCGTCGAGCCAGAGCAGCCATTTCCAGCGCGATTCGACGCGATGCGCGCCGAAGAAGACCAGCGCGGCAACCACGGCGCAGATCAGCACATAGCTGGAGTTGGCGACCCAGAAAACCGGCAGGTTGAGGATGACGTCGCGAAGCGTGCCGCCGCCTATCCCGGTGACGCTGGCCAGGAACAGGAAACCGATGATGTCGAGTTGTTTGCGCGAAGCCGCAAGTGCCCCGGTCGCGGCGAAGACGGCGACACCGGCATAGTCGAGAAGCGCGATGGGGTTCATGAAGCGAACAATGAAAGAGTGAGTAGCGAATAGCGAGTAGCGAATAGCGAGTAGCGAATAGCACGAAGCCGCGCAGCAACTCTTGCGTATTTCCTATTCGCTACTCGCTACTCCCTATTCGCTTGTCCGTTCAGGCGTCTTTCTCAGCCTGCTCGTTCACCGGTCCCGGCTCGACCGGCGCTTCAGCGGCGGCAAACTTCGGACCGCCCTTGGCGACGCCGACCATGGCCGGGCGCAGAACCCGCTCGCCGATCGAATAGCCCGGCTGCACGACCTGGACCACGGTGTTGGCCGGAACATCCGGATTGGGCACTTCAAACATCGCCTGATGGAAATTGGGATCGAACTTCTCGCCTTCAGGGGCGAGCTTCTTGACCCCGTGCCGTTCCAGCGCCGACAGCATGGCGCGCTCGGTCAAGTCGACGCCTTCGATCAACGCCTTGAAGCCGGCGTCACCCGAGGCCTTGGCCTCGGCCGGAATCGCGTCCAGCGCACGGCGCAGATTGTCAGAGACCGACAGCATGTCGCGGGCGAAATTCGCAACCGCATAGGTGCGCGCATCGTGCACGTCGCGCGCCGTGCGTCGACGCAGGTTTTCCATTTCGGCCGCCACGCGCAGTGCGCGGTCCTTCAATTCTTCATTTTCCTTCAGCAGCCGCACAAGGGCTTCATAGTCGCCGTCGATGCTGCCTTCCGTGCGCTCGGCATTGGCCTCGGTCGCCTCGACTTCATCGGGCGCGCGTTCGTCTTTTGCCTGGTCGCTCATCGCCATTTCCCGTCAATCTCGAATGATATGGATTTTGAGCCCGATATCGAGGTTTGGCGGCCAAAAATCAAGGGGTAAGCGATTGTGGACGTCGTCGGCCAAGCCCGCACAATGACCCATGACATTTCGATCTTAATTCAAATTTTACCCTAAGCGCTGGCACTGCTTGCCACAAATGCGTGATGCTGGAACCATTCTCTTGCTGGAGGAGTTTCGAAGCCGACATAGGATTTTGAGATGACGACCCGCAAAAAGGCCGAAAAGACGGAACGGCTCGCCGCCGAGGTCAGACGCCAGTTTGGCGCCGAGGCGGTCAACCGCTTTATGCGCACCTTGCCGCCTTCCGCACCGAGGGCGATATCCCTGACCGATTCAGAAAACTGCTCGACCGCCTCGATGGAGCGGAGAAAAGTGACGTCGGCCGGCGCCGGCGGTAACGCGACCGCCAATCTTAGCAGCAAACCTCGGGGTCCCCGAATGATCTTGAGAGCCCGCCACTCGGAGGGAGAACCATCAAGCGGGTGAGCTGCGGTTGCTCGACCGACAGGCCACGCGACAATTACGCGCAGTAATTTCGCGTGATCTTTGCTTGCGGCGGGGAGGCACCCCGCCTATGCTTCGTGATGAACATGATTTCCCCTGAGGCGGTCGCTAACAGCAAGCGCGCCTGGCTGAAAATTCTCGCTCGCTACAAGAAGCCTGACAGGCGGCGCAGCGCTGTCGAACTCGCCATCACACTCATTCCATTCGCCATTCTCTGGGGACTGTCCTCGGCGTCCTACGCCTATGGCCATTGGTGGGGTCTGATGCTGATCCTTCCCGCGGCCGGGTTTCTGGTGCGCATCTTCATGATCCAGCACGATTGCGGTCACGGCTCCTTCTTTGCCAATCGCTATGCGGACGACTGGATCGGCCGCGCGCTCGGCATTCTGACGCTGACGCCCTACGACTGCTGGCGGCGCGCTCACGCGACGCACCATGCCACCGCCGGCAATCTTGACGAACGCGGCATGGGCGACATCAGGACGCTCACCGTTGCCGAATACCGGCAGATGTCATGGCGAGGCCGCCTTGCCTATCGTCTCTATCGCCACCCGCTGGTGATGTTCGGGCTCGGGCCGATCTGGCTGTTCATCTTCGAGCAAAGGCTGCCTATCGGCATGATGCGAGGCGGCCTGACACCTTGGGTGTCGTCGATGACCACCAATCTTGGCATCGCGATTGCTGCAGCCCTCCTCATCTGGTTCGTCGGCCCTGGCGCGTTCCTGGTGGTCCATCTGCCTATCGTCATCCTCGCCGGTTCGGCGGGCATCTGGCTGTTCTATGTCCAGCATCAATTCGAGGAAACGGAATGGGCAAAGGACGCCGACTGGGAATTCCAGCACGCCGCCCTGCATGGCTCATCCTACTACGACCTGCCGCCGGTGCTGAACTGGTTAACCGGCAATATCGGCGTCCATCACGTTCACCACCTCTCGGCCAAGGTTCCGTGCTACCGGCTGCAGGAAGTGCTGCGGGATTATCCGGAACTGCGCGGCATCGGCCGCGTCACGCTGCTCGAAAGCCTGCAATGCGTCAAACTGGCGCTGTGGGACGAGAATCGCCGGAAACTGGTGTCGTTCCACGAGGCACGGGCGGCCTAAGCAATCTCAGGACGGGTGTGAGACGGTTTTCTCGGGAAAAGCGCGTCGCCACTTTCCCCGGGGAAATTGCGCCAAAACAACAACAGAACGACCGCCGCGCTGTTCGCGCGGCGGTCTTAAAATTCCGGATCAGGCCGCCTGGCGCTCGTCGCGCATCAGGATCTCGCCATGGCGGATCTCCGTGCCCAGCACCTTCAGGCATTCGCGGATGAAGTTGGAGAGGCCCGGCCAACCCTTGGCCGAAACGAGATTGCCGTCGACATGGGCGCCGGTCGGCGCGACATCGATATAGATACCCCCAGCGAGCGTCACTTCCGGCTCGCAATAATGCAGCGCGGCAACTTCCCGGCCCCGCACCACACCGTCGACAGCGATCAGTATCTGCACGCCATGGCAGATGGTGAAGATCGGCTTGCCGGCCTCGTGGAAATGCCGCACCAGCGCCTGCACCCGCTTGTCGATGCGGATGTATTCCGGGCCACGCCCACCCGCCGCATAGACGGCATCGTATCCGGCTGGGTCCACCTCGGAGAACGTCTTGTTGAGAATGTAATCGTGGCCGAGCTTTTCGGTGTAGGTCTGGTGGCCTTCGAAGTCGTGCAGCGACGTTTTCAATATGTCGCCCGCCTTCTTGTCCGGACAGACGACATGGACCGTATGGCCAACCGCATGCATTGCCTGTTCAAACACGAAAATCTCATATTCCTCGCTGAACTCGCCAACGAGCATCAGTATCTTCTTGCCAGCCATTCCCGGTTCCTCCCTTGTGGCCATGTTTATTTCGGATCACGAAATAATGGTCCTATCCTAAGGTGAGGACGGCGGAAGGGAAAGCGTAAATCGCACAATTGGTAAGACCAGTTGATGTCTATCGTGATCAGCATCGCCGCAGTACCGTTCGCAGAAAGCGAAAACGGCATTGTTGGTTCGACCAGAATTTCTATCAGGCGGCAGCCTTGATCATATCCGCCGCCTTTTCGGCGATCATGATGGTCGGCGCATTGGTGTTGCCGCCGATCAGCCCTTGCGGCCGCCAAGGCCCTGCTGCGGCACCGCCTCGAAGGCCCAGTTGTTGATTTTTGGCCGGCCCGGCAACAGCGCAATGACGCCTGCCGGGCACGGATCAGGCGGGAACTGCCGCCGGCAATGACATAGTCGAAAACCATGCTCTCCTCCTCGCACCCAGCGGATATTTCCGTACGGATAGTCGCAGAGAAGGCCCGATCGGAGCCGATGTAAAGACGTCGGGAATTACCGTTGCGTCAGCTGTTGCGAGCGCGCCGCCAGGAATATTTCGACCCCTTCGGCTCCGGCACGGCGGCTGGCTGGTAGTAAAGCCCCAACCCACCGGTGCGGCCCTCCTCCAGCCGCTTCAACAGCACCGGATTCGAAATCTCGAACTCATCGAAGCCGAGCCGCAGCATATGCGGCAATTGGTCGACCAGCACCTGCCCGGTGGCCCGCACAGCGCCTTCGAAACCATAACGGCTGCGCAGCAACTCGCCCTTGGAGAAGGAGCGGCCATCGCTGAAGGCCGGGAAGGCCAGTGCCACCAGAGAGAGTTGGTCGAGCAGGTCGGCGATCTTCTCGAGTTGATCGCCCGGCTGCAGCACGACGCCGAGCCGTTCCTTGGCCGAGCGGCGCACCTCCGGCTCGAGATCGAGAAACGCCTGCAGCGGCAGGATGAAGCGGCCGTTGCCGGAAAGCGCGTCCGCGTTTTCGGCATGAGCCCACTCATCCTCGCGAAAACCCTCAGGGGTCCAGAGCCGGATCTCCGGTGTCGTCGGTTCAGTCATCAAAATTCCTAAAAATTCAAAGAAGCTAGGGGTGCGTTGAGATTCAGTCAGGCCGCGCCGAAAATGGTGGCTTCCGAGAACCGGTGCGGAGCGTACTTGAAGTACGTGAGCACCGGAAGCGCAGGAAACCGCCTTTTGCAGGCCGGTCTTACCTGAATATCAACATACCCTAAAGCGATGCGTCGGTCAGCGACACTTCCAGCCCCGACAGGTGAATGCCGCACTCGGTCTTGGCATGGCCAGCCCAGCGGCCGCTGCGCGCGTCCTCGCCCGGCTGCACCGGCTGCGTGCATGGAAAGCAGCCGATCGATAGATAGCCATAAGCAACCAGCGGATTTTCGCGCAGCGCATGCGCGCGCATATAGTCGGCCTGGTCCGATGTCGTCCAGTGCGCCAGCGGGTTGATACGGATGCGCGGACCGACGGCCTCGAACACCGGAAGCGCTGCGCGTGTCGCGGCCTGGAAGCGCTTGCGGCCGGTGAACCAGGCGCGGAAAGGTGCAACGCCACGCGCCAGCGGCTCGACCTTGCGCACGTCGCAGCAGGCGTCGGTGTTGCTCTGGTGCAGATTGCCCATCGGATCGATCCGTTCGAGCGCCGCCTCTTCGGGCTTGATCACCCGTATATTGGTCAGTCCAAAATCGGCGGCAAGCGCATCGCGATAGCCGAGCGTTTCCTCGAAATGCTTGCCGGTGTCGAGGAAGATGACAGGCAACGCCCGATCGATCTTGGCGATCATGTGCAGCAGCACAGCCGAATCCGCGCCGAACGACGACACCGCAGCGATCTCGTCGTGAAACAGGTCGCGGGCCGAGCGTTCGATGATCTCGAGCGGGTTCAGGTGACCGTAAAGCGCATCGAGTCCCGCCGCCTGGGGGGGGGCGCCATCGTCGACGTCGACTATGCGGTCAAGCGGCCTTGGCTTCGCCAGCATAAAGCGCCTCCTTGAACGGCGCGGGACCGACACGGCGGTAGGCGTCGATGAATTTCTCTTGTGGGTCTAGCCGCAGGCCGAGATACGTCTCGACGATCTGCTCGATGGCGTCGGTGATTTCTTCCGACGAGAAGCCGCGGCCGATGATCTCGCCGACCGAGGTGTTCTCATCGGCAGAGCCGCCCAGCGTAACCTGGTAGAGCTCGGACCCCTTCTTCTCGACGCCGAGGATGCCGATGTGGCCGACATGGTGATGACCGCAGGCATTGATGCAGCCGGATATCTTCAGTTTCAGTTCGCCGATCTCGCGCTGTCGCTCCAACGAAGCGAAGCGGCGCGAGATTTCCTGTGCGATCGGGATCGAGCGCGCCGTGGCCAGCGCACAATAGTCGAGGCCAGGGCAAGCGATGATGTCCGATATCAGGTTGGAATTGGCCGTCGCCAGGCCAATGCCGACCAGCGCATCATAGACCGCCTTGAGGTCGGCGCGTGCCACATGCGGCAGGATCAGATTCTGCTCATGGCTGACACGCAGTTCGTCGAAAGCATATTTTTCGGCGATGTCGGCGACCGCTTCCATCTGGCTGTCCGAAGCGTCGCCGGGCACCTCGCCGATACCCTTGAGCGAGATCGTCACCGCCGCGTAGTCGGGATGGCGGTGCGTCACGACATTCTGGTCGAGCCACTCCGAGAACCCCTTGGAATCCAGTCGCGCCAGCTTGACCGCCTGGTCGCCTTCCGGCCGGTCGGTGAGCGCCGGCGGCGCGAAATAGGCTTGGATGGCGCGGATATCGGCTTCCGGCAGCTTCAGGTCGGCATCCCTCAACTCCCGCCACTCGGCCTCGACCTGGCGGGTGATTTCCTCGACGCCGGTCTCGTGGACGAGGATCTTGATGCGCGCCTTGTACTTGTTGTCGCGGCGGCCATAGAGGTTGTAAACGCGCAGGATCGCCGTGCAGTAGGACAGAAGGTCGGCTTCCGGCAGGAAGTCGCGGATCTTGCGGGCGACCATCGGCGTGCGGCCCTGACCGCCGCCGATATAGACGGCGAAGCCGAGTTCGCCGGCGGCGTTCTTCTTCAGGTGCAGGCCGATATCGTGCGTCTGGATGGCAGCGCGGTCGCGCTCGGCCCCCGTCACCGCGATCTTGAATTTGCGCGGCAGGAACGAGAATTCCGGATGCACCG
The DNA here is from genome assembly GCF_040321755.1 of Mesorhizobium sp. M0276. Classification (NCBI taxonomy): domain Bacteria; kingdom Pseudomonadati; phylum Pseudomonadota; class Alphaproteobacteria; order Hyphomicrobiales; family Phyllobacteriaceae; genus Mesorhizobium; species Mesorhizobium sp. M0276. The sequence goes on along the minus strand of NZ_JAMYSC010000001.1, from coordinate 42,103 downwards.
ACGACCACTGGCGCAGGATTTCCGCATAGGGGCGCGGATCGGCGACCTCGTCGGCGGCGGCGCCGGCGAAATGATCGGCGGTGACATTGCGGATGCAATTGCCGCTGGTCTGGATGGCATGCATCTCGACGCTTGCAAGATCGGCCAGGATGGCCGGAATGTCCGACAGCGCCGGCCAGTTGAACTGGATGTTCTGGCGCGTGGTGAAATGGCCGTAGCCCTTGTCGTATTTGCGAGCGATGTGGCCGAGCATACGCAACTGCTTGCCGTTCAGCGTGCCATAGGGCACCGCGATGCGCAGCATATAGGCGTGCAGCTGAAGATAGACGCCGTTCATCAGCCTGAGCGGCCGGAACTGGTCCTCGGTGATCTCGCCGGCAAGGCGGCGCTGAACCTGGTCGCTGAACTCGGCGACGCGGGCCTGGACAAAATCGTGGTCGAACTCATCGTAACGGTACATGCTTCGTCTTTCAGGGCGCGTCCGCCCATGCCTGGTGTCTTGTTAAGCTGCCCACGTCGCCTGCCTGGCAGCCTGCTTGCCGAGATCGTTGCGGATGGTCGGGCCCGCGGCGCGAATCTTTTCGCGCAGCCGCACCGGCTCGACGACGCCGTTGACGACATCGACATCGATCAGATTGACATCGACCACTTCGTTGGCGGCATAGGCCTTGGCGCCGATCACCTCGAGGCGATCCTCGGCCAGCTTGTCATGGGCAATGTCGGCATGGTCCACCGTCTCGGCCCAGCCGCCATCGGCGTACCAGACGGCAATGCCGTCGGTCAGGCGGTTGGCGGTCAGAATCTTCATGACTGAACTCCTTGGGCGACCGAACTGGACGCACCTTCATGTCTGTGTGCCGCGAGCGCCTCGGACCGGTCAAAGTTGGCGCCGGCGACCGCGTCGCCGATGATGGTCATGACCGGGCCGGAAAGATCGGCGCGCGCTTCCAGCGACGGCAGGTCGGCAAGCGTGCCGTGGAACCGGCGCCGGTTGGCAAGGCTTGCATTCTCGACCACGGCTACTGCCGTATCCGGCGAAAGACCGGCCTCGATCAGCCGGCCGGCAACTTCGGCCGCCACCGAGCGGCCCATATAGACGGCGACGGTGGCTCCCGAAATGGCGAGCTTGGCCCAGTCGGGCAGCGAATTGCCCTTGAGGTCGTGGCCGGTGGTGAACACCATTGAGGAGGAAACACCGCGCAACGTCAGCGGCAATTCGAAATCGGCTGCGGCGGCGAATGCCGCGGTGACGCCCGGAACCACCTCATAGGCGATGCCGGCATCGCGAAGCGCTGCCATCTCTTCACCCGCCCGGCCGAACACCAGCGGATCGCCCGACTTCAGCCGCACGACGCGCTTGCCTTCACGGCCGAGCTCGACCAGCAGTGCATTGATCTGCGCCTGGCTCTTGGTGTGGCAGCCCTTGCGTTTTCCGACCGGCAGACGCTCCGCATCGCGGCGGCCCATGGCAACGACCGCCTCCGGCACCAGCGCGTCATGGACGATGACATCGGCCTCCATCAGCAGGCGATGGGCACGCAAAGTCAAAAGATCCTCGGCGCCCGGACCGGCGCCGACCAGTGCGATGTGGCCGCAGGCCGGCGCATCCGACAGCAGAAGATGGATAGCAGCGTCATGCGCCTGCGAAAGCTCGCCCGCCTCAGCCGCACGGGCAGGAGCCCCAGCGAAGAAATCATTCCAGAAGCGGCGGCGGGCATTACCTCTCGGCAGCAGCTTTTCTGCAGCTCCGCGAAACGACGCCGCGAGCGTTGCCAGCGGCCCAAGCGCCGGCGACAGCATGCGGTCGATGCGGCTTCGCAGCATTTGGGCAAGCACCGGGCCTGCACCTTCCGTGCCGATGGCAATGGCGACCGGCGCGCGGTTGACCAGCGCGGGGGTGAAGAAATCGCAAAGCTCAGGCCGGTCGACGGCATTGACCGGAATGCCCAGCCGGCGCGCATCCGTGGCCACGCGGCGATCGAGTTCCTCATCGCCGCTGGCGGCAAAAACCATGACCGCACCTTCGAGCTGCGACGCGTCGTAAGCGGCGGCAAAATGGTGGGTGCCGGTCTGAGCGATGAAGGTCAAGAGATCGGGCTCGGCATGTTCCGCGATGACGCGCAAAACCGCACTCGACTGTCCGATCAGTCTTGCCTTGGCCAATGCCTCTTCGCCGCCGCCGACGATGGCCACGGCTTGGCCCTCGACCCGCATGAAGACGGGGAAGGCATTGAGTTTGGGAGCAATGTGCGGCATGGGCGCGAGCGGAATCCTGAACAGGCTTGCAGTTCTACGCGCGAGCGCGAGCAATCAGAAGGAACGCACTGGCGCATCGCCTGTCGGGATGCAATCGCTTTTCTGAATGCACCTCGGCCAAGAGAAAAATATTCCTCATCGGCAGGTGATGCGGATTCAAGCACCTGTCGCAGGCCTTGATTTCCAGCCGTATTAGCACCCGGCGAGCAGTGCCGCAAATCAGGTTTTTCTAAATTCTACCAGTTTAGTAGATTAAAGCCGCCGGCGCTGGATGCCCGGATGTCCAAGTTTATAGGGATGCTGGCGGGAACATTACCCCTGAGAGACGCGTTCCCAAAGGCCCATCGCGTCAGATCGCGAAACCCGGCCGCGGCACATCGCAAGATGCCGGGGCGACCCAAAGAGGAGCCTTGTCATGAGCACGATCAACCTGAAGCATGGCATCTGGGTTTTGGTGGCCGATGGCGAAAAAGCGCTTTTCCTGAGGAATGCCGGCGACAGCAAATATCCGAACCTCGAAGTCGTGCAGGAAATCGAACAGAACAACCCGCCCACCCGCGAGCAAGGCAGTGATAGCCCGGGCCGATACAATGATGGTCCCTCCGTACACCGCAGCGCGGTCGAGGAAACGGACTGGCACCGCATCGGCAAGGAGCGTTTCGCCGACGACATTGCTGACCGGCTCTACAAGCTCGCGCACAGCGGCCAGTTCAAGGAGATCGTGCTTGTCGCACCACCGATGGTGCTTGGGACAATGCGCAAGAAGCTGCACAAGGAGGTCGCGGACAAAGTGACCGCCGAAATTCCCAAGACACTGACCAACCACGCCCTATTCGAAATCGAGGCCTTGCTGCAGGCAGCCTGATCGCTGTGAGCAATTGCGCCGGACCGAGGCGGAATACCATCGAGGAAATTCAAATTGGGGCCGGCGGCTTCCTCAGCCGCCGGTCAAGCCTTTGCGGCCGCAGCGTCGATGTCATGGATTTGCGGGTTGCCTCGCCAACACCCGATCCGCCATATTGCGAACAGGCGGCGGCTTCGGGCGGTGTCCATCCGATATCGCTGGTTTTTGAAAGGCGCTCCATAGACAATGCCGCATGACACGCCCCTTATCGCCACCATCGTCGCCGGTCTGGGGCTGGCTTTCGTCTTCGGCGCTCTCGCCAACCGCTTCCGCATTCCGCCGCTGGTCGGTTATCTCGTAGCCGGCGTGCTGGTCGGGCCGAACACGCCCGGTTTCGTCGCCGATGCCAGCCTTGCCAACGAACTGGCCGAAATCGGCGTCATCTTGCTAATGTTCGGCGTCGGGCTGCACTTCTCGCTGAAGGATCTGTTGTCGGTGCGCGCCATCGCCGTGCCCGGCGCGATCGTCCAGATCGGCTTTGCAACAGCGCTCGGCGCCGGCCTTGCCTGGATGCTCGGCTGGTCGATGGGCGCAGGGCTGGTTTTCGGCCTGGCGCTCTCGGTCGCCTCGACCGTGGTGCTGCTACGCGCCTTGCAGGAACGCCGTCTGATCGAGACGGAGCGCGGCCGCATCGCCGTCGGCTGGCTGATCGTCGAGGATTTGGCCATGGTGCTGGCGCTGGTGCTGCTGCCGGCGCTCGCCGGCGTGCTCGGCGGCCAGGAGCAGGCGGACGCCCATGCAAGCGGCTTGCTGTCGCTACCGGACAACTACGGCATCTGGGGCGTCGTCGGCATCACGCTGGCCAAGGTAGCTGCTTTCGTCGTCGTCATGCTGGTGGTCGGCCGTCGGGTCATCCCCTGGATCCTGCACTACGTCGCCCACACCGGATCGCGCGAATTATTCCGGCTGGCCGTGCTCGCAATAGCGCTCGGTGTCGCCTTCGGCGCGGCCAAGCTGTTCGGGGTCTCGCTGGCTTTGGGAGCCTTCTTCGCCGGCATGATCATGAGCGAATCCGAGCTCAGCCACCGCGCGGCGGAAGAATCGCTGCCGCTGCGCGATGCCTTTTCGGTGCTGTTCTTCGTCTCGGTTGGCATGCTGTTCGACCCGTTCAGCCTGACCAGCAATGGCTGGCCAATCCTGGCGACGATGGCCATCATCGTCATCGGCAAATCTTTAGCGGCGTTCATCATTGTCGTTGCCTTCGGCTATCCCTTGGCCACCGCCCTGATGATCTCGGCAAGCCTTGCCCAGATCGGCGAATTCTCCTTCATCCTGGCAGAACTCGGCGTCGGGCTGAAATTATTGCCCGAACAAGGCCGCGACCTCATCCTCGCCGGCGCCATCCTGTCGATCGTCCTCAATCCGTTGATGTTCCTGGCCATCGACTGGATGAAGCCATGGCTGGAGCGGCGCGCCGCCAGGACGGCACCGCCGGTCGAGGCAAAGCCGGTCGGTCCGGCGACGGAACCGGGCCAATTGGCCTCCGTTGCAGCCACGACGAAAGGAGGAAACGGGCCGCCGGCCAGGACAGGTCTCACCAACCATGCCATCCTGATCGGTTATGGCCGCGTCGGCAGCCTCGTCGGTGCGGCGCTGAAACAGGCCGCCCTGCCCTTCCTCGTCGTCGAGGATGCCGACAAGACACTGGCCAGACTGAAAGCCGACGGCATAGAAACCGTCTCCGGCAATGCGGCCAACGTCGAAGTGTTCGCCGCCGCCAATCCCGAAGGGGCGAATCGGCTGATCCTAGCCATCCCCAATGCCTTCGAGGCCGGACAGATCGTGCTCAGGGCACGCGCTGCCAATCCCGGCATCAACGTCATTGCCCGCGCCCATTCCGACGCCGAGATCGAGCATCTCAAGGGGCTCGGCGCCGATACGGTGATCATGGGCGAGCGCGAGATCGCGCGGGGCATTGTCGAAGAGGTGCTTGGCCACAAGCCGGAGGCGGCTGAACCGTCCACTGCCTAAGCCGCGCCGCCATGCTGCAAGACACTGCTTAGATATTTTGCCGGCGGCTTCCCAAGCGCCTTCTTGAACATGGTGATGAAGGCCGTGACCGACCCGTAGCCGAGATCGCCCGAAACCTGCTGCACGCTTGCACCCGAAGCCAGTTCCCGTATTGCGACGATCAAGTGCAATTGCTGGCGCCAGCGCCCGAAGCTCAGCCCCGTCTCCTTCACCACGAGACGGGCGAGACTGCTCTCGCTGAGCGCAACGCGATTGGCCCATTCTGCCAGTGTGCTGCGGTCGGCAGGGTCCTGCGCCAACGCTTCGGCGACCCGCTTCAAGCGCGGCTCGGATGAGATCGGCAGATGCAACTGCTGGACAGGCATGCGGGGCAATTCGGTAAGCAGGGTCTTGGTCAAAAGCTCATCCCTCGCGCGATCGTCCTGCACAGCATCGGACAGCTCGATGATCAGTTCGCGCAAAAGTGGCGAGATCGAGAGCGTGCAGCACCGGTTCGGCAGATCGGCGGCTCCAGGCTCGATGTACACGAAGAAGATCCGAGCGTTGGCCGTCGCGACATTGCTGTGCTCCATGCCGCTTGGAATCCACACCCCGCAATGAGGTGGCACCATCCACAGGCCGCTTGGGACGTGGCATGTGATGCCGCCTCCGAGCGCGAAGACGAGTTGGCCTTTGCGGTGCCGATGTGCGGGCACTTCCGCTCTGGTCTCGGGGACGTCGACGCGCACGGCAATCGCTGGCGCGGAAGGGTCATCCACATCGAAATCGAGCCAAGGGTAGCTGAGAGGCTGCTTCATGGTTGACGGCTTTTAGCGATCAATTGCCTTCATATCTAAATTATTCAAAGGCAAAAATCGATAGGGTCCACTTGCGAATGAGCGGTGCGTCCACCACGCAGCAATGAGGTATGAACCATGCTCGCCCTCGTCATCTCTTCCGACAGCGCGACCGGACTGAGGATCGCGGAGCTTGCCGAGCCTCAACCGACCCCGAACGAGGCGCTTGTCTCGGTCCATGCGAGCTCGTTGAACCGTGGCGAACTGCGCCTGCTTGCCATCCGTTCGAACGGCTGGATCCCGGGTCAGGACATCGTCGGGATTGTCGAACGGGCAGCAGCCGATGGCTCCGGGCCAGCCGTGGGCGCCCGGGTTGCGGCTCTGGTCGACGAGGCCGGATGGGCCGAACGGGTCGCCGTGCCAACCGACCGCCTCGCGGTCCTGCCGGATGACGTCAGCTTCGTCTCCGCCGCCACGCTTCCGGTCGCGGGCACGACGGCGCTGAGGACTTTGCGCCATGGCGGCGACCTGGCCGGTCAGCGGGTCCTGATCACCGGCGCAAGCGGTGCGGTCGGTCGTTTCCAGATCCAGATCGCCCGCGAGCAAGGCGCCTCGGTGACCGCGATCGCCGCCGCCCGGCATACCGACGATCTCCGCGGCCTGGGAGCTATGCAGGTTGTCGAGTCGATCGAGTTGGTTGAGGGACCGTTTTCGCTGATCACCGAATCGGTCGGTGGCCAAAGCCTCGCACACGCGATCGAACGTGTCGCGCCTGGCGGAACCATCGTCATGTTCGGTTCGAGCAGCGGCGAACTGACGCCCGTTGGATTCCGCCAGTTCGTTCCGGATCATGAGGGCGCGAGCCTTCAAACCTTTGCGTACTACACGTCAGGTCCAGGCATTGGCGCGGACATCGCCTCGCTGCTCGCTCTGGTCGTGGTTGGCCGGCTCGAAACGCGCGTGGCCCTTACCATCCCGTGGACAGACATTGCTCACGCCCTGGACGCACTGCGACAGCGCAGCTTCAGCGGCAAGGCCGTTCTCACCATAACAGGATGAGCACCCTGTTTTGTCACACGTGCTGGCCGCCATTGATGTGGATTTCCGAGCCCGTGACGTAGGACGCTTGCTGCGAGCACAGGAAGAAGATGATGTCGGCGACTTCCGCAGTGGTGCCAAGACGTCTGAGCGGAATGGTCTCGACGATCCTTTCCGTGCCCGGCGACAGGATCGCGGTGTCGATCTCGCCCGGCGCGATGGCGTTGACACGGATGCCGTGCGGGCCGAAATCATGTGCCATCTCGCGCGTTAGCGAGCCCAGTGCTGCCTTCGATGTCGCATAGGCGGTGCCGGCGAAGGGATGCACGCGGGTTCCGGCGATCGAGGTGACATTGACGATCGAGCCCTTGGCCGCCGCTAATTCCTTGAACAGGCCGCGAGCCAGCATGATCGGCGCGAAGAAATTGACCTGGAACACGTCGCGCCAGACATGCATCGGCGTGTCGATCGAGTCCATCCGGCTGTTGCCGTCCTTGAGCTTCGGCGAGATGCCCGCATTGTTGACCAGCGCGTGCAACTGGCCGCCATGCTCTTCCAGCCGGTGGCGGATTTCCGAGACGGCGATGCCGACATCCTCCTGATCGGCAAGGTCGACCTTGATGTGGTCCTCAGGCCCGGCCGGCCACGGGCAGTCCTCGGCGAAGGCCTGGCGCGAGCAGGTGATGACGCGCCAGCCTTCGCGCGAAAAACGCTTAACTGTGGCGTGGCCGATGCCGCGGCTGGCGCCGGTCAGCACGATGGTCTTTCTGGAGTCGAGTTCAGTCATTTTGGGAGGTGTAGCCGAACCGCGTCGCGGAGGCGAGCGGCGAGTTGCCGCTCAGCCGCCAAGGAGATCGAGGATCGAGGTCTGCCGCTTCTTGCGCGGACCGCCAACGTCGCCCGGTGGCACCGGGTGCTTGATCGATGCGGTGGCGCCGTCGTCTTCCGGCATGGACAAGCCATCGGCATCGACGGTCTGGGCGGGACGGGCCGCGCGGACCGGCGCTGGCTGCTGGGCGACCGGCGCGGCTGGCCGCATCTGCGGCGCCTGCTGGCCGACCGACGTGGAAGGAACCGGCGCCGGCGGCGTGTTGTTCGCCGACGGTATCTCATCGGGCACGATGGTGTCGGCCGGCGTCGATTTCCAGGTGCCAGGCAACGGCCGCACCGGCACGCCCTCGTGGGCTGCTACCATGAATTCGTGCCAGGCCTGCGCCGGCAGCGCGCCGCCGGTGACTTTCTTCATCGGGCTGCCATCATCATTGCCGAACCACACACCCGTGGTGAGGTTGGCAGTGTAGCCGACGAACCAGGCATCGCGCGAATTCTGGCTGGTGCCGGTCTTGCCGGCCGATGGCCAGGCGAAAGCCGCTTTCCGGGCGGTACCGATCTCGACCGTACCCGTCATCATCGAGTTCATCATGCCGACGATCTCGGGCTTGACCACGCGCGGCGCGCTGCCGCCACCGCTGTCGTAGAGCACCTTGCCCTCGGTGGTCGTCACGCGGCGGATGAAATGGATGTCCGGCTTGTAGCCGCCATTGGCAAAGGGGACATAGGCCGATGTCAGTTCCAGAGGGGTCACCTCCGACGTGCCCAGCGCGATCGAGGTGTTGGACTGCAGGTCGGACTGGATGCCCATGCGGTGCGCTGCCTCGACAACTGCGCCCGGCCCGACCTCCATGGTCAGTTGGGCGGCGACCGAATTCAGCGATTTAGCCAATGCGGTTGCCAGCGTCACCTTGCCGAAATATTTGCCGTGGTAATTGTCGGGCGTCCAGTTGCCGATCCTGATCGGTGCGTCGTTGCGCACGCTGTCGGGTGTTCGGCCGGCTTCAAGGGCGGCCATATAGACGAACGGCTTGAACGCCGATCCCGGCTGGCGGCGCGCCTCGGATGCGCGATCGAACTGGCTGGTCGAATAGTCGTAGCCGCCGACCATGGCGCGCACCGCGCCGGAATCGTCGATCGACACCAGGGCACCCTGGCTTACGTTGAGCTTCTTGCCGCCTTCGTCGATCAGCCTGCGGATAGATTGTTCGGCGAGCTTCTGCAGGTTCAGGTCGACGGTGCTGTCGATGACGATATCGCCGCGCACGTCGCCGATCAGGTCGGGAAGTTCTTCCATGATGGTGTCGGCGACGTAATTCTCCGACCCGGTCCAGTAGGACGGCGCGCGCGTTGCCGGCGCGCTCATCGCAGAGGTCAGTTCCTTGGCGCTGATCTTGCCCTCGTCGCGCATGGCGGCAAGCACCAGTTGCGAGCGTTCTTCGGCGGCCTTGGGGTCACGTGCCGGCGACAACCGCGACGGCGCTTTCAACAGACCGGCAAGCAGGGCGGCTTCCGACAGGGTGACGTCGCGCGCGCTCTTGCCGAAATAGCGGCGCGAGGCCGCTTCGACGCCATAGGCGCCGGAACCGAAATAGACCCGGTTGAGGTACATTTCGAGGATCTGGTCCTTGGTGTGCTTGTGCTCCAGCCACAACGCCAGCAGCACCTCCTGCACCTTGCGCTCCAGCGTACGGTCGGGCGTCAGGAACAGGTTCTTGGCCAATTGCTGGGTCAGCGTCGAGCCGCCTTGCGAGAAATGCCCGCCCAGAACATTGGTCACCATCGCACGCGACAGGCCAATCGGGTCGATGCCGAAATGCGAGTAGAAGCGGCGATCCTCGATGGCGATGACGGCCTCGGGAATATAGGGCGACATTTCGTGCAGGCCGACGGCTTCTCCCCCGCTCATGCCGCGATTGGCGAGCAGTTGCCCATCCGCCGAGACGATCTTGATATTGGGCGCGCGGTCGGGGATCGACCATGTCGTCGCCGCCGGCATCTTGGCGCCGTAGTAGACGACGGTGCCGGCCACCGCGATGCCGCCCCAGATGGCAAGCACGAAGCACCAGTAGAACAGCCGGCCGAGCACCCCGAACAGGCCGCGCCGGCTTCCGCCGCGCTTGGCCCGCGACGATTTTCCTTTGGCCGGCTTGCGCTTTGCGGAGGCTTTGCGATTGCTCGGCACGACGCGATCCTCCTCATTCACCGAAAGACCCGCCGAGGATCGCGCCTGCGGCGGCCCCTCGAAACTGGGTTCGATGCGGCTGTCTCTGCGTTTCGCCATGAGCTGTGCTTGATATCCCCGATGCCTATGGCATTCGGGTTGAAGAGTAGATGCGGCGATTTAAGGGCGGGTTAAGTCGAGAAAAATCGAGGCAATATGGATTCAATTGCACGCGGATCGTCTTGAATCGCGCATCACCGCCGGCTGCGTGCGGCAGCAGGCGAAGGTCGGCGCCGGCCCAATGCCGTCAATTCTGCTGGACCGAAATACCTTTGTTGTCGATCTTGAGCTCGACCCCTTTCGGTTTGGTCTGCTCACGATAAAGGACGCCAGGCGGTTTTCCCGGGGAAGCGCGCGGCGCTTTCCCTAAGGGATTGCATCAAACGAAGAGTTCAAGCAGCTCGCCGGTTTCCATGAAACGGTGAACTGCTCTAATCGTCGTCTTCGCTCGCGGCAGGCCGCCAGCTGGTCGGCTCAACCTTCTTTTGCGTATGACTGTCTGTGTAGACCCACCAGCCGTCATCGCGGTATTGCGCGATGGATTCGTTGATGACGCCGTCGCTGTCCTTCCACGTGATTGAGATCTTGGAGCCGTCGGTCGGCGCAGTCGCTATCGGTTTTCTGTCCGTCAATGTCATCCCCTTTGAACCAGCGACGATGAGCCGACAAACGCGGCAGCCTTGCTTCCGGTTCCAAACCCGGCCATCGGCAGATGTTCGCGACTACCGTCAGCTATGGGCGAAGATATCCTCTTCGTCCCAGCCCATCAGATCGAGTTTGGCGCGCGTCGGCAGGAAGCGAAAGCAGGCATCGGCCTCCTTTGTCCGTCCATCTCGCGCCAACCGCCCGGCCAGCACATCGCGCAAGCGGTGCAGATACAGCACATCGGATGCCGCATATTCGAGCTGTTCGGGCGACAGCGTTTCGGCCGCCCAGTCCGATGATTGCTGCGCCTTTGACAGGCCGACGCCGAGAAGTTCGAAACAGATATCCTTCAGCCCGTGCCTGTCGGTGTAGGTGCGGGTCAGCCGCGAGGCGATCTTGGTGCAGAAAACCGGCTCGGGCATCACGCCGAACGCGTTGTAGAGCACCGCGATGTCGAAACGGCCGTAGTGGAAGAGCTTGGTTATGCCGCGGCTCCTCAGCAGGCTGACGAGGTTCGGCGCCTTCTTCTGGCCGGGCGCGATCTGGATGACGTCGGCCGAGCCGTCGCCGGGCGAAATTTGCACCACGCACAACCGATCGCGATGCGGGTTGAGCCCGAGCGTCTCGGTATCGATGGCCACCGATCCGACATTGTAGTGCGAAAGATCGGACAGGTCGTTCTTGTGGAAACGGATGTCGGCCATTGTCTTCTCCGGTCGAACCTACAGTCTCAGGCGTCCTTTAACGGCATAGGACGCCGAGAGCTATGATGTTGGCTCGTCCTCGCCGCAATCCGCTGAAAAATCAACAGAAAGTTGATTTTCATCCCTTCAGCGTGATTTTCTCGCCACTCAGCGCGTCAGTGCATCGAGAATCCGCGCCCAGGAGCGCTGGCCCTTATGGAAGGAGTTGAGCTCGTATTTCTCGTTGGGCGAATGAATGCGGTCGTCGTCGAGGCCGAACCCGACCAGCAGCGATTCCATGCCGAGATAGGTTTGAAAATCGCCGACCACCGGGATCGAGCCGCCGCTGCCCGTCGTCACCGCCGGCTTCGGCCATTCGTCGGACAGCGCATTCTTGGCCTTGGCCAGGAATGGCGAGTCATAGGAAAGCTGAATTGCCGGCGAGCCGCCATGCGGGTGGAATTCGACCGAGCAGTCGGCCGGAATGCGCTCCTTGACGAATTTCTGGAACGCGTCGCGGATTTTCTTCGGGTCCTGTTTATGGACGAGGCGAAACGATACCTTCGCCGAGGCTTCCGCCGCGATCACCGTCTTAAAGCCCTTGCCAGTGTAGCCGCCGATAATGCCGTTGAACTCGGCCGTCGGACGCGCCCAGGTCAATTCCAGCACCGAGCGACCCTTTTCGCCCGACGGGATCGACAGGCCGACAGGCCCGAGGAACGTCTCGGCCGTCTCGCCAAGCGTCTCCCATGATTTCAGGATCTGCGACGGCGTTTCCTCGACGCCGTCATAGAAACCGGGAATGGTGATATGGCCGTCCTTGTCGTGGATATCTGCCAGTATCCTGGCCAGGATGCGGATAGGATTGGCGGCAGCGCCGCCATAGAGGCCGGAATGCAGGTCGCGGTCGGCGGCCTTCACCGTGATCTCCTCGCCGACCAGCCCGCGCAATCCGACGCAGATCGACGGTGTGTCACGGTCCCACATGCCGGTATCGCAGACCAGCGCGAAATCGGCCTTGAGCTCGTCGGCATTGGCCTCGAGGAACGGCTTCAGCGACGGCGAGCCGGACTCCTCTTCACCTTCGAACAGGATGGTGATGCGGCAGGGCAGATTGCCGTGCACCTGCTTCCAGGCGCGGCAAGCCTCGACAAAGGTCATCAATTGGCCCTTGTCGTCGGCCGAGCCGCGTCCGGTGATCACCTTGTGATCCGCTCCGACCTCCTTGATCGCCGGCGCGAATGGATCGCTTTCCCACAGTTCGATCGGGTCGACCGGCTGCACGTCATAGTGGCCATAGAACAGCACATGCGGTGTATCAGCCGGACCGTCGTGGTGCGCAACCACCATCGGGTGTCCGGGCGTGTCGCGCACGCTGGCGTCGAAGCCGATCAGCTTGAGCTCCGCCACCAGCCATTCCGCCGCCTTGCGGCAGTCGGCGGCATAGGCCGGATCGGTGGAGATCGACTTGATCCTGAGCAGGCCGAACAGGCGTTCGAGGCTCTGGTCGAGATTCTTGTCCAGACGGTCGAGGACGGGGGAAACTGCAGACATGTGTGAAGCCTTTCGATTCAGAACCGGAACCGTAAAGGCAGGACAGGAAAACGAAAAGCCCGCGATCATTGGACCACGGGCTGCAAATGTCTGTCCGAGGTAAAAAAAGACCGCCGTGGTGGAGGGGGAGCCACGGCGGCCTTCTACTCGAAACGTTGCGGCAGCCCGGAGAGGGGGGATAGGCTGCCGCAGTTGTCCGGGTTAGGCGGGGGACGGGCCTTGCTCCGGACTCGGCGAAAATTGCCGATGCTCTGTATCTGTGTCTTTGAACATGGCGATTCAAGGGCACGAAGATTACAGTTTTGTAACATGGCCGTGATTGGGCCGGAGCGGGTCTGTCAGGGTGTTGCCGGAACCGGTATCTGAAGCCGCCTTTGGCATGGACCAAGCCGCCGCGCCGCGCTATCCCTGCCGACATGAAAAAAGGCGATCATCTCTTCCTTGTCGACGGCTCCGGCTACATCTTTCGTGCCTATCACGCGCTACCGCCGCTGACCCGCAAATCCGACGGCCTGCCGGTCGGCGCCGTTTCCGGCTTCTGCAACATGCTGTGGAAGCTGGTCCTCGACGCCCGTAACACCGATGTAGGCATTGTGCCGACGCATTTCGCCGTCATTTTTGACTATTCGTCGAAAACCTTTCGCAATGACCTCTACCCCGAATATAAGGCCAACCGTTCGGCGCCACCGGAAGACCTGATCCCGCAATTCGGCCTGATCCGCCAGGCAACTAGAGCGTTCAACCTGCCTTGCATAGAAACCGAAGGCTATGAGGCCGACGATCTGATCGCCACCTATGCCAGGCTCGCCTGCGAGGCCGGAGGCGACACCACCATCATCTCCTCCGACAAAGACCTGATGCAGCTGGTCGGCGACACGGTCGGTATGTACGACCCGATGAAGGACCGCCAGATCGGCATTCCCGAGGTCATCGAGAAATGGGGCGTACCGCCGGAGAAAATGGTCGACCTGCAGGCGTTGACCGGAGATTCGGTCGACAATGTGCCTGGTGTACCCGGCATCGGGCCGAAGACGGCAGCACAGCTGCTGGAGCAGTTCGGCGACCTCGACACGCTGCTTGCCCGCGCGGGCGAGATCAAGCAGGACAAGAGGCGCGAATCGATCATCGCCAACGCCGACAAGGCACGTGTTTCGCGTCAGTTGGTGACGTTGATGAACGACGTACCGGTGGCCGCGGGGCTGGACGAATTCGTGCTGCACCCGCCGGACGGCCCAAAACTGATCGGCTTCCTCAAGACTATGGAATTCACCTCGCTCACCCGCCGCGTGGCGGAAGCGACCGGCACCGAGGCAGGTGATGTCCAGGCCGTCGCGGTGACAGTTGAGCGCGCCGATCATGCCCATGGCCCGGATGTCGGGGCCGGAGTGCCAGCTGTTGCCCGAGCCGAGTCCGGCGCCGAGCCTGGCCAGGCCAGTGGAGCGGCAACGACAGAAACGTCAAAACAAGGCGACACCCCTTCTCTGCTCGCCGCATTGCGGCTGGAGAGCGCGGCCACCCGCAAGATCGATACGTCAACGTATCACTGCATCCGCGATGTCCCGGCCCTGAAAGCCTGGATCGCGGAGGCAATGGAGACCGGCCGTGTCGCTTTCGACGTCAGGGCGACGTCGGCCGATCCGATGCAGGCCGAGTTGATCGGCATGTCCATCGCCACGGCGCCCGGCCGCGCAGCATACATTCCCTTTGCCCACAAGAGCGGCAACGGTGACCTGCTCGGCGGCGGGATGATCGAAAACCAGATCTCCGTACGCGAGGCACTGGCCGTGCTGAAACCGCTGCTCGAGGACAAGTCGGTTCTCAAGATCGCGCAGAACCTGAAATACGACCTCGTCGTCATGAGCCGTTATGGCATCGATGTCGCGCCTTTCGACGACACCATGCTGATCTCCTACGTGCTCGACGCCGGCACCCCGCATGGTCACGGCATGGACTCGCTTGCCGAGAAATGGCTCGGTCACACTCCGCTCCAGCTCAAGGACGTGACCGGTTCGGGCAAGGGCTCCGTCGGTTTCGATCAGGTCGACATCGGCAAGGCGACCGCTCACGCCGCAGAAGACGCCGATGTGACACTGCGGCTCTGGCTGGTGCTGAAGCCGCGGCTTGCCGCCAAGGGGCTTGTATCGGTCTACGAGCGGCTGGAACGGCCGCTGGTGCCGGTGCTGGCACGCATGGAGCAGCGCGGCATCTCGGTCGACCGTCAGATCCTGTCGCGACTGTCGGGCGAACTGGCGCAGGGCGCCGCTCGCCTCGAAGAGGAAATCTACCAGCTCATCGGCGAGCGCATCAAAATCGGTTCGCCAAAACAGCTCGGCGACATCCTGTTCGGCCGCATGGGCCTGCCCGGCGGCTCAAAGACCAAGACCGGCCAGTGGTCGACCTCGGCGCAGCTTCTCGAAGACCTCGCTGCCGAAGGCCATGAACTGCCGCGCAAGATCGTCGACTGGCGCCAGCTGACCAAGCTGAAATCGACATATACCGATGCGCTGCCAGGCTTCATCCACCCCGACACCAAACGCGTCCACACTTCCTACGCGCTGGCTGCGACGACGACGGGGCGCCTGTCATCCTCCGATCCGAACCTGCAGAACATCCCGGTGCGCACCGCCGAAGGCCGAAAGATCAGGACCGCCTTCATCACCGACAAGAGCCATCGGCTGGTCTCGGCCGACTACAGCCAGATCGAGCTGCGGGTCCTCGCCCATGTCGCCGAAATACCGCAACTGCGGCAGGCCTTCGCCGACGGCGCCGATATCCACGCCATCACCGCGTCGGAAATGTTCAACGTGCCGGTCGAAGGCATGCCTTCGGAAGTCCGCCGCCGCGCCAAGGCGATCAATTTCGGCATCATCTACGGCATTTCGGCCTTCGGCCTCGCCAACCAGCTGTCGATCCCGCGCGAGGAAGCCGGCAACTACATCAAGAAATATTTTGAGCGCTTCCCGGGCATTCGCGACTATATCGAAGAGACCAAGGCCTATGCCCGCGAGCACGGCTTTGTCGAAACGATCTTCGGGCGCCGCATCCATTACCCGGACATAAGATCGTCCAATCCCTCCCTCCGCGCCTTCAACGAGCGCGCCTCGATCAACGCCCGCCTGCAAGGAACCGCCGCCGACATCATCCGCCGTGCCATGATCCGCATGGAGGAGGCGCTGGTAAAAGCAGGCCTTTCGGCTCGCATGCTGTTGCAGGTGCATGACGAACTGATCTTCGAGACGGTCGAAGCCGAAGTCGAGGCAACGATCCCGGTTGTCCGTCACGTCATGGAGAATGCGGCGATGCCGGCGGTGTCGATGTCGGTGCCGCTGCATGTCGACGCGCGGGCGGCGAACAACTGGGACGAGGCACATTAGATTCTTGAAAATGCTTCACGGCTGACCAGCCTTCAAGCAGCTTCGGCCAGGCACTTGGCACACGTCCCGCGGAATTCGATCACCGCCTTCTTGGCGGCGAAGCCGGTGGAGCGCACCCATTCGTCCAGTTGGTGACCGACATCGTGGTCGGACATTTCGGTCACTTGCCCGCATGTGTCGCAGATTGCGAAGGCGGTCATCGAGTGGCTGTGATCATGCGGCTCGACGCAAGCGACGAAGGAGTTGATGCTTTCGAGCCGATGCACAAAACCGGACTTCACCAGTGTGTCGAGGGCCCGATAGACCTGCAGCGGCGCGCGGAAACCGCGCTCGCGCAACTGGTCGAGCAAGGTGTAGGCACTGAGCGGGCCACTGGCAGCCTCAAGCTTCTCAAGCACGCACAGCTGGTTCTTCGTCAGCACATCCCTTGCCGCCATGGTCCTTGATCCAACTCGCGTCTTGCGTCGCTCGCGCATCATTTCCGCGCGCAAACGACCCCTGTCCCACCCAGATAGCGACGAACAGGCATTTTTGCTACTGTTTCCAGCATCTCTGCGCCGGAAGGCTGCCGAGAACCGCGCCTTGTCGATCGGAGCAGGATAACAGGCGGGTTGCTCTCCGATGCAACATTCAAAATACTGACAAAATCCTCGGCAAGGATAGCGTCACTTGGGAATTCGATCGGGCTTGGGGAAGCAATCATGATCAAATTGACGCGGCGGACGCTGCTGGTCGGCACGTCCGCGCTGACGATGGCCGGCATGGTGTCGTTCCGGACCATGGCCGCATCGCGCACATACCATGCGCTGCTGGTCGCCTGCACCGAATATCCTGCTCTGCCGCAGAGGAACTGGCTGGTCGGTCCGAAGAACGATGCCGGGCTCATCCGCGAATATCTTCTGAAGAACGTGCCCGACCCAGTGCGGTTCGCGCCCGAGAATGTCACGCTGCTCGCCAAGGATGTCCCCGGCGCCAGTGGCCTGCCGACCCATGCGGCGATCAAGGCCGCTCTGGCCGACCTTGCCGCCAAGGTTCAGCGCGACGATTTCGTCTATCTGCACCTGTCCGGTCACGGCGCCCAGCAGCCGCAGATGGTCAAGGGCGACGAGACCGACGGGCTCGACGAGATCTTCCTGCCGGTCGACATCGACAAATGGATCAACCGCGATGCCGGCGTGCCGAATGCGCTGGTCGACAACGAGATCGGCGCCGCACTCGACGCCATTCGAAACAAGGGCGCCTTCGTCTGGGTCGTGTTCGACTGCTGCCACTCCGGCACCGCGACACGGGCAGTCGAGGTCGATGACGAGTTGGAACGCAAGGTCGAGTTTGCCGACCTGGTCGGCGGCAGTGAGGCCGAACGGGCGGCTGCGATCAAGGCCTACGACGAGGTGACATCGGCCGCTGGCTCGCGTGGCATCGACGACAAAGGCACGCGCAAGCCTGCCCTCAACCTGACCCCGACCGGCGGCGAACCAATCGCCAAGGGCAAGCTGGTCGCCTTCTACGCCGCGCAGACGGTGGAGACGACCCCCGAAATGCCGCTGCCCAAAGGCGCGACGGATGCCCCGCGCTTTGGCCTGTTCACCTTCACCATCCTGTCGAAACTGGCCGAGAATCCCAACGTCACCTACCGCCAACTCGGCCAGGCCGTGCTGCAGCAATATTCGGCCGACAGCCGCACCCGGCCAACGCCGCTGTTCGAAGGCGAACTGGATGCCCGTGTGTTCGGCACCGACAAGACCGACGCGGTCATGCAGTGGCCTGTCGTCATCAAGGATGGCGAGGCGACGATCGGCGCCGGGCTGCTGCACCGACTCACCCCCGGCAGCAAGCTCGCCATCCTGCCTTCGGCGCTGTCCCCACTTTCCGACGCGATCGGATTTTTGGAAGTGCTGTCGGCAAAGAACCTGGAAAGCCGCGTCAAGCCGGTCGAGTTCGACAAGAAGCCGGCGCTCAAGGTCGCCGACATTCCGGCCAACGCCTATACGCGGGTGGCAGAGATCGCCGTCGACTACAAGCTCGTCGTCGCGCGGCCTGCCGTGGCCAAGGGACTTGAGACGGAGACCGCGCTTGTCAATTCGGTTCTCGACGAACTGGCCACAGCCAAGGAGACGGGTTTCAACATCGAGCTGGTCGAGCCCGGCAAAGGCGCCGAGCTCCGCCTTGCGGTGCTGCGCGAGAATGCTCTTCCCGGCGCCGCCGAGGATGCGACCGACAAGCCGGCGCTGTGGTTCCTGCCCGCGTCGGGCGACGTGACATTGAAGGCCGGCAGCAAACCTCCGCTGATCATCATCCACATGGACGACCGGCAGAAGCTGGTCGATGCAACGGCCAGGAACCTGCGCACCATCTTCCGCGCCACCGGGCTTTCGCGGCTGGCGGCGGCCTCCGACTACAAGCCCGAGGACGTCGACGTCCAGTTCCAGGTCAAACGCCGCGACAAGGACGGCCTCGAACCCTTGCAAGCTTCGGTGGTGCCGCGCATCTCGCCGGGCGACGAAGTGCATGTGCTGGCCAAGAACAGCTCGGACCTTCAGGTCGACATCAACGTGCTCTATGTCGGCAGCGATTATTCGATCACCCACATCGTTGCCGAGCGCCTCGCCCCTCAAGCCATGCTAGAGGAGGGACTGCTGGCCTTCACCGACACCAGCTTCGGCATGGAACGGATGATTGCGGTTCTGACCGAGGCACCGCCGGAAAGCGAGAAGCAGGACCTGAGTTTCCTGGCACAGGACGGCGTCGCCTCTGCGACACGCGGAATGGGCTCAGCCAGCTTCTCCGACATGCTGACCGATCTCGGCATGGCGCCTGCAACCCGCTCGGTGATGCGGCTTGCCGACAAGGGCGGGCCTAAAGGCGCGGTGATGATCTTCCCGATGGAGACGGTGCCGCGCGGTTGAGCCGATGGCGGAGCGACTGCCAACCCTTGCGCCATCGACGCGATAAGAGAACATTCCCGGCCGCAGCCTTGGTGCATGACGGCCGGATGAAACGGACAGGACCGATTGTGAAGAATTCTATGTTCTCCTGGCGTGGAACAGTGACCGGCCTTGCCGGCTGCCTGTTGCTGATCGCCAATGCCTCTGCGGACGAGGCCTGCGGCCTGTGCGTCAAGCAGATCGTCACCAATTCGGAGCTGGCGACGTGTTTTCTCGATCAATATGACCAGATCGTCAAAAGCGCCAGCGGTGCCATTGTCGTCGATCTCAGCAACTGCGCCTCGCGCGGCGTCGTCGAAGCCTTGCCGTCACCGAACAAGGGAGCGGTGGAGCCCGACGTGCAGTTCATGATTTCGCGCCTGCAGCTGGAATGCCTGAAAAAGAAGCTGGAGGCGCCAGGCATCGTGCTGGATCCCTCCGCCACCATCGAACTGGACAGCTGCGGATGAAGAAACCGGCGGGCAACACCAGGCAAACAGCAGTGCCCGCAAAGGCACTTGCCGCGAAATCGCCACTGCCGGAAACCACAGAGGGTTTCCCGTGGCCGAGCAGCCATGAGATCAAGAAGGAGAGCAATCCCTTCACCGACCGCGACTGGCGCATGCTGGCCTATGCCTGGTCGGGCATGGCGGTGCGTTTCGCCATCATCTTCACCTTGATGTTCTCGGTTTATCAGTTCCTGGCCAACCAGGAGCAGAAGCGCGTCGAGCAGACCATGTCGCTGGTCGAACTTTGGGAAAACAAAGACTACCAGCAGGCGCAGCGCGCGCTGAAAGATCGTCTAACGGCCCTCAATGCCAAATATGACAATTTGCTCAGCGCCAACCCCTCGCCTACCGAGGAGCAGGTGTTCCGGCAGCGGATCGGCATCGAAGCCATGACCGCCGCCGGCGGCGACATGCCGCTCGCCGATTTCAGCGAGAATTTCGACCGCATCGTCTATTTCCTCAACCGCCTATCCTTCTGCGTCGACGGCGACCTGTGTTCGCGCAAGGTGACCGATGCGTACTTCCGCGACTATGCCGTCTCGTTCTGGAGCTATTTTGCCGGCTATGTCGACAAGCAGCGCAAGGCGGGTTCACCCGCTTTTGCCTCGGCAATCGAGACCTATGTGCGCAATGCGCCGCCTGCGGACGAAGTCAAATAGCGATGGGAAAAATCGACCTCCGCCTGATGCGCGCCTGCCGCTGGCTGGCTCTGGGCGGAGCATTGATCGGGACTTCGGTTGCCCGTGCCGAGGACGCACCGGATTTCCACCTCGACCTCGACACTGGCGGCCATAGCGCGCAAGTCACCGATCTCACCTTCACACCCGATGGCGAAGACATCGTCTCGGCATCCAGTGACAAAACCATCCGCATCTGGGACTGGCGGAGTGGCGTGACGCTGCGCACCATCCGCGGCTATCTCGGCAATGGCAGCGACGGCAAGATCTTCGCGATCGCGGTCTCGCCCGACGGCAAGACGATTGCCGCAGGCGGCTATTTCGGCGCCAGCCTTGGCGACAAGCCGCCCTATGGCGATATCAGGCTGTTCGACTTTGCCACCGGCAAGATCAAGGCTGTACTCAAGGCCGCCGATTACGCGACCTATGATCTCGCCTTCTCTCCCGATGGCAAGACGCTGGCTGCCGGTGGCGCGGACGGCATCGTCTATCTCTGGCGCTTTGACGACAAATCCGCGACCGGCTGGTCACTGGACAAGAAGCTCGACGCCGATTCCTGGCACATCGACAAGCTCGCCTTCGCCGCCGGTGGAACCCGACTGGCCGCGACGACCACCGACAATGGTATCCGGCTGTGGGACGTCGTGAACGGCGAGGAGATCCAATTGCCCGACGTAGCCGAGCCGCTGCGGGACATCAGCGTGATGGCGCTGGCCGTTTCGCCCGACGGGGCCTTGTTCGCCACCGGCAGCAAGGACGGGCAGGTCCAGCTCTGGCGCGCGACCGATGGCACGCTGGCACGCGCCATGCCGACTCAGGATTTCTTCATCGGTTCGCTGACTTTCGCCAAGGATGCGCGGCTGATCGCCTCCTGCGGCTACCGCTGCGCCGACACACACCGCTCCATCGTCTGGAACACCGACACCGGCGAAAAGGTGCTCGACTATACCGGCCATGACGGCACTGTCTATGCCAGCGGCGCCAACGCCGATGGTTCGCTGGTCGCAACCGCCGGCGGCACGCGCCACGCCATCCAGGTCTGGGATCCCGCGAACGGCGAACGCAAGGCACTGCTGCAGGGAGTGGGCGAACCTGTAACCGCCGTCGGCATCGACGCGGCGAACGACGTCGTCGCCTGGGGCAACGCCAACCCTTGCCCCGAGCGCGTGGCCTGTCCCGAACAGCAGGGCGCGCTGGACAACAAATTGGTGCTGCCGACCACCGAACGCTTCTTCGAGGACCCGCAGCCGCTGACGGAGCCAAGCTCGTTCGACCGCGCCGCCCTTGTCGACGGCCAGTGGTCGCTGCGCGCCGCGACGGGCGGCAAGGACGCACTGGAAAACGCTGTGCTGGAGATTGCCAATGGCGGCAAGCTGGTGCGCAGCATCGAAAACGACGCCACCAACGGCTTTGTCCATTCCGCCTACACGCTGATCGGCAAAGGTCTTGGCCTGATCACCGGCGGCAATGACGGCACGCTGATCGAGTACAGAACCGCGACCGCGAAAGTGTCGGGCGAGTACACCGGCCATACGGCCGATATCAATGCCATGGTCGCCTCGGAGAAGGCCGGCCTGCTGGTGACCGGCAGCGCCGACCAGACGCTGAGGCTTTGGAACCTGAAGACGCACGAACTGATCGTCTCGATGTTCTTCGCCGGTTCGCAATGGATCGTCTGGATGCCGCAGGGCTACTATTATTCCTCGGACGAGGGCGACAAGCTGATCGGCTGGCAGGTCAACCAGGGCCGCGATCATGAAGGCCGCTTCATCCGCGCCGGGCAGTTGAAGAAATATCTTTGGAGCCCCGAGATGGTGCGCCGGGCAATTATCCTGCGCAGCGCCAAACAGGCGGTCGAGGAGATGCGGCCCGGCGTCGACAACGAGTTGCAGAAGCTTTTGCAGCGCAAGCCGCCGGAGTTCGGCATCCGTCTGGCGGAAGACCAGAGCAAGGTCCGCGACGGCTACGTCGCCGTCGAGATATCAGGCGCCAAGGAAGCTGGAACCGATGTCGCCGGCTTCTCGATCCTGTCGAACAGTCGCAATGTCGGCGATGTCACCGCGCGCTCGGTGGACGGCAACAGCACCACTGTCGAGATACCGGTCGATAACGGCAAGAACACCATCCGCATCACCGGCACCAACGAATATGGCTATCTGACCGAACGCAGCGTGACGGCACTGGCGAGGAAGACCGAGAAGACCGAGGCCAAAGGCAAGCTCTATGTAGCGGTCATTGGGGTCGACAAATATCCGTTCCTGACCGACGCCTGTTCGGGCCATGCCTGCGACCTGCGCTACCCCGTCGATGATGCCACCGAGTTTCTCAAGGTGATCTCCCAGAAATCAGCGCCGCTGTTTTCATCCATGGAAACGCTGGTTCTGGTCAACCGCGACGCACTCGACGAGAACTCCGACAAGGCCAGACAGACTTATGCAGTCGCCAGTGCCGACGGCATCATGGAGCCCGACTCCGACACGATCGACGACCAGCTCGCCGACTTCCTCGATAGGCCCCGCGAGCACGACACCACCATCATCTTCGTCGCCGGCCACGGCATCAACATCGATGAGGATTACTATTTCATCCCGACTAACGGCCGCAAACAGGATGCCGAGCGCTGGAAACGTTCCTCGCTTGTCGACTGGTCGGACATCCAGAAATCGGTAGAGCGCGCCAAGGGCATGCGCTTCATGCTGCTCGACACCTGCCATGCCGCCAACGCCTTCAACCCGCGCCTGGAAAAGGACGCGCAGGATGCGCGCATTGTCGTGTTCTCGGCCACCGCCGCCAACAACACCGCCGCCGAACTGCCCGAGCTCGGCCACGGCGTCTTCACCTATTCGATCCTCGAAGGCTTGCGCGGAAAGGCCAGGACTTCGGACGGCGGCGTCACGCTGTTCGGCCTTGCCGATTATATTTCTCGCGAGGTGGTGCGGCTGACGTCCTCGAAGCAGAAGCCGTTCTACTACGTCGGCGGCGTGGAGAACATTGTGCTCGCCGAGCCATGAGGGAGCGAGGTCTGCGCCAAGGCACCCCCCTCTGTCCTGCCGGACATCTCCCCCGCAAGGGGGGAGATCGGCTGTCAGGGCTGCTTACGCTGATCTGCAGCGCTGCAAGAAAACTCGCGAGGCGGAAGCTGCCAATCTCCCCCCTTGCGGGGGAGATGTCCGGCAGGACAGAGGGGGGTGCCTGCGCGCCGGCCAGCATCCTGCTGATCTTCGCCATCACTCTCCTGCCCCTCCCCACCTTCGCCGCACCTGTCGTCTGCCCGCCGGGTACCGAGAACTTTCCGCCCTTCTACGACGACGCCTCGCTGTTCAAGGAGGCCATCGCCAACGTCGCCGATGTCGAGCCGTCCAACCAGCGGCTGACCGGCATCACGGTGCCGCACCATCTGCTGGCCGCCGACCTGGTGGCGCTGGGGTTCCGGGCGGCGTCCGGTTTCCGCTACAAACGGATCATCATCCTGTCGCCGGACCATTTCCACAAGACGCACAAGCTCTACGCCACCACGCTGCGCGGCTTCGACACCGTGCTTGGCCCGGTCGCGGCCGACACCGACGCCGTGCGGCGGCTTGAGACGAACAGCGACATGGTCGAAGAGTCGTGCCTGTTCGACAAGGAGCATGGCGTACGCGCCATGCTGCCGTTCCTGCATCACTATTTCCCGGAAGCGAAAATCGTTCCCGTGGCGATGTCTGTCAAGGCACGACGAGGCGACTGGGACAGACTGGCCGAGGCGCTGAAGCCGATCGTCGACCAGGACACGCTCATCGTCGAGTCCACCGACTTCTCGCACTATCTGCCGCAGCATGACTCCAGGCGCTTCGACCAGCAGTCCCTGAACATGCTGGCCGCCGGTTCGCTCGACGGCATAGCAGCACTTCGCCAGCCCGATCATGCCGATTCCGTCGGCGCGCTCTATATCCAGACCAGGCTGCAGCGCGAGCTGTTCGGCGCCCAACCGGTGGTCGTCGCCAATGAGAATTCGCAGGAACACACGTCGGACTATGTCGAGCGGACCACCAGCTATGTCGTTGCGCTGTTCGGCGCCTTCGGTCCTGGCTTCAACAATCCGACACGGCCAAAGGACAGGATCTACTATCTCGCAGGCGACGTGAATTTCGGCCGCGCCATGAAGAAGATCCTGGTTCGTGACGGTGTAGCCGACCGCATCGTCGGCAACGTTCTGGCGCTGACCGGATCGCGGCCGTTGATCATCAATCTCGAAGGTGTCATCCTGCCAAACGTTCCGGAAGCGATCGACGACATGACGCTGGCAATGCCGGAGGGCCTGGCTGTGGACATGCTGAAGAGGCTGCATGTCGCCGGCGTCGGTCTCGCCAACAACCACGCCTACGATCTCGGTCCGTCGGGCTACGCCGAGACGCTGCGCGCCCTGGATGAAGCCGGCATTCCGCATTTCGGGCAGGGCGAGACGCTGGCGCTTGCCGATATCGACCTGGTTGGCCTGACCGACATCGACACCAACGGTTCGAAGAACACCGACCTGCTCATCCCTGCCCTGCTCGACCGGCTGCTTCACGAGGATGCCGAGCGGCCAGTGGTCGCCTTCGTCCACTGGGGCCGCGAATACAAGACCGCACCGTCGAAGCGGGAAGACATGCTTGCCGACCAGATGCGCCTGCGCGGCGCTTCAGTCATCGTCGGCGGTCATCCGCATGTGTCGAGTGAGGCGATCGTCCCGCTTGCCGGCGGCGATGTGGCGGAGGTCTATTCGCTCGGCAATTTCCTGTTCGACCAGCGCGCCGAACGGTCATCGGGATCGATGCTGGAACTGCGCGTCTTTGCCCAGGGTACGATCTTCACCAGGCTCATCCCGCTGCCCAACTATTTCGAGATGGGCAGAAAATGAACGCTTCCAGGGTGTGTTGAGATTCAGGTCAGGCCGAGTCGAAAACGGTAGGTTCCGAGAACCGGAGCGGAGCGTACTTTTTGTACGCGAGCACCGGAAGCGCAGGAAGCTGCCGTTTGCAGGCCGGCATCATCTGAATATCAAGGCACCCTAGCCGCAGCCGACCATATCGCGCGGCAAGTAGCAGGCCGCCGGCTCGGTCTTGGTCTCGAACAGCGACTGCTTCGGGCGGAAATAGAAGAAGGTTACGGGCTTGCTCTCGCGCACGCTGCCGTCGGCGAAATGCGCGGCGATGCTGAACCTGTGGATCGACGACATTGACGACCACATCTTCAGCCGCGCCGTATAGGCGCTGATCTTCTTGTTGCCGCGCACCGGCATGGCGATTGTGTAGTCATACTTGCCGATCGGAAACTCGATGTTCTGGTAGCGCATGGCTTCCGGCGTACCGCCACCGCCATCACCGCATTCGGCCATTGATTCCGGTGTCTCAAAGACCGCCATGGTGATGGAGGTGCGGAACGGCTCGCTCTGCTGGTAGACATGACCTTCGTCGTCCGCCCAGGAATAGTCGAACTTGCCGATCGCATTCAGCGTCATCGCCTGTTCGACATTGTCGAGATAGTCAGCGACCTCGCCGAATTTGATCTTGTTGGTCAGCTGGCTGCGGCAGACATTGAGACTGTCTACCGAAGGACAGGGAAAACGCCCTGTCTCCAGGCTGGCCGTATCGACGCCGGCCTCCGTGAGCACGCTCTTTACCGACACGTCGACCCCGTCGCCGAAACTGCCGACGTCCTTTGTAAACATGCGGCTGGGATCACCGGTCGGATTGCCCTCGTCATCGACCGCGGTGAACTGGATCGACATCTTCATGTCCTTAGCGTCGCCCCAGCCATTGTTGACGATCGAGAAATCCGGCCTGAAGCCGACGCAGCCGAAATGCTCCGATATCGACAGCATCGGCTTGCGATAGGCATCGCTGGCGGCAACCCTCATCTCCAGGCTGTCGAGCTTGACCTTGGACTGATCGGACGTCTTGAGATCAACTTCGGCAAAGGCCGGCGAGTCCTCCCAATCCATGCCTTGATAGACATTGCCGGTGGCGACCTGGCCGGTGCCGCTCCAGCTGTCATTGTACTGATCGGATTGCGGATAGATCGCGAT
Organism: Mesorhizobium sp. M0276; assembly: GCF_040321755.1. NCBI lineage: Bacteria > Pseudomonadati > Pseudomonadota > Alphaproteobacteria > Hyphomicrobiales > Phyllobacteriaceae > Mesorhizobium > Mesorhizobium sp. M0276. The sequence continues at coordinate 15,691 of NZ_JAMYSC010000001.1, read as the reverse complement.
GTCCTCGTCGCGCACCAGATGCTGGTATTGCATGTCGGATTGCTGGGTCATGCGCTGGTCGACGGCCACGCCGATCTCGACCTTGCCGGCATCGCCGCCGCCGGTCTGCGCCTTGAGGAGTCCGCCCACCTTGGCGTCGGCCAGCACGTCGGGGCGCGAGCCGCCGACCTCCTTGCCCCTTGCCCATTGCGAATCGTAGGCGGTGCCTCCGGCCAGCCGGGTGCGGCCCTTGCCATCCTTCAACCCGTCGACAAATGAGCCGGCAAAAATCTCCCCCGTCTTTGACAGGAGCCGCCCCTCGCCATTCGGCACGCCGGCAACGAACTGACCTTCGTAGCGGTTGCCCTCCACATCGAGATGGACGCCATTGCCGTTGAGTTCTCCGGCGAGCCAATGTCCATCGAAAACCTCGCCCGAACGCAGCTCGAGCCGGCCCTGCCCGTCGAAGCGGCCTTGCCTGATGTCACCGAAATAGCTGGAATAGATGGTTTTGGGATCATAGCTGGCCGAGCCACGCACCCGCCACACCAGCCTACCCCTGCCGTTGATGGTGCCGTCTTCGGCAATCGTCCGGTCAGGCGACTGGCCCGCCGCCGGCTCCCAGACGAAGTCGAGTCCCTTTTCCGGATGGAAATCCCACACCCGGACCGTCCTGCGCAGCACGGAGCGCGTGTCTGCCTGGTAGAGGATCTGCACCCGTTCCGCCCAGACGCCAGCGGCTGGTGCGGCGGCCGGATCGGCGAAGGCTGGCGAAAGCATCAATGCGACCAGCATCGACGCGGCCGCGATCGCCAACACTACCTTCACCCGCGCCATCCCAAAACCCCTTTGGATGCCTACCTCTTGGCCGTTCAAGCGTAGTCGGCGAACCAGCCTCGTGCAAGAGAACCGCAGCGGAAGTGCCGCCAAGCAAAAGGCGGCGGGATTGCTCCGCCGCCTTTCCACTGCGAATGCGCAGCGATTATTTGTACAGGCTGTTGATCCACTGGATGTTGGCAGCGTTCAAGCGAACGGCTGTGTTCGCGTCGGGGCTTTCCGCCACATTGACGCCGGTGATGATGCGCTGCTTGGAATTGTTGTCATAGGCATAAACTGAGCTGCCGCTCGATCCCGGGAACGTGTCGCAGTCATACTGGAAATATTCCGGGGCGATGTTCTCGGCTTGCACTTCGCAGTTTGCCTTCCACATCGTACCCATTGGCTTGTCGCCGGGATAGCCGACGAGGTTGGCGGTGAAGTCGCCGAGATCGTCATAGTTGGCGTAGCCCAGCCAGCCGAGGTTGGTGCCGACATCCTCCTTCAGCGTGATGATGCCAAGATCCCACGGGATCACGGAGCCATAATAGCCCTGGTAGTTGTCGATGAAGCCTTGCAGCACATAGGTGCTTTCAAAGGCGAAGGCGCCGAATGGTGCGTCATCGGCGGTGCTGCCATTGAGCCCTGGCACGAACAGATACTCGGAGAGCCAGTCCTTGTCCTCATGGCTATAGAGGCAGTGCGCCGCCGTGAGCACCGTGCGCGGGCCGATCAGCGTTGCCGAACAGCTGCCATAACTGCCCGTCTTCGCCGACTTGGCTTCGAGATAGCCTATCGCCGAGAACGGATAGGTCTTGGTGTTCTTGACCTGCTCGCGATCGTCGGTGCCGAAAACCTGGCGGCCGGCTTCGCCTTCGCCGAGATCCGGATCCTCGGTCTTCCGCTCAGCCCCGTCTTTTCCATTGGCCGGAGCATTCAGTTCCTTGATGATAAGATCCCTCAGCGCTTCGCTCGGCTCGATCTTGATCTCCTTGCCATCGGCGGACCGTCCGACGATGCCATAGGATTTGACAGCCGTTGCTTCGTCAGCAAGCGGCGCGGCGCGGCTGTCCTCGTCAGTCAGCTTCGGCGGCGCGATTGGCTTTGCCCGCCCTGGCTTGTAGTTGCCTGAAGTCACGTCTCGCATGCTTTCGCCATTGCCGGCACTGGCCGAGCCAGGATCGGCGGCGAAAACCGGTACCGCCCACATTGCGGTGGAAAGCAATGCGGACGCAATAAGTACGTTTGTCAGTTTTGTCATGGTGAGACTCTCCCAAAAGTCAGCAAGGACTGGATCAAGATATAGAAATATTGTCGAGATCGTGGTGAAGCCGAAAAACGGGCCTGATTACCGGCGCCTGAACCTGATCATCACCCCATACGGTCTATCGAAGGCCCCGCCAAAGACACCCCGCACAGATATATTGCCTAAATTAATACAACATTGGAATGACAAATCGCTTCCACGTAGCCCGTGGGGGGCTATAGGGTTTTGAGTGGGTTCCGCACGGGAACGCGGTCCGCGAAGCAACGCCTGCTTGCCGGCGACTGTTTCGTTGATCATGCACCGGGGCTGGCTCGTTCGGGAACGTGTCTCAGGAGGATTTCAGGTGCACATTATCCATCGGTTCAAGCCGATCGCCGCCGCGTCGTTGCTCGGCATCGCTGCCGCCCTTGCGGGCGCCAACTCCACGCAGGCGGACGAAGCTGCCGCCAAGCCCGAAGCGGCGGTTTCGCCAATGAAGAGGGTGACCGATGCAAGAGCGAAGGCCGCGGCGGAGAACCCCGACGGCGCCGACCGCGTCTATGGCGGCAACCAGGCAGAAAAGGGCGCCTATCCATTTCAGGTGGCGCTGCTCACCACCGACAGGCTGGACGAGAACCCGGTCTCGCAGGCCAATGCCCAGTTCTGCGGCGGCAGCCTGATCGCACCGCAATGGGTGCTGACGGCGGCACACTGTCTCAACGACGAGGGCCGGCCGATTTCGCCGGAGAGCGTCACCGTGCTGACCGGCGCCACCGATCTAAGCGAGGGTAAACGCCACAAGGTGGTGGAGGTTATCGTCAACGAAGGCTACAGCGAGCAGACTCTCGACAACGACCTCGGCCTGCTCCGGCTTGCTGAACCGGCCGATGCGCCGACCATCAAGGTCACCCATGACGCAACGCCCGATACCGGCAAGACGACGGTCACCGGCTGGGGCAAGATGCAGGATGGCACCTTCCCGACGACACTGATGGTTGCCGACCTCGATCTGGAGCCCAACACCGCCTGCAACAGCGGCATCAAGGCCATCTATGCGCATGACCTGAAGGCAGCACTTGGCGATCTGTCCCACCGTATGCGCTATTCGGAAAAAGGCATCGATGCGGCCGCCAATGCGATCGCCGCCGACATGACCGACCCACTGACCGGCAACATGATCTGCGCCGGCACCACCAGCGGCGTGCGCGATGCCTGCAACGGCGACAGCGGCGGCCCGCTGTTCATGACCGGCACCGGCGGCCCGGTCCAGGTCGGCGTCGTCAGCTGGGGCGAAGGCCCGGCGGACGGCAGTGCGGCCTGCGGCCACAAGGACGCCTATGGCATCTACACCCGGCTGGCCAATTACACCGGCTGGATCGAGGCCAAAATGAAAACTTCTGCTCCGGCGGCGCCTGCAAAACCCAAGGCGGGACTGGGCACGGCTCAGAAGCCGAAGACGCCCTGAACCACGGCTATCTCGCGTTCACATGAAAAACGGCGGGAGTTCCCGTCGTTTTTGTTTTGCCGGCTTATCGAGCGGGTTTACTTCCTCGACGGACCTTTGCGCTCGGCCGAAGCCGCCCACAGATTGATGTCGGATTCGCGCGCATAAGTATCGATCTCGGCGAGTTCGGCGTCGCTGAAGTCGAGCACCTTGAGCGCGCCTACACAGTCCTCGACCTGCTCCGGCCGGCTGGCGCCGATCAACGCCGAGGTCACCTTGCCCTTTCGCAGCACCCAGGCCAGCGCCATCTGCGCCAGCGTCTGCCCGCGCTTGCCGGCGATGGCGTCGAGCGCCTTGATGCTGGCGATGGTCTTGTCGTTGATGAAGGCTGTCTTCAGCGACTTTCCCTGAGAGGCGCGGCTGCCATTAGGAATACCGCCAAGATATTTGTTGGTGAGCATGCCTTGCGCCAGCGGCGAGAATACGATCGAACCGACGCCGAGCCCTTCGAGCGTATCGAGCAGGCCGTCGTCCTCCACCCAACGGTTCAGCATCGAATAGCTCGGCTGGTGGATGACGCAAGGCGTGCCAAGCTGCTTCAAAATATCGGCGGCCTCGCGCGTGCGCTGCGAATTGTAGGACGAGATGCCGGCATAGAGTGCCTTGCCCGAGCGCACGGCATGGTCGAGCGCGCCCATGGTTTCTTCCAGCGGCGTATCCGGGTCGAAACGATGCGAATAGAAGATGTCGACATAGTCGAGTCCCATCCGCTTCAGGCTCTGGTCGAGGCTGGCCAGCACATATTTACGCCCGCCCCATTCGCCGTAAGGGCCGGCCCACATCTCATAGCCGGCCTTGGTCGAGATGATTAGCTCGTCGCGGTAGACGGCGAAATCGGTGCGCAGTATTTCACCGAAAGCGGTCTCGGCCGAGCCGGGCGGCGGGCCGTAATTGTTGGCGAGGTCGAAATGCGTGATGCCCAGGTCGAAGGCCTTGCGCGCGATCGCCTGCTTCGTGCGGTGCGGCGTGTCGTTGCCGAAATTGTGCCATAGCCCCAGCGAGATCGCCGGCAGCTTCAGGCCGGAGCGGCCGCAGCGATTGTAGATCATTTTCTCGTAGCGGGTTTCGGCGGGCATGTAGGGCATCGGAAAATCCTCAAACGGAAGCAAGCCAGGCATCGCGGCAACGCAGCGAGCAGGCTTCGCTCTCACCCTTACCCTCTCCCCGTTGGAACGGGGAGAGGGTTGAGGTGCGCTGCCTACTTCTTCTTTGCCAAGAGCTCTTTCGCTTCCTTGACGCCAAGTGCGGCCGGCCGTTCGCAGGTGGTCTGCATGGCGACGAACTTGCCGGTTTCGCCGGAGCGCAGCAGGCCGGTCATCACATCGACGGCATGCAGCGCCAGTTCCATCGAGCAGCGGTGCGGCCTGCCTTCCGCGATCGCCACCGCCATGTCGGCGAGGCCTGATGTGCGGTAATTGGCCATCATGCCTTGCGAATGCATTTCGTTGGGAACGCCGAACGGATGCGACCATTTCGGCACCTTCTTGACCGGCTTGGCCGAGTTAGTGAAGCGCACGTCGCCACCGAAGAAGTTTGGATCAGGCACGAACACCGTACCCCCTTCACCGTAGAGTTCCATCGGCGCATGGCCGTGAGCCCAAACGTCCCAGCTGGTGTTGAGCGTCACCACGGCACCGTTTTCGAACTCCAGCAGGCCATGGATGGTCGTCGGCGTGTTGACCGGAATCCTTTCACCCGCGCGCGGCTTTGAACTGATCGTGCGTTCCTTGGCCGGCGTCGTTGCGAAGGCAGCGACCTGCTTCACCGGTCCGATCAGCTGGATCAGATTGGTGATGTAGTACGGTCCGATGTCGAGCACCGGACCTGCGCCTGGCTGGAAGAAGAAATCGGGATTGGGGTGCCAGTGCTCCATGCCGTGGCCCATGACGTGACAGGTGCCGCTGGTAATCTTGCCGAGCTTGCCGGTGTCGATCAAGTCGCGGACCAGTTGATGCGCGCCGCCCAGGAATGTGTCGGGAGCCGAGCCGATGCGAAGGCCTTTCGCCTCGGCGCGTTTCTTCAGGTCGAGTCCTTCCTCGACCGACAGCACGAACGGCTTTTCCGAATAGACGTGCTTACCGGCGTCGAGGATCTGCTTCGACACCTCGTAGTGCACCGCCGGGATGGTCAGGTTGACGATGATGTCGATGTCATCAGCCTTCAGCAGCCCGTCGACGGTCTCGGCGCGCAGCTTGAACTCCTTCGCCCGCGCCTTCGCCGCATCCATGTTGATGTCGGCGCAAGCGCGCATCTCAATGCCGCGAAACAGCGGCGCCAGTGAAAAATACGCCTTCGAGATGTTGCCGCAGCCGATGACGCCGATGCCAAGTTTCTTTGCCATGCTGATTGCTCCTAGTAGGTCTTGACGGCTGCGATGGAGCGGCGGGCGAAGCGCTCGATGTCGTTGGGGTTGTCCTGTTCCATGACGTAATATTGGGCGGCAGTCTTGGCGCGCAGCACCTTGATCAGGCCGGCCCAGTCGATGATGCCATGGCCGACATCCGACCAGCCATCCTCATCCAGCCCCTCGCCCGGCTTGGCCATGTCCTTGACATGGACGGCGCTGATGCGCTTGCCGTGCTTATCGATCCAGGGCAGCGGATCATCGCCACCGCGCACCACCCAGGCGACGTCCATCTCCCAGCTGATGTCGGGCGCCGCCGTGAGGATGAGATCCTGCGGCACCGATCCGTCGGCGAGTTTCTTGAACTCGAAATCATGGTTGTGCCAGGCAAAGCCGTAGCCAGCCCTTTTCGCGGCGTCGCCGACCTTGGCCAGCCGCTCGCCGAAGCCGCGCCAGCCGGCCGCGTCGGATGGCCGCTGATCGGGCATCAGAAAAGGGCAGATCAGTAGTTTGATGCCAAGCGTGTCGGCAATCTTGCGCACGCCATCAAAATCGTTTTCGAGCGCATCGATCGAGAAATGCCCGGTCGGCATGGCGAGGCCGTTCTTGTCGAGTTCAGCGCGAAAGGCCTTGGGATCATCATAGACGCCTCCGAAGCCCTCGACTTGCGTGTAGCCGAGCTTGCCGAGCGTGGCGAGCACACCTTCCCAGGGCTGGAAATTGCGGGCGCTATAAAGTTGGAATGACCAGTTCATCGTCTCTGTCCGTTTTGCTTGGGATTGTCGCTGGAAGAATGGTTCTCGGGAGCTAGATGCGGGTGCCGGTTGCGGTGTCGAAAAGCGAAGCGCGCATCGGATCGAAGCCGACCGTCACCGCTTCATCGTTGTTGGGCGAGCGCTCCGAGGTCACCCGGACGCTGAAATTCTGCTGGGCAAGCTTCAGCCAGACCAGCGTGTCGGAGCCCATCGGTTCGACCACCTCGACATTGGCGGCGGTCGAGAACGGCCAGCCCGTGCCGCTGTTCAGGCTGACATGCTCGGGCCTGATACCGAATACGGCTGGGCCGGCCGTTGGAGGACCGGCAAAGTCATAAGTGCCGAGTGGAATCTTGAGGGAGTCAGCTACGAACCGCCAACCGCCGTCGGCGTCTTCAAGGCGGCCGTCGATGAAGTTCATCGCCGGTGAGCCGAGGAAGCCGGCGACGAAGCGGTTGACCGGCCTGTTATAGATGGTCTGCGGCGCATCAAGCTGCTGGATGACGCCGCCCTTCATCACCGCGATACGGTCGGCCAGCGTCATCGCCTCGATTTGGTCGTGGGTGACGTAGATCATGGTGTTCTGCAACTTGCGATGCAGCAGCTTGATCTCGACGCGCAACTCGGCCCGCAGCTTGGCATCGAGGTTGGAGAGCGGCTCGTCGAACAGGAAAACATCGACATCGCGCACCAGCGCCCGTCCGATCGCCACGCGCTGGCGCTGGCCGCCGGAGAGCGCCGCCGGTTTGCGCTGCAGCAGCGGCTCGATCTGCAGGATTTCGGCGGCCCGTGCGATGCGCTTGGCGATCTCGTCTTTCGGCGTGCCGGCGACACGCAGGCCGAAGGACAGGTTCTTCTCTACCGTCATTTGCGGGTAGAGCGCGTAGGACTGGAAGACCATGCCGATGCCGCGGTCCTTGGGCTCTTCCCAGGTGACGTTCTTGCCCTTGATGAAGATGCGGCCTTCGGAAACGTCGAGCAGGCCGGCTATGCAATTGAGCAAGGTCGACTTGCCGCAGCCGGAAGGCCCGAGCAGAACGATGAACTCGCCCTCGGCGACATCGAGATTGAGCGTCTCCAAGACAGTCACCACGCCGAAATTCAGCGACAGGTCTTGGATAGAAACGCTGGTGCCGTTGGTTGCTGTCATGGCTGTCATCCCTTCACCGCGCCGGCGGCGATGCCCCGCACGAAAAGCTTGCCGGAAATGAAGTAGACGACGAGCGGCACAAGCCCGGTAAGGATGGTGGCGGCCATGTTGACATTGTACTCCTTCACGCCTTGCACCGAGTTGACGATGTTGTTGAGCTGTACCGTCATCGGATAGGTATCGGGGCGGGTGTAGACGACGCCAAACAGGAAGTCGTTCCAGATGCCGGTCACCTGCAGGATGATGGCCACGACGAAGATCGGCAGCGACATCGGCAGCATGATCCGCAGGAAGATGCCCCAGAAGCCTGCCCCGTCGACGCGCGCCGCCCTGAACAGCTCTTCCGGCATCGAGGCAAAATAATTGCGGAAAAGCAGCGTCAGAATCGGCATGCCGAAAATGGAATGGACGATCACCAGCCCGCTGAGACTCCCATAGAGGCCGATCTCGCGCAGGATGATGACGATCGGATAGATCATCACCTGGTAAGGGATGAAGGCGCCGACAATCAGGATGACGAAAAATGTGTCGGCGCCCTTGAAGCGCCAGTTGGCCAGCGCGTAACCGTTCACCGAGGCGATGGCGATCGACAGCAGCACCGATGGCACGGTTATGCGCACCGAATTCCAGAAGCCGCGCGAAAGCCCGTCGCAGTTGAGGCCGGTGCAGGCGGTCGACCACGCCTTGACCCAAGGCTCGAAGGTGATCTCGAGTGGCGGCGAAAAGATGTTGCCGAGCCGGATCTCCGGCATGCCCTTGAGCGAGGTGACGATCATCACATAGAGCGGCAACAGGTAGTAGGCCGCCATGACAAACAATGTGCCGTAGAGAAAGATGTTGCGGCGCGAAATCATGCGGCGCGGCTTCGGGCCGTAGGGACCGAAGATGTCCTGGCGCGTGCCAGCGGCAATGCTTGTTTCAGCGGTGGTGTTTGCCATGTTCATTTGCGCCGCCCGAATTCGAGATAGGCCCAAGGCACGATGACGATCACCACCGAAAGCAGCATCATGGTCGAGGCGGCAAAACCCTGGCCGAGGTTCTGGGCGAAGAACATATAGTCATAGACGTATTTGGCAGGCACTTCGGAGGCGATGCCCGGGCCGCCGCTGGTCTGGGCCACGACGAGATCATAGACCTTCACGATGCCGGACGCGATGATGACGAGCGTGGTGATGAAGACCGGCCGCATCATCGGGATGACGATGAACAGATAGGTTTTCCACATCGGTATCCCATCCACCCGCGCGGCTTTCCAGATGTCCTCATCAATGCCACGCAATCCCGCCAGCATCAGGCACATGATGAGCCCTGTGCCTTGCCAGAGTGCCGCGATCGATATGCCGTAGATGACGATGCTGGAATTGTAGAGCGGGTCGAAGCTGAAGCTCTCCCAGCCCAGCCCCCGCACCACATGCTGAATGCCGAAGTCCGGGTTGAGCAGCCACTGCCATACTAGGCCGGTAACGATGAACGAGAGCGCAAAGGGATAGAGGAAGATGGTCCGGAACGTGTCCTCGAAGCGTATCTTCTGGTCGAGCAGCGCGGCAAGGAGGAAGCCGACGACCAGTGAGAACACCAGTGAGATCGCGCCGTAGATTAGCAGGTTCTCGATCGAGATCAGCCAGCGTGGCGTCGCCCACAGCCGGTAATATTGGTCAAGCCCGACGAAATTCAGCCGCGGCAAGAGCTTCGAATTGGTGAAGGAGTAGAGCACCGTCCAAACGGTACCGCCGACGAAAACCGCCATCGCGGTTAGGATCATCGGGATCGAGGCGACCTTCGCATTGAGGTTGCGGAACAGCGGGTTGGGGCGTTCGCTCTTGCTCATGTCGTCAGCCGGCTGGGTAAGGACGGTCTGCTCCCGGCCCTGTTACGGCCGGGAGCGAGGTGAGTAGACTTCAACGTCAGTCCGCCGAAGCGATGAGGGCGGCGAAGCGCTTCTGCGCCTCTTCCACGGTCAAGTCCGGCTTGGCGAAAAATTCGGCGAAGAGATCTTCCTTCTGCTTCTGGGTGTCTTGTGAAAGCAACTGGTCCGTCCACGGTATGACGGCGCCCTTGGCGAGGATCGCGAGGCCTTTCTTCATGCAGTCGTTCGCGGCATTGAGATCGACGTCGCCGCGTACCGGCAGCGAACCCTTCTTGAGATTGAAGGCAACCTGCGTCTTGGGATCGAGCAGCGTTTCGGCCAGCACCTCCTGCGCCTTGGACTTGTCGGCATCCTTCAGCAGCGGGAAGTAGAACGCGTCGCCGCCTGTGGCGATGACTTCATTCAGCCCCAGTCCTGGCAGACACGTATAGTCCTTGCCTGCGGTCTTGCCGGCAACCTGGAACTCACCCTGTGCCCAGTCGCCCATGATCTGGCCGCCGGCCTTGCCGGTGATGACGAGGTTGGTCGCCTGGTTCCAGTCCTGCACATTGGTGTTCTTCGCCATCTTGCGGGCATCGTCCGCAGCCTTGAAGACCTTGGCTACTTCTGGCCCGGCGGCAAAAGTCGCGTCCTTGTCCTTGTAGACCTTGAGGAAGGTGTCTGTGCCACCGACCGCTGCCAGAAGCACGTCGAAGGCGCCAGAGGATTGCCAGGCCTGTCCGCCGACGGCGAGCGGGATGATGCCCGCCTTCTCCAGCGCGGGCGCCGCAGCAACGAATTCATTCCAGTCCTTCGGCAATGGCACGCCGGCCTTCTCGAAGGCCTCGTTCGACAGCCACAGCCACTGCCAGGAATGGATGTTGACCGGCACGCAATAAATCTTGCCGTCGATGGTGCAGCTGTCGAGCAGGCTCTTCGGCCGCACGACTTCCGTCCACTTGCCCTTGGTTGCGACATCGGTGAGGTCGCGCATCAGGCCGGCCTGAACCAGCTCTTCAGCCTGCCGGCCATGATTGAACTGGGTGGCCCCCATCGGATCGCCACCGGTGATGCGGCTGATCATGATCGGCCGCGCCGTGCCGCCGGAGCCGGCGATGGCGCCGTCGACCCAGTGATTGCCGGTGGCGTCGAAAGCCTTGGCGAGCTCGGCGACAGCCGCGGCCTCACCGCCTGAAGTCCACCAATGAGTGACCTCCAGGTCGGTTGCGGCGGCCGGACCAGCGAACTGCAGTGCGGCTGTCGCCGCCAGCGCAGCGGTCAAAAGTTTATAGCGCATTTCGGTTCCTCCCAGAATCTGAAACGTTACAGATTTTCGATACGGGAATTGCGCGGTCTGCGCAACCCCATGAACCATGCGAGTTCCACATTTTTTCGAGTGACGAACAAATTCGCCTGAGCATGTGCACTGCAACATGGCTTGCTGCGGTGCAAAATGCCAAAATGGTGGGTAAGAGCCGGCAAAAAACGATGGCGAAGGCGATTTTCTTCTGGATTCCCAAGAGTTTCGCAAAGCGAGCGTCTACCTCGCCACGAGTGGCCGGCATCTCGACATTGGCAATCTGTAACGTTTCAGTATATTGAAGCTCCGCTGGGCTGGAACGCATACCGCATCGCAATGACGACGATTGCCGGCTCGGCCTACGGCTGCTATGCGCCTGACGGGCGGGACGAATGGACAGACGGCGTACGGAAAGGAACGAGGAAGCGTCGGCGCAGGGGCGACCGACGCTGAAAACGCTTGCCTTCATGACCGGGCTCGGCGTCACCACGGTGTCGCGCGCCCTGAAGGATGCCCCGGAAATCGGCGCCGAAACCAGGCGCCGCGTCCAACTCGTTGCCAAGCAGATCGGCTATCGGCCGAACCGCGCTGGCGTGCGCCTGCGCACCGGCCGGACCAATGTCATCAGCCTTGTGCTCAACACCGATCGCGAGATCATGAGCTTCGTCTCGGATATCATCTACGGCGTTTCGGAAGTGCTCGCCGAAACGCCCTATCACCTGATCGTTACGCCCTATTCGCGCTCGCAGGATCCGATGGAGCCGATCCGCTATCTGGTCGAGACCGGCTCGGCCGACGGCGTCATCATCTCACGCACCCAGCCCAACGATCCACGCGCCCGCTACATGCTGGAGCACGGCATGCCCTTTGCCACGCATGGCCGCACCGACATGGGCCTCGTCCACCCCTACCATGACTTCGACAACCATGCGTTCGCGAGTGCGGCCGTGCGCCGGTTGGCGAGCATTGGTCGGCGAAGGCTGGCACTTCTGTCGCCACCGCCCGGACTGACCTACTATGGCCATACGTTGAACGGCTTCGCCGATGCGCTGAGCGAGGTCGGCGCCAGCGAAATTCCGTTCAACACCGTTTCCATCGATCATACGATCGAGCAGATCAGGATGAGGACGGCTCAGGTGATGCGCCGTGATGTCAGGCCGGACGGCTTCGTCAGCAGCGCCGCCGCGGCGACGCTGGCCATTGTCGCCGGCATCGAAGATGCCGGTCTCAAGCTCGGCCGCGATGTCGATGTCGTATCGAAGCAGTCGTCGGACCTGCTGCACCTGTTCCGAAGGGAATTGCTGGTCGTCAACGAGAATTTCCGGCTGGCTGGCTCCGAACTTGCCCGCTCGGTGCTCGGCTTGATTGGCGGCGCCGCACCAGGCTCTTTGCAGAGCCTTGTCGTCGCCGGCGACGTCCAGGCGTTCAGCTCGCCAGTGCCCGCCTAACCCGCGATGCTAGCCAGCCGCTCCGCTGCCCCACGGCCCGTGGAACGCGCCCGCATCGTCGATGCGTTCAAAACCGTGCGCGCCGAAGAAGTCGCGCTGAGCCTGGATCAGGTTCGAGGTGCCGCGGCCCTGGCGGTAACTGTCGAAATAGGCAAGTGCCGAAGACAGCGCCGGCACCGGCGAACCGGCCTCCGATGCCCGTGCCACGACACGACGCAGCGAGGGATGCGCCTCCTGCATCAATGAGATGAAGGCCGGCGCCATCAGAAGATTGGTCGAGGCGCCGCCATTGCTGAAGGCTTCCGCCATGGTGTCGAGCATCTGCGAGCGGATGATGCAGCCGGCGCGCCAGATCTTGGCGATGGTCGGCATCGGCAGGTTCCAGTTGAATTCCTTGGAGGCGCCGCTCATCACAGCGAAACCTTGCGCATAGGCTGATATCTTGCCGGCGAATAGCGCCAGTTCGAGATCCTTGAGCAGAGCGTCCTTGTCACCGGAAATCCTGGTCACACCGATATTGCCATAGGCCTTTTCCGCCGCCAGTCGCTCGTCCTTGATCGACGACAGCACGCGCGCCGCCACCGCCGCTTCGATCGCGGTCGCCGGAATGCCGAGCTGCTGCGCCTCGATGACCGACCATTTGCCGGTGCCCTTCTGGCCGGCACGGTCGAGGATGATGTCGACCACCGGCTTGCCGGTCTTGGGATCATCAGCAGCCAGCACCTTGGCGGTGATCTCGATCAGGTAGGAATTGAGCCGGCCCTTGTTCCAGTTGGAAAACACCGTACCGATGTCCTTCGGTCCCATGCCTAAGCCGTCACGCAGGATGCCGTAGATCTCGGCGATCATCTGCATGTCGGCATATTCGATGCCGTTGTGGATGGTCTTGACGAAATGGCCAGCGCCGTCGGTGCCGAGCCATGCCGCGCAGGGTTCGTCCTTGAACTTGGCGGAGATCGCGGTCAGCACCTTCTCGACCCGTTTCCAGGAGTCCTCAGTACCGCCGACCATGATCGACGGTCCGTGGCGCGCGCCCTCCTCGCCGCCGGACACGCCCATGCCGATGAAGGTGAGACCCGAGCCGGAAAGCTCCGAGAAGCGCCGCATCGTGTCGCGGAAATTGGCGTTGCCGGCATCAATGACGATGTCGTTGGCCGACAGCACGCCGCGCAAGGCGGCGATCTGTTCGTCGACCGGCTTGCCGGCCAGCACCATGATGATGATCGGGCGCGGCGGCCGGATCGCGGCGGCAAGCTCTTCCAGGCTGTAGCAAGGCACGACCATATCCCTGAGCGCGCCGGCATTCTCGACGAAAGCGTCGGTGCGCGCTTTGGTGCGGTTGAAGACGGCGATGCGATGCCCGTGCTCGGCGATGTTGAGCGCCAGGTTGGAGCCCATCGTGCCAAGGCCGATCAGACCGATTTCGGCTTTTTCCATCGTTTCTTCCCTGCTTTCGGATCTTGTTGGTTGGAGCCCGCGATTTTGCGGGGATGATTGACGGGCCTTTCGCGCCGCGTCAACCGCCTCGCCGAATTGTGTTGCAGCAGATGGCCTTGAAGCGCCTGGCGGCCACGGCCTGATGTCGACGGGCGCCTCGATCTTCACTATCTCGAAGTCCGAGACCAGGATGTCGATGCGCACCGTCCACCGGCCGGGCACCGGGATGATGAGGTCGTCGACACGCCAGCTGCCGTCGCCGGGCTTGGTCGCCGCGCGCTTCAGCGGCTCGATGCCGGAATCGGGCTTCGACAGCACCAGCGTCACCTCCTTGGCGTCGAGCGGTCCGAAATCGCCGGTCATGATGATCATCGACGCGACAACTGGTCCGGCATGGCCGGGCGTGATGCTGAGATCGGCCATCGCTTGCAGCGCATGGATGTGAACCGAGGCCGGTTGCGCCGCGGCGATCGCCAGTGCCCGTGGCGGCGGCGTGAAACGCCAGCCCGCGGCCACGCCGAAGATAGCCAGCACGATCAGCAGTTCGACGCCGATCGAGTGAGAGAGCCTGCGTTGCACCTGCGTCGATCCGGCCTCGGCCGCCGCAGTGAGTTTCCAGCGATTGAGGGCGGCGAGCGTGAAGAGAAAGACCAGCAGCCCGAGCTTGACCAACAGCAGCCAGCCATAGGCGGTGTTGACCAGCGCCGAGGGCGTTTGCACCTGGATGACGGCAAGTACGACACCGGCAGCGGCTAGCACGGCCACTACCGGCACGATCAGCCTAGAAAACCGGCGCAGGAATGGCGCGGCCTCCGCCGATTGCCCGTTTAGCGCCAATCCGAGTGGCACCAGCGCGCCGGCCCAGAAGGCAATGCCAACGCCGTGCAGGAACACCATTGGCCGCGTCAGCCATTGCGGCTCGGCGGCACTGGCATGGCCGCTGGCAGCAAGCGCGACACCCACCCCGGCCAACCCGGCCATGGCAAATGGCCTGGATGCCACGCGCGGTCCGGCCAGCGACAGCAGGCCAAGCCCCAGGGCGATCAGTGCGACCAGCACTGTCCAGCCGAAGCTGGTGCCCAGCCCGATCCGCCAGATGAGCGGTTGCGCCAGGCGGGAGAGTGGTGCCCCAAGCGCATCAAGCCCCTGCAAGCCGAGCGACAGCGGTGCCGCGATCAACCCGCCCAAGATTGCAGCCGCGATGAAGCGCTGTCCCGCGTGGGCATCCCGGGCCAGCCAGGCGAGGGCAAAGGCGCCGCCGACGCCGAGCAAGAGCCCGATGTAGAGAAAGACCTTGCCGACCCAGATCGCCGATCGCAGCGACCAGTCAACAGCTTCGGACACCGCCGGCGGCGCATTTGGCGCGCCGATGGAAAACAGCAGGGAGCCGCCGACCGGATGGCCGTCGGCGGAAATGACGCGCCAGCTCAAGACATGCGTGCCGGGTGCGAGCCCCTGCGGGTTGTCGATTTCGACCGTCTGGTCGTTGAGACGGAAGGCAGTCAGCGGAACTGGCGTGCCATCGGGCCGCACAAGGGTCAGCACCAGGGGCGAGACCGGCTCGCTGAAGGTGAGCGAGAACTGTGCCGGCCCCTGTTCCAGCACTGCGCCGTCGGCCGGATCGGTCTTGATCAGCGCGGCATGGGCGAGGGCCTGATCCGGCCCTGCCATGACGGCAAGAAACACGATCAGCGACAACAAGCCGACGACAAGCCGGCCGGCGCGGTGGCCGGCCATGGAAGCCGTCTGCAGAATGGATGTCGTGCTCATGTCACCGCCACAAGAGATGGCGGGGGGGGGGGGGGGGGGGGGGGGGGCGGGGGAGGGGGGGGGGAGGGGGGGAGAGTTGGGGGCGAGGGGCGGGGG